>NZ_JAUORC010000010.1:0-155994 GCF_030547465.1 Shewanella sp. 5_MG-2023
CCTCTTATCTATACAAAATAGTTAAACATTTGCCTCTACAGCTGCGCTATTCAGTTGCTTATCGATATAAACAACCGACCTCTTATCTATACAAAATAGTTAAACATTTGCCTCTACAGCTGCGCTATTCAGTTGCTTATCGATATAAACAACCGCCTCTTATCTATACAAAATAGTTAATTTTTTGATAAAGTTGCGCCAATTATGGTCTAAGAGGTTAGCATTTTGTTTAAGGAACGGTTCAAAGACGTCAATCTTAAAGGCGATTTGTTTGGTGGCGTCACCACAGCCATCATTTCCCTACCCTTGGCACTGGCCTTTGGTGTTGCCTCTGGCGCTGGCGCCGAAGCCGGATTATGGGGCGCGATACTAGTGGGCTTTTTTGCCTCCTTATTTGGCGGCTCATCAAGCTTAATATCTGAACCGACCGGCCCTATGACAGTGATTATGACCGCCATTTTAACCAGCATGGTGGCCAAATACCCTGAATCAGGAATGGCAATATCCTTTACCGTGGTGATGATGGCAGGCGGTTTTCAATTTTTACTCGGCATGCTCAAGCTAGGTAAATACGTCACCTTAATGCCATACAGTGTCATTTCAGGCTTTATGTCAGGCATTGGGGTGATTTTAATCATCTTACAGCTGTCACCATTGTTAGGTCATGCCGCTCCTGCAGGTGGTGTGTTAGGCACCTTATCAGCCCTCCCAGACACCTTAAGCAATATTAAGTTTGCTGAACTATTTTTAGGCTTACTGACTTTAGCGACATTATTTTTGTTTCCTCAGCGCTATCGTAAATACGTCCCTGCGCAACTGGTTGCCTTAGTCGCCATCACGTTACTGTCAGTGATTTTATTTGATAGTGACAGCATTCGCCGTATTGGGGTTATTCCTGCTGGGTTACCTTCTTTAGTGATACCGCACATAAATGCGGATATTTTTATTACCATGGTGATTGATGCCTTGGTGTTAGGCACCTTAGGCTGTATCGATACGTTACTCACCGCCGTTATCGGAGACTCATTGACCCGTAAAGAGCACGACTCAGACAAAGAGTTACGGGGTCAGGGCTTGGCTAATATGATTTCAGGTTTATTCGGCGCCCTGCCTGGCGCAGGTGCTACTATGGGTACAGTGACCAATATTCAGGTAGGCGCCCGCTCGCCTGTTTCTGGTATGGTTCGCGCGCTAATGCTGGCATTAGTGGTACTTGTGGCTGGCGGCTTAACAGAGCCAATACCTATGGCCGTTTTAGCTGGTATTGCGGTTTATGTGGGCTTTAATATTCTTGATTGGAGCTTCATTCAACGGGCTCACAAAGTCAGTATGCAAGGCATGGCTATTATGTACGGGGTGATGATCTTAACCGTATTTGTCGATTTGATTGTTGCCGTTGGCCTTGGGGTATTTATTTCTAACATTATTATCATTGAACAATTAAGCCAGCAGCAAGCAAGGCAAGTAAAAGCCATTAGTGATGCCGATCAAAACGATGTGCCGCTGACTCAAAGCGAACGCGGCCTGCTGGATCAAGCCAATGGTAAAGTGCTGTTTTTCTATCTGTCAGGGCCAATGATATTCAGCGTATCAAAAGCGATCTCTCGCCAACATACCAGTGTGAGTGATTATGAAGCGATGATCCTCGATCTTACTGACGTGCCGATGATCGATGTGACTGTTGGGCTAGCGCTAGAAAATGCCATTAAAGATGCCCAAGATGCCCATTGTGAAGTATTTTTATTGTGCCCTAACCTGCAAACCAAAGATCAGCTGCAGAAGTTTCATGTGATTGATTCGCTGCCAACTGAAAACACCTTTTTGTTCCGCTATGAAGCCTTACAAGCCGCCCTTAAACATGTGCAAGCTAACGGCTAGAAATATGAGTAACTGAATGGGTGGGTTAAGATAATAAATAACCCATCCTAACTCACTCAAATCAATTCTATTTTTAGAAAAAAAGTCATTAATATTTGTTAACTAGCTCCCCATTTTTAAACAACATAATGCTATAGTGAACTCAGTTCCAAAATACTGAATTTCTGTTCACCATTTAGGGGTTATCTATGTTAAATGAGAATCACGCACTAATTTTCGACTTTCCAGAATTTAAGCAAGACATTGTTGATTTAACACATAAAGATGAAGCATTTCAAAAGCAATCAAAGCAATACCATCTACTGGATTATGAAATCCGTCAGTTAGAAATTGATGGCAGCCCAACCGATGACGAACACATGCACCAACTTAAAGTGCAGCGGGCTAATTTAAAAGATGTGCTATTCCAACAGCTAAAAGCCCATCACGACTAATTCGTACCAAACCAGACCCAGCGAAGGGAACGATGCGATAAAACAATCATTCCCTTCACCGCTTGTTCCACTCAGATTTAAACCCATCCTCTCCCTCTCTTTTTAGCGCTATTAAAAGCTGCTAAGCGTAAATAGAAAGTCTTCATTAAGCCTTAGCCACTCGCTATTAACCCATTCGTCACTATACTTCTCGGTGTTAATTTTTTAACAACCTAAGAGAGATTAAGATGAAATATATCGTATTAATAATCGGATTATGCAGCTTACTCTTTGCCGTTTCTTCTCAGGCTGAGCTTGAGATTTATAAAGACTATGACATTGGAAAAGAAGTGACTTCAATGACCACGGTGAGGATCGATCCCAACATGGAAGACGTTTACCTAGAAGGCTTAAGAGAAAGTTGGGTTAAAGCGGTACGGTTACAAAAAGAGCTGGGTTATATTAAAGATTGGAAAATTTTTGCCAGTGAATTACCACAAAGTGGCGAATTCAATATGGTGCTAATGGTGATGTTTGAAAATAGTGCCGATTTAGAACCCAATCAGGAAAAGTATAAAAACTTCATGAAAAGTTGGGGCCAAGCCAATCAAGACAATAGCCGTAAAATCACTAAAACTTATCCCAATGTAAGAACCTTAACCGGAGAATACCGATTAAGAGAAATTATCATGAAGTAGAAAAAATTAAGTACAATTTAATCATTAACTTAATCCCACTTCACAATATCTAGACCACAGCCTCGCATTAAGGTTTACCCCAAATGCGAGGCTGGTTTTCAGTTTCAAACCCCTTCAGTTATAACTTCTGTAAGCACCAAGCTTAAGTGGTGTTTTAGCTTTATTTAACCGATATTGTGACAAACCTTTACGCTCCAGCCCTTTATGCAAAAGCGAGAGCTAGCGCTTATTTTCATTGCTAAAAATCCGCTATCTTGGCTATAAGACGTTTTTTTGAGCATTAACCTATGTTTCAAATTTTCACTGATTTTGCATCATGGCTAATTTACGATTTATTGGGCTTGTCAGCGCAGACAAAGCTTGGGGATGCACTGCATTTTTTTGTTGAAGACGTAACTAAGATTTTTGCCCTACTGCTGGTGATGATCTACCTCATAGCCTTAATGCGAGCCTCATTAAATGTTGAACGAGTCAGAGACTATTTAGCTGGTAAACCCAAGGGCTTAGGTTACTTGATGGGCTCTGGATTTGGGGTGGTAACACCATTTTGTTCTTGCTCCAGTATTCCGGTATTTCTTGGCTTTACCTCAGCCGGGATCCCCCTTGGGATCACCATGAGCTTTTTGATCACCTCACCGCTAATCAACGAAGTAGCCATCTTGCTACTCATGAGCCTACTGGGGATAAAATTCACCATTTTATATGTCGTGGTTGGCATGAGTGTCGGCATGTTAGGCGGCTTTTTTCTCGATGCAATAAAAGCTGAGCGCTGGCTACAATCTTTTGCCGCTGAAGCCCTCAAACGCGGTCAACAACATAGCACTGCTAATAACCCTGACGATATTCAAACCCAAGCGCTATCAATGTCACAGCGGCATCAATTTGCCAAAACTGAGATGTTCGATATTTTTGGCCGAGTATGGAAATGGGTCATTATTGGTGTCGGCCTTGGGGCAGCGCTGCACGGCTTTGTACCCGATGGTTGGATTGAGGCCCATTTAGGCGATGGCCAATGGTGGTCAGTACCTGCTGCAGTACTACTGGGGATCCCGCTGTATTCAAACGCCACCGGGGTAATTCCTGTGATGGAAAGCTTAATTGTTAATGGCCTACCCATAGGCACCACACTGGCATTTTGCATGAGCACCGTTGCTGCCAGCTTCCCAGAATTTATCTTACTAAAACAGGTTATGCAGTGGCGCTTACTGGCAATATTATTCTGCCTGCTATTGGTGGCGTTTACCCTAGTCGGTTGGCTGTTTAATGCCTTTACGCCATTTTTATGATTTTACTGATGTAAAAAACATCGGTGATTTAACAGCTCAATAAATAAGGATTTATCATGAGAACCATTAAAATATTAGGCTCCGGCTGTAAAAAGTGTCTTGAAACAGCAGAACTTGCCCAAGCAGTTGCCGATGAAAAAGCCGTTACTGTCACAATAGAAAAAGTCACCGACATGGCGCAAATTATGGCTTATGGTGTAATGAGCACACCTGCTGTGGTGGTGGATGAAAAAGTGGTTCATAAAGGCAGTAAGCCCACTAAAGAGCAACTGGCGAGCTGGATATAGCGCAGAATGATACATCAGCTTATTGGGATAATGATAACTTACATCGCTTGGTATTGATGAAAAAACCTAAGGGAATGGGTCTATCTCCCTTAGGTCTCCACCACAGTGCTTTTAGCACAATGCTATAACACAGCATTAGCCTCTAAATAGCGGATATTTTAGTGGCAAAACTGTCACATTGACTCTAGCTTGTTTAAAAATAATTCACTAACTTGTCTTGAATTGACCAATTTGTTCTCTTAATTGCTGTGACAAATGATTAACCTGCACACTGGCACTATGTGATTGGTCGGCATTGCTGGCCGTTAATCTGGCTTCATCACTAATATTGACAATATTACGATTAATTTCATCACTGACCGCGGTTTGCTCTTCTGCTGCTGTGGCGATTTGGGTGGCCATATTAGAAATCATCGCCACCGATTCGGTAATTTTAGCTAAGGCCTCACCCGCTTGTGCTGCCTGAACGGTGCTTTTATCGGCTTGCTCACGGCTTGAGTCCATTACCGATACCGCATCTTTAACACCCGTTTGTAATTGTCCAATCATTTGCTGAATTTGATTAGTTGAATCTTGAGTTCGTTTAGACAAGGTTCTGACCTCGTCTGCCACTACCGCAAAGCCACGCCCGTGCTCGCCCGCGCGGGCAGCTTCGATGGCGGCATTGAGTGCCAGTAAGTTAGTTTGCTCTGAAATACTGCGGATCACATCTAAAATGCTACCTATATTATCGGCATCGTTTTGTAATTTTTGTAACGCATTGGCAGCTTGTTCAACCCCGCCAGAGAGGTTATCGATCGAAGCGATCGTTTGCTGAACTATCATGTCACCATGGACCGCTTGGGTATC
The DNA here is from genome assembly GCF_030547465.1 of Shewanella sp. 5_MG-2023. Taxonomy (NCBI): domain Bacteria; kingdom Pseudomonadati; phylum Pseudomonadota; class Gammaproteobacteria; order Alteromonadales; family Shewanellaceae; genus Shewanella; species Shewanella sp. 5_MG-2023. Next base: position 5,412 of record NZ_JAUORC010000010.1, read on the forward strand.
AGAATCTTTAGCTGCTTGCGCCGCTAGTTCGGCATTATTAGCTACTTCCACCACGGTTGCTTGCATTTGATTCATCGCTGTAGCAACTTGTTCGGTTTCACCTTGTAAGCGCTGCATGCCCGCTAAGGTTTCGTTACTGGCCGATTTAAGCTGCACACTTGCCGTACCTAACTGCTGAGTATTACCATTAAAATCAATAATTAACTCACGAATATTACCTACAAATACATTAAAGTTGCCAGCGACCTGATTAATTTCGCTATTACCACTGTCATCTAGCGCCACGGTAAGATCTTTAGAGCCTGAAGCCACATTACTCATGGAATTATCTAAAGCGTTAAGCGGAGTGAAAATATTGCGGTAAAGGGCTGACAAAATAATGATAATAAACACACCAATGCCAATACTGCCCCACAATTGCACACTGGCAGCTTGCATGGTGGAATTTAGGGTTTCTTGTACCGCAACAGTAAATTTACCATCTAACTCTTGGGCTAATTCATCTAAATTATCAGCTAACTCTGACGATGCTTGGTCAAAGCCACCAGCACCTTTCATCAGTAAATTACCAGCATCGGTCCCCTGAGTTAGGTAAGCATCTGCCATATTCACACCAGATTCATGCAATTGATTAATTTGACGTTTAATCGATTGAGCTCTTGCAGTATATTCCGGTGCCGAACTGATAAGTTTATCCATATTTGCTTGAGCGGCATGCAAACTTGCTAACGCTTCGGCTTTGGCTTCATCACTTTTTGTTGCGCCAACATCGGTTAAAAACTGCTGAATTTGTACAACATCATAGCGAGTATCTTTTAAAGCAAAAATAGTATTAACCTGTTTTTCTTCATTTAACACACTTTCATAAATAGAAGATTGCTGGGCATTGCTCACCCAAACTAAAACGATTAAAGCCAATAATGATAACGAAATTGTAATTTGAAGCATTCTCTTAATTGAGACATCAATACTCATATAACTACCTTTAAAGATTAAGCCTACTTTAAAATATAAATCGGAGGAATTAGCTTAAATTCACCGTGATTAATGACCTGAATATCAAGTTATTTCAGTTGTCAGTATGGGGTTTGGCGAGTGGTTATTACTCTTAAACAGCCTTTATTGAGCATTAAAGTACTTAATAACATGACTCAATAACATTGGCCTCTAATATTCGTGTAGTACACGATTAGACCTGTATATAGACATCGACTTATTGAGGGAAAACTTTAATGGAGATTTTGCAAGATTATGACCTTTGGCTTAACAAGTTTCACTTGTTAAAGTCAAAGGCCACTATTTTATGAAAGGCATAACTGACAGGGTATTATGGTTTTATCAACAGCAATCAACCGACGTCAAAGCGGGCAAAGGGATTATAACAAGGCCGATTAGCGCCGTAGTATTGCAGCGCCTCTGTGGCAGGGTTACTGACTTGGAAATAATTGGTCGACATCATAAAATCAGTGACTAATTTTCGCTCATACTTATCAATCCAAATAGCACGCTTTTTAACAACCAAATCAAACATTGAAGATTGATCTAATATAATAATGGCACGCAGCTTCATCTCACCATATTCAGCGGTAAAATGATCACAAAACAATTGCAGGTTTTCATCGCTAATATTTAGCTTACCCAGTAAACGATCAAGGCTAGAAACGATAAAATTTTGGGTATTTAATGTATGCACTCCATAACATACCGCCCCACCCAGCCCTGCGCCAACCGCTGCAACTTTAAGAAACGAGCGCCGAGAAAGACTAGTACCACTCATATTAAACCCCCATTCTCGCTGCGCGCACTGCTAATGCTGCAGCCGTTAAGCTAGGATTAGCACAAGAACAGCTTGGAAATACTGATGTGCCCACCACAAATAAGTTTCGGTATTGATGATGAATAAGGTTTGCATCTACCACTGAGCCATCATCAATGTTGCCCATTCTCAAGGTGCCCTGTAAATGTGATTCAGTCGGCCGCCAGCCACGAAAATGAATCGCTTCCACAGGTAATGCATCAAGTACCTTAGGTAATTGCGCTAAAGCCTGCTCAATACCTTTTTGGGCGTACTCAGATTCTCCGGTATAGCTCACTACCGCCTGCCCTGTAGTAGCATCAATAGTGACATTATTGGATTTTTGGGGGAGATCTTCAGCGACAATGACTAATGGCAGGGTTTCTCGCCAGCGACCCACTTCTTTTCTAAAGCCATAAGGCCAACGATTTTCAAAGTAAATCAAACAAGAAGCGTGATCTTTTCTAAACTCGCCATCATACAAGGCATAATTGAGCCCTGTGGTAATAGTGCTACCATCAAAGTTCTCTAAACCGTCTAAATACACCTCTACTTTTATCCCAATTTGCTCGTGTAGCCCTAGGCCCGTGTCACCAAAATCCATTTTCGATCGTAGCAATATCGCAGGGCTTTGTATGGCGTTGGCGCCTAAAACAAACTTGTCGGCGCTGACGGTATATTCTTGATTGTTGTTGATAAAAACCACGCTAGAAACCGCGCTATCACTGTGCTGCATATGCCTTACTTCAGAGTTTAAACAGGTATGCACTCTTGGGTCTGAATACACCTGCTGAAAACCATTATGCACAGTAAATTTGGCCTGAATGGGACATAAATTACATTTGGCATTAGAGCAGCAGGCCGCCCGTGTATCAGTTGACACCCTTGCTCTGGCCGTTGGCATGATAAAGTGGCTGTCCATATTGGCATTTTTCATGATGCGATCAATGGCAGTGGGTCTATGGGGCGGCTGGGGATAAGGTTTTGAGCGAGGAAACATGCTTTGCATATCAGGGTCGCCTGACACCGACATAATGCTTTCGACATCACAATAATAGGGCTCAAGATCGTCATAGGAAATCGGCCAGTCATTGCCGACCCCATACAAAGAGGCGGTTTTAAAATCTGCAGGATGAAATCGAGGGGTTTGGGCAAACCAGCAATTCATTCCACCACCAAAACCAATGGTGCAATTCCATTCTTTTTCAGCTGTATTTTTTTTAAAGGTATCGGCAGGATCAGCAGCCGAATTTTTACCTTGGGATAATTGCCAATTCCACGAATGATAATCGCCCCATTCCAGCACCAGAATATTACCATTAATTTTTTTTAGCGCCTCAAGTAAAAAAATGAAGAGCCAAAACCAGAACCAATAATTATTAATTCATACTTTTGCTGCGCAGCCTGTTCGGCGCTGACAATATTTAAATTCATCGTTATGGGATTCCTTTTCGCTGGTCGCTAACATGAGACCGTTAAATTTAATCCTTAAATACGGCCCTTAAATACGGCCTTTATTTTTAGTTAATTAAATATGGTATCCCCGATACCTTCATATTCAGCAACTAGATAACAATTAAATCATGCAAAATATCTTTATATAATTCCATCGTTATATAACTGATTGTATATAAAAACAATACAAGCGTTCTCCCCACCAAAATACCAATTTCAGTAGTAAGTTCTAGTTAATGGCCGCAGTCCTTTATCTACCATCACACCAATTCAATTAACTAAAACGACATTCTATAGAGTAAAATACCAACACATTTATAAAGCGCATTTGGCCAGATCATATTTTAGATATAGCATAAAAAAACGGCCAATCAATGATTGGCCGTTAGGGTTTACTGCGATTATGTTTAAAACCTTAGCAAACAAGCATGAGGGCTATTAACGCCACACGCCCCACTCACCTGTAGTACCAGGCTCTTCACCTTGAGTCCACCACTGAGCAGTCCACTCTTGGTTATTATGCATCACCTTTTCACCGCCATTATAAACAGCAGATGCACTCCATTGCTCTCCAGGCAATGGCTCAGGGCTTGGTCCTGGTTCTACGTCAGTTGGGGTAATAGTAAAACTATAAACCGTTTTATCTTCTTCGCCTTGACCTGAAACAGTAAGCTCAAAACTGACTTCTTGGGCGACATTCTCAAGCAAAACAGTGTTGATAATTAGCTCATCATTTTGACCAATAGCGGTTTCAATCGGCAAACCTGCCACTTGCACCCAAGAGATTTGTTCAATATCGCCTTTGCTGCTTGCTGGCGTTAATACCACGTACTCACCATGGGTAACGCTAGCGTTAGTAATTTCTTTTAACACTGTTGGCGTAATCACAGCTTCAACAAACTCATTGTTTGCTGTGATACTGAACTCTCCATAAGCCTGTCCATTACTGGCATTAAAGAAGTTATTATGTAGCTCATTTCTGAAATACATATAGTGATTCATTTCTGCATGCCAGCGGCCAATAAACACGTTACCGCTATATTGAGTCTCGTAATAACCGTTGACTTGTGAGGCTAATAAGCGATCCCAATCGAGTTGATTGTCTGCGGTAATTTCTAACGAAAAGCTAGAGTGAATATCACCATTGTCACTAAAGACTTTATAATTAACCGACTCACCAAGCTGAGGGGTATTAAGGCTGATATCAGCAGGAATAAAGGCATCGCCTTGCTCTAAGTATGGCTCGCTTGGTACAGGCTCAACCGGTGAATCACCTGAAATGGTAATGTCACTACAGTTATAGAATCCTTCACCAACGGTGTCATCTCGCTGCCAGCGAGTAAACAAAATCGCATCACCTGAGCGATCGGCTGGGATCGCAATGTCCATGCGGTATTTTTTATCGGCATCCACAGCAACATTGCCGTACTCTTGGATTAACTCTAAGTCATCCCATTTAAGTGGCTTAGACACATCAACACCAGGCTTGGTTAAATAAAACTGCCAGAATGAAGGGTTGTGAGGCGCGGTTGCATTAAACACGTACTCAAAAGTGCCTGTTGGTAACTCAGTGCGGGTCCACTGTGAATGCTCAGCACCCATACCGCTTTTTTGCGCATCATTGGCATAACATAAGCTGCCATCAGGGATAGCCGCTTTTACCACTTCCATATCATTGTATGTCGGTGCAGGAATATTAATGGCAAATTCATTACGCTGAATAAATGGATAAGTACCAGAAATCGCTTTGGCTTGTGCACAAGCCGCATTAGGTGGTGTGCCACTCCACAAGCCACCTTGCTCGTAACAAATTGATTGTCTTGCTTCAGGAAATTCAGCCCAACCATGGGCATGAGCACTTTGATTAGGTATTAAGATGTACATTGCTGACACAGCAGCGACGGCACCGAAAAACTTATTGGTTTTCATGTAAATATCTCTAGTTATGACGTAAAAGAAGACTGCAGACTCAAGGGCGATAATGGATGAATATAAATAACCAACAGTGGTCTGTTCGCGCTACATCATAATTAAAAAAAACCATAAGACAACAGAGCCAATAAAACGACAGCACGTCAAAAAAACTATTATTTACAGCAATATAGACTCAAGATTAAAACGAGTTAACAAATTTAATAAATATTTGACTTGTCATATAATTGACGATAGGGAGCGTAGAAATAATCAACAGCTGCCGCCAATCACCCACAAACACTTATATGGCTTAGTTAAGCCAGTGTTTTACAATATCGTCTTAGCATCAATTTATAATGTATTAGGTTCGCGCCTTTAGTCACAGACAACTAGCGTCAAATAATTGATCTTTGAATGTTAAGATTATTGGTGGCCAATTAGGTACTCATCCGACCACTTCTATTTGCATCCAAATGCATATTTATTCAGCATTAGAATTTGTTTAGACAGCCTAAGTTCACAGCGCTACAGCAAATAAATACTAAAACCACTACGCTATTGTGAGTTAATGACGGCCTAATTTCAGCTGCTGGCAAATATCACTGGCCAGTACCACTCGCTGAGTTTGGCCAAGTTGATGGCCTAGTGTGGCATGCCAGTTCACCCCTGTAATAGCCGCATCAACCGCCGATAGCCCTTGGGCGATAAGTGCAGCAATAATACCTGCTAAGCAATCGCCCATGCCCGGTGTGGCCATAGCTGCTGAGCCAGAATGGCAAAAATTGACTCCACCTTGATGGGCGACTAGTGTGCCAGCCCCTTTTAATACCACGACTGCTTGATATTTTTTATGTAGTGCCAGCGCAGCGGCAACGCGATCGTTTGTAACTTCAGTGGCAGATATGCCCAACAAGCCAGCGGCCTCTGCCTCATGGGGAGTTAGCACCCAAGGCGTTACCGTTTGCTGATGCTTTGCCAAATAACGCAGCGCATCCGCATCTAACACCCCGAGGCTGCGTTTATTATCAACGCCAGAGTTGGGTTGAAGGGTTAATAGCGTTTGCATGATTTGCTGCGCTTGTTGGCCGCGGCCAAGACCTGGGCCGACCACCAGCACGGCGTTTTGCTTTAAGGTGTTTTCGGTACTATCAGAAAACATAATCTCAGGAGATTGGCTTAAGCAGGCGACAAAATGGCTTGGCTCACACTGTAAAAATACCCGCCCAGCGCCAGCATTTAAGGCTGCGCGGCTAGCAATAATGCCAGCGCCAGCCATATTGCCAAGACCTGCAATAACGCTGACATTACCATGATGACTTTTATGGGTATTACCCCTGCGTGATGGCAGCATATTTACCCTTGGATCGTAGCGCCAATTCTCTTTTGTTGTACCAGCAATAGGCTCAAGCCCTAAAGAGTCTAACGACAGTGCCCCACAAGATGCTGGCCCATATGCAGTGAGTTGCCCCGGCTTATAAGCAATAAAGCTATGGGTGGCAGTGGCATTAACGCAAATCGGCTCAGGCTGGCCGCTATCGGCATTTAAACCGCTGGGCACATCAACCGCGTAAACCTGCTCTGCAGTTTGATTAATGTCATCAATAACCTTTATCGCCGCAGCAGATAGTGTTCGGGTTAAACCACTGCCAAATAGCGCATCAATAATGATCGGATAAGATGCGCTAGGTTTAGTGGTATGAACACTACCACCAGCCGCTAAAAATTCATTCATGGCTTGCTGCGCATCGATGCCCGCTTTGGGCGCGCCAAAAGGCGCATAAACCACGACCTTTTTACCCTGTTGCAGTAATAATTTGGCAATGTAATAACCGTCACCACCATTGTTGCCCTGACCCACAACCACCAATATTGCTTGCGATGTATTAAAAGCGCTGCCAAAGCGCTGCACAAAACTGCTAGCAGCCTTAACCATTAAGGGCCAAGTACTATTGTTATGGCTTGATGCCCAATACTGCTCGGCGTCTCTTACTGCCTGCGCTGATAACACCACTGCGCTTTTTTCAAAGTGATCCGCTAAATGATCCTCTAAGTGATCGTATAAATGATCTTTTAGCTGAGCCATTAAGTCATTGTCAGAAAGAGTGGCCATATAAACCTTACCTTGAATGCGAAAGCTAGTATTAACTATACAAGAAGTATGGCAGCACAAAACTACTGCACACGGGATTAGGCAGATATTTGCCATCAATATAAAGCGGGGGGTGGCAATAACTATCAACAATAGATGTGGCAATAATTTTCTACATTAGTCATTACAATTCAATCGCCTTAAGCATTAACACTAGCTTAACAATTGTCGTATGATGGTTTTCTCGCTTACTTATACCTACAATAAACAGGAAAACCACGCAGATGGTAAAGCCAAATAAACAATTAAAAGGTCTAACAAAATTCAGTTTCGCAGCGGCAATATCGCTGACGCTAAGCCTGCCCGCACTGGCACAACAAACCTTATTAATCGCTGATGCATACGTCGATGTAGTAAAAGGCAAAACCATTAATGACGTGGCCATTGTCATTAATGGCAATCAAATAACCCAAGTCACCCAACAAGCCAAAATCACTACAGATAATGATTACAAGCTTATCGATTTAAGCGGTAAAACCTTACTTCCTGGGATGATGGATATGCATGTTCACCTTAGCGGTGATGCCGAGGATAATTTTTTAGCCTCGCAAAATTATTCTATTCCACGCCAAACCGTTAAAGCGGTTAAAAATGCCGAAAAAACCTTAATGGCAGGCTTTACCACGGTGCGGGACTTAGGCGCTGCAGGTTACGCCGTTATTGCCACCCGCGACGGCATTAATGCCGGTGAAATTGCAGGGCCAAGAATTTGGGCTGTTGGCCATCCGATTAGTATTACAGGCGGGCATTGCGACGATAACTTTTCATCCCCAGAAAAAAAATCAAAATCGCAAGGGGTCGCTGATGGACCTTGGGCTGTGCGCGCTAAAGTACGTGAAAATATCAAGTATGGCGCTAATGCGATTAAAGTGTGTGCCACTGGCGGGGTATTTTCTAAGGGCACTAAAGTCGGCGTGCAGCAGTTAACCTATGAAGAAATAAAATCAGCCGTTGATGAAGCCCACATGCGTGGCTTAGTGGTTGCCTCCCATGCCCATGGTACCAATGGCATTAAAGAATCAATCAGAGCGGGCGTCGATAGTATTGAGCATTGTAGTTTCATGGATAAAGAAGCAATAAAAATGGCTGTAAAGGCTGGTACTTACCTTTCTTGTGATATCTACAACACTGAATACACCCTCGCCTATGGCGCAGCTAATGGTGTACCTGAAGCAAACATCAATAAAGAAAAGTTAGTATCGCAAGCCCAGCGAGATAGCTTTAGAGCAGCGGTAAAAGCTGGTGCTAACATGGTATTTGGCTCAGATGCGGCAATTTACCCCCATGGTGATAACGGTAAGCAGTTCTCACGTATGGTGACATTTGGTATGACCCCAGCCCAAGCCTTACAAGCTGCGACCATCAATAGCGCCGCTTTACTCAAGCAAGACAACCTCGGGCAGATTAAAGCAGGGTTTTTAGCTGACATTATTGCCGTTGATGGCGATCCGCTCAGCAATATCAGCTTAATGGAAAACGTGACCTTTGTGATGAAAGACGGTCAAGTCTATAAGCAGTAAGCCAGTAAGGTTTAGCTAATAAAGCCAAATGACTCGCTAGAAACAACAAAGCCTTGATAGTGTTTGCTATCAAGGCTTTTTAATATGTAAAAATAAGGCTGATTTAAGCCTTACTTTAGCTTACTAGTTGATTTAGTTAACCCACTGCATTAACTCTGCAGCCGTTCTCAATGCATACTGTCGTTTAACCAAGTTACCAGCGGGATCAAATAATAGCACTTCAGCAGGGCTAGCACGGTATTTGGCAATCAATTGATCACCCTCTGGGGTGCCTATTCTGGCGATCAAAAAAAACGCTTGCTCACTAATCTGATCGCGAGCCTCATTCATTTGTTCAGTTTGGCTATTGCTCACCGCAAGGTTGGGATCATAAACAAATACAAATGCAGGCTTACCTGTGCCAATTTGTTCATGGGTGGTTTTAAACCCTTTGGGCATGACATTAAACACCACCGCAAACAATATCACTATGGATACAATAACGCCGAGAGTCACCCAAGGCTTACGGCTAGACGAGTTTGAACTGTGATTATCTTTGATAATAAAACCCTCTTTAAGTGTTCAATTCATGACAATAATTTTATCGTCTCACATTGTAATCAACTTAACTGAGTTTTATCTTAAAACGAAATTACGCTTTTAAAGCGCGGTCACAAGGTTAACTAAAACGCTGATATAAAGCCGCAAGATCCCAGCTGCACGTTTTAACAAAATTTAAATCCACCTAAGTATCAGCATCGACGCAGGCTAAATGCTAAAAAAGGGGATACTCTCAACAAGTATCCCCTTTCTTAACACAGTGACTAAGTTACTGGCGCTATCGGCTTAGTGATAGCTAACCAATTACTATTATTTTTAATTAGCACGTATCCAATCATCGACAGTTTGATTCACTAAGTCAGCAGAAGACTCCATAAACCAGTGACCGCCCGGTACCACTTCAACCTGACCCTTATTCAAATCGACAACCTGTTGCAACCACTCTTTACCATGGAACCACACATTCTTATCTTTGCCATAGATGAAAAGAAAAGGCGTGCCAAAATCTTCCACCGCAACACGTTGGGGTAAATCTTTTGATAAAATAGCGTTCCATAAATGCCAGTATGGGTAAGTCATACGCGCATCAGAACGTAAATTAGCCACTTTTTTATTCGCGTCTACATTCTGTTCAAGTTTTAATATGTTTTCCGCAGTAAAAAGCGTTAATTTTTCACCGAGAAATTCAGGTAAAACCCAAGCAAGCGCAAGGGCAAAGGTGTATTTAACATTAATGCTTGGTGATTTTTCGTTACCATAGCTGCCAATGTCTAAAAGAATAAGTCTGTCGACCAAGTCATTTTGCGCAAGATAATGTGAAGCATAAGACGCGCCCCAGTCATGAGCGAGTACAGTCACTTTATCTCTATCTAAACTTTCGATAAAGGCATCCATAATCATGCGAATTTGCTGAATATTGTAATCGGGTCTTTGGCCATTATCTTCTAGCTCGAACCCCGGCAAAGTAAATCGAGCAATCCGATAGTCTTGCTTTAAATATTCAACTTGCTTGTCCCACAGCTCTAAACTATCAGGATAACCGTGGATCATGACTATGGTCTCTTCACCCTCACCATCCATTTTTACTTCAAGGTTTTTTACTATCGTAGGTAGTTGTTGCTGAAATTCATCATCTGGCATCGGGCCTGTAAAAACAAATGTGCCTGCGAGATACAGAATGGGAGAAAGTACAACCAGTACGATCACTAAGATCCTAATTATTATTTTTTTCATACATATCCATTTTTATGTTGAAGTACATCTACAAACACCCTGCTGGCGTTTGCGCTTTTATCAATTAATACCGTTAAAAATTTTTATACCGAGTTAAATGCATCAGCAATTGCAGACAGATACCGCAGCGCTAACTAAACATAGCTATTCGCAGCCAAGATCTAGTGTATTTTTAAGCTGATTAATCAGTAACGCGGTTACATCCCATACAAATTAGAATAATAACTCTAATTTTATGAAGATGAAAAGAACTATCGACAATTATGTAAATACTGTAAGAAAACTAAATGCACAAGGCGTTCGCCTATCAGGCTTTTTACTGTTATTTCATGCGTTTGATCGTTTTTAGGGCGATTTATAAGAAGAAGTTATTACACAGTTTGCCGATGCCCAACATATTGGGTGGCATAAGCGCATAAGCGCGGACTCAGCAATCTCGATTTAGTCAGCTAAAAAACCTATTTTGATAGGCTATGCTAAATGCTAAATGCTAAATGTTGAATGCTAAAGAGAAGAGCTTTAAACAAATGACGCGAGATAGGTCATAAAGAACAGAGAGATTAACTAAGATGTTGAGCCTAGTTAAACAGAGTCAAATAGTGGCTCGCGATGGCAAGATTAATGTTTGTATCTAAAGGTATTGCTGTCGTCCAGAATGTCAATTTTGATCGCTACAATCCCTTGATCAACACTGGCTATTTGTTGAAACGCTTTTTGAGAAAGATCGCTCACTCGGCCTTTAACAAATGGGCCGCGATCGTTAATTTTTACATCGATGCTTTTATTATTGCCGGTATTGGTCACCCTCACTATAGTGCCAAATGGCAAGGTTTTATGGGCTGCAGTATAGGCTCTCATATTGTATTTTTCACCACTTGCCGTCAGTCTGCCGTGAAATTTACTGCCATACCAAGAAGCTTGCCCTGCTAGCACATGAGATGTTGAATATTGTGTTGTTTTAGAAGCATCGATGGGCACTCGTGATGAACAGCCTGTTGCCATAGCAAGGAGTAACACACTAAACATAAGCTTAAATTTAATCATTGTGTTTACTACTCGCTCTTTAAAATAATGCTTCATTTTATTCGCTGCCTTGTAAGCACAAAATGCTCTCAGACAACTCGCTAACCTTAGCCTGCAGTGTAGATGAGAACATTTAAGCTGTCACTCAAGATGACTTATAACACCACCATAGCAAGCGCAGCATCACATAAACCCTGCTCATGTTCACTCCCTTGTTCATGTAGTAGCTGCTGGAGCCTATATGTTATGGCTCGCTAGCAACCGTGGATTCTGGCCCCCCGTTATTACACTGACTTGCACTTATGACACTTTTTAAAAGCAAAACCTTATGCCAACGCTTGTATCTCAGAGAGTGCTTTATCAATCTCGGCTTCGTTATTAATTAAGCTCGGCGCAAAACGCGCGAATGAGTCACGATAAGGCGTCGAGCTCATAATAATCCCCTTAGTGTGCATATGCTCTACCACCTGTTGCGGTGACAAACCATCGACATCAAAACACACCAGCCCCGATGATAGTTCAGTGGCCATTGGCGTATACAAGGTGACATGTGACATTTTTGCCAAGCCTTGCTTGGTTTGGGTATTGAGCTGATGAATACGCTGTTGCACATTGGCTTTACCCAAACGCATATGTAGCTCAAACGCTGCAGGCAATGCCCAGCGATGTTCAAAGGAGTGAAAGCCTCCTGGTGACATATGTTCACCCATTGGTACTTGCGCTTGGGTGCTATTACCTAGCCACACATCGTAGGATAGGCTGAAACTTGGGATCACTGCGCTGCAGTTATTCCAGCCGCGCTTTGAGCCCCATATAATGCCAGTGCCACGTGGGCCAAAGATCCACTTATGAGTGCCAGCAATAAAAAAATCACAGCCTAATGTACTCACATCAACATCCTCGATGCCAAAGCCATGTACGCCATCGACACAAAATAGGATTTTATCAGCTTCAGAACGTGAGCTGTTGGCTTTGGCAATCACATCTGCCATAGCGCGGATAGGTAATTTAACCCCAGTGGAAGAGTGAACCCAAGTCACAGCCACCACCTTAGTCTTTTGATTAATGGCCTTTGCCAAGTTATCGATAACTTGCAAGCTTGTCACTGTGGCAGGGGTGTCATATAACGTAATACGGCGCACGTTAGCCCCTGTTCTTTCTGCACGCAGTTTTAAAGACAGATCGGTAGAGTAATGATCGTGTACGGTTTGCACTACTTCATCATTAGGGCGTAATTTAAGCCCGCTGTATACCAAAGATAACCCCATCGTTGTACTGTCAGTGAGGGCAATTTGTTCGGCTTCACCACCCATATAGCTTGCTGCCGCAGCGGATATTTTTCCATCAATGGTTTCAAAGTGTTTATGCCAATAATCTGAAGGATTGGCATCTAAGCCTTTGCGGTGTCGCTCAATTTCATCTGCCACAGGTTTAGGGTGAGAAGCCAACAAAAAGGTAGAAAGGTGAATGTAATCGTCAGTTAAGGGGAAAAGCTGTCGCAGCGCAGTCCAATCTCCAGCATTGATATTATCAGGCATTAACGCTGCTTTATTGCCCTCAGCAGCGGCATCAGCTGCATTGCCTATGCTTGTCCCAATGACACTTCCAGCTAAGGCTAAACCCATTCGACTTAAAAAATTACGACGTAACATAGACAACTCTTTATTAATCGCTGTGTACCGTTAATAAAAAGTAGCAACCGAATGCAGGAGTGTCTATTAATTGACCGCAAGTGTCACTGCGGCGCCGAAAAGTCAGCCTTAAACATGATTAAGCCTGTTTGATAATGTACAAGTTGGGTAAGTGGGGAGATGATCTCGCTTGCTAGTATAGGTAAGCACAGTTAAAGTGCACTCTGTTTTGATTTAACAATCATCAACTTGATTGATTGCAGCGTTTTTTATCTGAAAGGTTAACTATATATGGAAAAAGTGTTTGAAAAATTAATGTATGCATCACGCTGGATCATGGCACCGATTTATTTAGGTTTAAGCCTGGTCCTATTTGCGTTAGGTATTAAGTTCTTTCAAGAGATTTTTCACATCCTACCGATGATTTTTGAGATGAAAGAAGTTGACCTGATCTTGATTACACTATCGCTAATCGATATCACTTTAGTGGGCGGTCTTCTGGTGATGGTGATGTTTTCAGGCTATGAAAACTTCGTTTCCCAACTCGATGTGGGCGAAAACAGTGACAAACTAAGCTGGCTTGGAAAAATGGATTCAGGCTCACTTAAAAACAAGGTAGCCGCATCAATTGTGGCCATATCGTCAATTCATTTACTTAAAGTTTTTATGAATGCCGAAAATATCGATAACGACAAAATCATGTGGTACTTACTGATCCACATTACCTTTGTATTATCGGCCTTTGCCATGGGCTACTTGGATAAAATTAGTCGCACAAAGTAGCTGCTGACCTTAAGTTGCAAATCCAAATAAAAAAAAGCCTCGATACGGTTAAGCATCGGGGCTTTTTTCGGCTTGCAGTTTGTCGGCATTAAAGCTGACACCTGAAAGCATGCTGCATTATTGATCCAAAGAAACGCCTTAAGCAGACAATAAATACACCTACAAAATAATCTCAGCTAATACAAATCCAATCATCACCGAGCTAACAATCGTCACCACACCGGGTACCACAAAAGGATGGTTAAATACCCACTGGCCAATACGGGTAGAACCTGTGTCATCCATTTCAACAGCCGCCAACAAGGTTGGATACGTTGGCAATACAAATAAGGCACTCACCGCAGCAAAAGAAGCAATAGCAGCCTCAGGGCTAACCCCTAGCATAAATGCCGATGGCATTAACGCCGCTGTGGTTGCGGCTTGCGAGTACAACAACATGCTGGCTAAAAACAAAATGATCGCCAACATCCACGAATGCTCTTCTAGCAAGCCACCCGATAGCGCTTTAATCTCTTCTAAATGCCCAGCAACAAAGGTGTCACCTAGCCACGCAACACCTAATACACAAATACACGCACTCATGCCCGATTTAAAGGTCGCCGCATTAAGCACCTCAGCTGTATCCACTTTACAAAACAGCGTAATCGCCGTGGCTGCCGTTAGCATAAACACCATAATCGCTTCATTTCGCGGCAATGTCGGATTATCAATAAGACCTACAGCATCACTAATCGCGGTGGCGTAAAACACCACTGCCACAATTGCTACCAGAAAAACCATCACCGAACGCTTAGCCCCTGCTGGTAACTCAGTGCTGTTCACCTCGCGTTTGCTCACTAAGCCATGAGCTAAACGGTCTTGATAAACGGGGTCATCTTTCAACTCTTTACCCATAAATTGGGCAACAAAAGCGCCGACCATACAAGCAATAAAAGTAGCGGGAATACAAATCATCAATAAGCTGATATAGCCCACGCCTTTGCTTTCAAGCATGCCGCTCATTAGCACAACCGCAGCTGAAATAGGTGAAGCCGTAATCGCAATTTGAGAGGCAACAACTGCAATACTTAATGGCCGTGAAGGACGAATGCCCTGCTCTTTCGCCACCTCAGCGATGACAGGCAAGGTCGAAAACGCGGTGTGGCCCGTACCTGCAAACAGTGTCATGGTGTAAGTGACAATCGGAGCTAAAAAAGTAACCTGCTTAGGATTTTTACGTAAAACACGCTCAGCGATATTCACCAAATATTGCAAACCACCTGCAACTTGCATCGCCGCAATAGCTGCGATGACCGACATAATAATCAAAATCACATCAATAGGAATAGTGCCAGGTGTCATACCTAACCCAAGAGTTAATACCAACACACCAAAACCACCAGCAAAGCCAATACCAATGCCGCCTATTCGTGCGCCGATAAAGATGGCAGCTAATACCACCACTAACTCAATTGTTACCATAAATCCTCCCAAGCCATAATTGCGCGCACTTTACTGCAAAACCAATATAAGCAATGGATGATTAAATCAATAAAACCTCAACTAACAGAATAAAAAACCGGAAGTGTTAACTAGGGCGTGTTGTTCATTGCGGGTTGAGTTTTGTTCGAGATAAAACCGATTAAGCGCGGCGAGTGAATTACCGCCTAGCAATCTAAGCACTCTTTGTTCGCAAAAAAATCGCTTGGCGATTTACTCCGAGTTTCTTTGGGCGCATTAACTTCGCACCCTGATTTCACACGTCTTATTTCCCACGTATTAATTAAGGCGTGTCTTTGTGAAGTAATTCCATCAAGCCAACGAGTGCGGCAAACAGCACGGCACCAACAGGCCAAATAATCCAAGTGATGCCCCAAGCCATTGTCCAAAAGCTCCAGCCAAGATAGATAGCAATGAGCAAGGGCCAATAAAATCCAGCCAACTTCTCGGCTCGTTTAGTACGTCTAGTTGTTTCTGTCTCTTTCACTGTTTCTTTCAATACATTGCTATAGGCATCATATTTTGCAGAAACCGGTAAAATAATGAATAGACCAACCGCAATAATAAAAAGCAGTACATCTATCATTAATAAAACAATGTCTTGCTCAAAAGAAAAAATACTCACGCACAGCAGCGGAACAAAGCTAACAATAAAACAGAAAATACCTACAGATAAGCGCAAATTATAAGCTGGCCTAAACTGTTTACGCTTTTCATGAAACACGCTGTGAACACCATAAGCGAGTTCAAATGGTTCATCTTCTATCGCCGCTATTTCATCTTGATATTGGTTTGTCTTGATAAAAAAGCTCACTCCAACTGACACCAAAATCAACACACTCACAATACCCAATGCCGCTGCTATATCACCCGTCATGTTAAATCGATTCGTTTCCGCCATAGCCATAAAGAAAAACAACGGCATTGCAGAACACACACACAAAACCACGCCTTTAGAAACAA
Organism: Shewanella sp. 5_MG-2023; assembly: GCF_030547465.1. Classification (NCBI taxonomy): domain Bacteria; kingdom Pseudomonadati; phylum Pseudomonadota; class Gammaproteobacteria; order Alteromonadales; family Shewanellaceae; genus Shewanella; species Shewanella sp. 5_MG-2023. The sequence continues at coordinate 21,897 of NZ_JAUORC010000010.1, forward strand.
GATTCGTCATTGCGATTTTATGCTCAACATACTCAGTCGCTTGCTCTAGGGTAATATGGTTAATGCCTAGTTCTTTGGCTTCAGTAGCAACTTCAAATTCCTCGTTCTCGTCCTTTAGTAAGAAGTCTGTAGACACATCAAAAATCTGTGAAAGCATAATGATTTTATTTAAATCAGGAATGCTATTTGCCCCTTCCCATTTAGAAACAGACTGACGAGAAACATTCATTTTCTCCGCCAACTCTTCCTGCGACCAGCCCAGTTTCTTCCTTAATCTAATAATCTTATCTGCAAGTATCATTAGTGAGTCCTTTTAATCAATAATTGAGCAGCAAGCATAAGAAATCAGGCAGTTGCTCACTAGCAAGCCAGCTTGTTATTCTGTCAACCAGCAGTTGCGTTATTGATTATTAAGCCATATTTCAGCAATTTTTTGTATCTAATCGCTAAATTAGCGATTGAGTTTAGGCTATGAAGCAAGGAATGAATTTGAAAAAAATTTACTCTGACCCTGACGAATCCCCACTTATTCTATTAGCGACGCAGCACCGCTATCCAGCGGCCAAGATTGAGCAAGCTTGCTAGCGAGCCAGCAACGTAGGTCAGCGCCGCCGCTTTGAGAATCTTCTCCGCATGCTTTAGGTCACCGTCATGCAGATACTTGCCCTCTTTGAGTATGGGCAGCGCCTTGCCATAACTGGCGTCAAACTCCACCGGCAAGGTCACCAGATGCACAACAGTGCTCAACCCCATCGACAGCACGCCAATTAATATGGTCAACGCGCCAGCCTGCGGTATACGAGTGAGCATAAAGACCACTGGCGCCGCGAACATCATCATGCCGGCAATACGCTCACCGACCATAGCGGTTCTAGCGAGCTTCTGTCGCATCAAAAACAAAGACTCGCCGCGAGAATCCTGTAGCGCATGCCCTACCTCGTGGGCAGCTACCGTCACAGCAGTCAGGGAGTGACCAGAATAGTTATCCGGCGTAAGGCGAACAGTCTTAGCGTCGGGATCATAATGATCGCCGTCAGGCGTCTCTTCAACCTTAACGTCATTCAGGCCAAAACGATCTAGAATATGGCGAGCAAGTTCACCACCGCTACCTTGATGACGGTAGCGATCAGTGGGCTGTTGGTACTTGCTCATGATGTGCTTGACCCACAAGCCAGGCAAGAATACGCAGCCCGCAATGACAATAATTAGAATGATCCATAGCATGCAAACCAGTATGCCATAAACCTTGGTATAACTCTCACGGCTTTTACTCAAAGCCATTAACTGTGGATGCGTGTAGTCGCCTGCAAAAAATAAGTATTTTATAACAAAATTTAAAGCCACTAAAAAGCCCCGATACCGTTAGGTATCGGGGCTTTCAATTCTTTTACAAGAAGTTTGGCTTTAGCTTTTAGGCTTCAGATCAGCAGTGCATATAGCGCTGTATAAATAGGTTAGAACAAGGCGCTTTACCACGACGTTTAGTACGCTAAACGAGTGGTGAAGCAACGCAGTTATCACCAATTTAGACAAGCTAGATTACATCATGCCGCCCATTCCACCCATACCACCGCCCATACCGCCCATATCTGGCGCTGCAGCTTCTTGTGGAATTTCAGCTACCATTGCTTCGGTGGTGATCATTAGACCGGCAATTGATGCTGCAAACTGTAATGCACTACGGGTTACTTTAGTTGGGTCAAGAATACCCATTTCTAACATGTCACCGTAAGTGTCGTTGCCAGCGTTGTAACCGTAGTTGCCGCTGCCGTTTTTAACTGTGTTCGCCACAACTGAGGCTTCTTCACCTGCGTTGGTTGCGATTTGACGAAGTGGTGCTTCCATTGCACGTAGTGCGATGATTACGCCGTGCTTTTGGTCTTCGTTGATCACTTCAACTTCAGAAATCTTAGACGCTACACGTACTAGTGCAACCCCACCGCCAGGAACCACACCTTCTTCAACGGCTGCACGTGTTGCATGTAATGCATCTTCAACACGGGCTTTTTTCTCTTTCATTTCAACTTCTGTTGCTGCGCCAACTTTGATTACTGCAACACCGCCAGCAAGTTTTGCCATACGCTCTTGAAGTTTTTCTTTGTCGTAGTCAGATGTTGACTCTTCAACTTGTTGTTTGATTTGCGAAACACGGCCAGAGATTTGCGCTTGCTCGCCGTTACCATCGATGATGGTGGTGCTGTCTTTAGTGATAACAACACGTTTTGCTGTACCTAAGTCTTCTAGGGCTGCTTTTTCAAGTTCTAGACCGATTTCTTCAGCGATAACAGTACCGCCAGTTAGGATAGCGATATCTTGTAGCATTGCTTTACGACGGTCACCAAAGCCAGGTGCTTTAACAGCAGCTACTTTAACGATACCGCGCATGTTGTTGACAACTAATGTTGCTAATGCTTCGCCTTCAACGTCTTCTGCAACAATAAGCAGTGGCTTACCTGTTTTAGCTAGACCTTCAAGGATTGGTAATAATTCACGGATGTTAGAGATTTTCTTATCAACTAATAAGATGAAAGGAGAATCTAACTCAACGCTGCCTGTTTCAGCTTTGTTGATGAAGTAAGGAGAAAGGTAACCGCGGTCAAACTGCATACCTTCTACAACGTCTAATTCGTTTTCAAGGGCTTGGCCTTCTTCAACGGTAATAACGCCTTCTTTGCCTACTTTTTCCATTGCTGTTGCAATGATTTCACCGATTGATTCATCAGAGTTAGCAGAGATAGTACCTACTTGAGCAATGGCTTTAGAATCTGCACATTCTTGCGAAAGTGCTTTAAGCTCAGCAACGGCTGCAATAACTGCTTTGTCGATACCACGCTTAAGATCCATTGGGTTCATGCCAGCAGCGACTGCTTTAAGGCCTTCAACCACAATTGATTGTGCTAATACGGTTGCAGTAGTTGTACCGTCACCAGCAGCATCATTGGCTTTAGAAGCAACTTCTTTCACCATTTGTGCGCCCATGTTTTCGAACTTGTCTTCTAGTTCGATTTCTTTCGCTACCGATACACCATCTTTAGTGATTAGCGGTGAGCCAAAGCTTTTGTCTAAAACGACGTTACGACCTTTTGGGCCTAATGTTACTTTTACTGCGTTAGCAAGAATGTTGACGCCGTTAAGCATTTTAACGCGACCGTCACTACCAAATAATACTTCTTTTGCTGACATTGTTATGTTCCTTCAAATTTGTTGATGATTGCAAAGGGTTAATGTTTAAAATTAACCTACAACAGCCATTAGGTCTGACTCAGATAAGATAAGGACTTCTTCACCATCAATCTTTTCTTTTTTCACGCCGTAACCTTCGTTGAAAATCACTACGTCGCCAACTTTAACGTCAAGGGCTTTAACTTCACCGTTTTCTAAAATGCGACCATTGCCTACTGCTAGGATTTCACCACGAGTTGATACTTCTGCAGCGCTACCAGTTAATACAATGCCACCAGCTGATTTTGATTCAACTTCTAAACGTTTAACGATTACGCGGTCATGTAATGGACGAATATTCATCTACGGACTCTCCTAATGATTTGGTGCCCTAAAACGAGGCGGTTTTAACAAAATGATAAGGGCATTACCCCTTTGATGAATGATATATGGGGGTCGATGTTGGCAGTTCCAAGTGTATTTTAAAAAAAACTGCGATTTAATTGTAAAATTTGTGGCTGCTAATATTTAAACCATCTTGAATGCTGCTAGAATTTGGCTCCCGTTTTCGTGTTTAAGTCGAGATAGATGAAAGATAAACATGGGTTGCTTAACGCACCAATAGGTCGTGTGCTATTCAATATGAGCCTCCCCAACCTTATCGGTATTCTCACCATTTATGGTGGCAGCCTTATAGATACATATTTCATCAGTCTTTTGGGCACTGAATCATTAGCTGCGGTAAGTTTTACGTTTCCGGTGGCGATTATTTTTTCCAGTATTGCCATTGGCATTGGCGCGGCGGTTTCCACTAACCTCGCCCGCTTAATTGGCGCAGGTAATCAACCCCAAGCTAAAGCGTTTTTGTTTGATGCCTTGTTGCTAACATTTTTATTGGTGAGCGCGTTAGTGTGCATCGGGATTATGGCCATTGACCCGCTATTCACCCTACTGGGCGCTAATGAGTTAAGTTTGCCACTTATTCATGATTATATGCTGGTGTGGTTTTTAGGGGCGCCATTATTGGTGTTATTGATGGTGGGCAATCAGGGCATTCGCGCCACCGGTGATACTTACTCCCCTGCGATCATTATGTCGGTGGCAGCAATTATCAACCTTATACTCGACCCTTTACTTATTTTTGGTCTTGGGCCTTTCCCTGAGCTGGGTATTCAAGGCGCGGCCATTGCCACTTCAATATCCTGGTTATTTTCAGCCTCTGTGGCTGTGTATATCTTGGTATTCAAAAAACAAATTTTGGTCTTCACCAAATTAAGTAAGCACCGGATTATCAAAAACTGGTGCAAGCTGGGGCATATTGCCCGCCCTGCGGCTTTAATGAATATGATTAACCCTATTGCCAACGGCATTATTTTGGCCATGCTTGCCAGAGTCGATCAAGCTGCGGTGGCGGCTTATGGTGCAGGGGTGCGCTTAGAAACCTTATTTATTTTGGGGATCATGGCCCTTAACTCCAGTTTAATGCCGTTTGTGGGGCAAAACTTGGGGGCGGGGCAACATCAGCGGGCTAAAGATGCCATGATGCTGTCACTGCGGTTTGCTCTTGTGCTGCAAACCTTACTGTATCTGCCTATCTTTTTGAGTGCTGATTTTATTGCGCAGTTATTCAGTAATGATGCTGTGGTGATCGATTGGTTGAGCTTTTATATTAAAGCCTTACCCGCAGCCTATGGGCCATTAGCAGTGGTGATTATCTTCGCCACTTGTTTAAATGCCTACCATAGACCGATCCAGTCGTTAGTGATTAACTTAGTCAGGCTGTTTATTTTAATGCTGCCATTGGCGGCCATTGGCTTATACTTTGGCGGGGTAAAAGGTTTATTAATTGCGCTGCCAATAACCAATACCATTATGGGCATTGCCTGCTATGTGATGGCCAGTCGGATCACTGAGCCAGAGTCCGTTACCGCGTCAACGGCCACTGAGTCAATTAACACCATAAATTAACAGGGATGCACAAGGGTTAATACACAATGAAAAGATCAATCAACGCCGCGCTATTGTCAGCTTTTGTGTGCCCGGGTACAGGGCACTTATACATAGGTAAAAAAGCCATAGGTTGGGGCATTATTCTGGCTTGTTTTATCAGTTTATGCGCCATCATGACCGTGCTGATGCAGCGCGCTCAAGCGGTGGCTGATGATATTGTCGCGGGAAATATTGCGCTGGACTTCAACAGTCTTTATGCCGCAGTGCACGACAGCGTGACCCTTGATTTACCCCCTTCAGTATCGATGGCCACTTGGGTGTTATTTATTTGCTGGGTTGGGAGTACGGTTAGCGCGTATTGGATGGCTGAGCAGCTAGACAAACCTTCAAAGGATTCGACTCTCGCACCTTAAGTTAATGCCGTAAACAAGCAGCTGAATTATTTGAGCCATAAAAAACGCTAGCCTTGCTAGCGTTTTTTCATTGAGTCACCAAGCTAACAATTAGTCTTTTTTGGGCTTATCTTGCTCGCCCTTTTGCTCACTATCTGCGCGAGGCTCATCCTGTGGGGTGATATCTTTAATTTCTACCTGATGGGTTTCAGGGGTTAAATCATTTGGATCAAATTTGCGTTCAAAATCACCGTCAAAGGTATTGCCGCCTTGGTTAAATGGGCCATTTTGCCCAAATGGATTTTGGCCTGGTTGACCTTGTGGACCAAAGCCGCCCTGAAAACCGCCACCAGCAACCACGCGCATTTGCATACGTTTAAAGATATAGCTGGCAATCGGTGAGCGAGTAATTGGGGTTAGCAATAACAAACCGATAAAGTCAGTCACAAAGCCCGGAAACAATAACAGTAAGCCTGCCGCGGCGAGCATCATGCCTTCGACAATTTCTTTACCCGGCGCTTCACCGCGCTCAAGCTTAGATTGCACTGACATTAAGGTGCTTAAGCCTTGGCTGCGCACTAGTGATACTCCCACAATCGCAGTGAAAAACACTAATGCGATGGTATTCCAGGTGCCAAGCACATCGCCCACAGAAATTAATACTGACAACTCAATGGTCGGAACGATAATAAATACAAACAATAAAACAAATAACATGTGGGCCTCAATTTTTTCACTGGCTATGAAAACTAAATGGGGGTTATCCGGTCTTAATTCAAGACGTGTCACGATTATCATCAATGACTAATGCAAGCGCTTACGAAAAAACGTACAGTATTGCACTATTGAAATCGCGATAAACATAACATTAGCAACAACAATAAAGATAAACCGCAGTTTATGTTATTAAGCTTAAGCTAACTTTAAGGCAACCAATAGATGATAGCATTCCAATGCCAGCAACTTACTTATTAGTTATAACAACTTGCCCTGATAACGCCAGTGCAAAACGCATTGCATCAACGCTAGTGGAAACTAAAGCGGCTGCTTGTGTGCAATTAATTCCACAAATAGAGTCAGTTTATGTGTGGGATGATGAGGTCTGTCATAGTAGTGAAGTCGCTTTACACATAAAATGTATTGCTAAAAATTATGATGCAATTCAACAAATAGTGATCCAACAGCATCCCTATGAAGTACCTGAATTAATCGCTATGCCTATTACTCAAGGCTTGCCAAATTATTTAAAATGGATAGAAGAAACTTCCCAATCATGAAAAAAATATTTGCGCTTATTTTTACCTCTTTACTCCTGCTAACGCCATTAGCTCACAGTGAAGGCATTTTTAGCAGTAATAAGTTCAGCTTCCTTCAGGGCGAGCCAGAGTTAATGCCTGTTGAAGAGGCTTTTGTATTTGATTATCAGCAAAAAGATAATCAATTAGCCATTAGCTTTGTGATTGCCGATGGTTATTACATGTACCGTGACAAGTTGCAGTTTTCTGCCGACGGCGCAGTGATTGGCGATATAGACCTACCCCGAGGCAAGGTTCATAACGATGAATATTTTGGCGAACAAGAAGTGTATTACACCTTTGTTGAGCTGCCGTTAGCCCTTAAAGAAGCCGCCCAAGGCAGCCTAGTACAAGTGACCTTTATGGGTTGCGCTGAAGGCAAGCTGTGTTATCCGCCTACCAAACGTGATGTTAAGCTAGATGCTGTTGCTGCTAACGATGGCAAGGTAAAGGGCAAAAAAGCCATTATTGGTGATGTGCCAGCTCAAGCTGAACCAGCAACCGCAAGCAATGCGACAACGCCTATCACCCAACAAGACAGCTTAAGCCAAATGCTGGCCAACGATAGCTTAATGTGGACCTTAGTTATCTTCTTTGGTTTAGGTATTGGTTTAGCCTTAACCCCTTGTGTGTTTCCTATGTACCCGATTTTGTCAGGGATTATTGTGGGGCAAGGGAAAAAGTTATCTACCGCTAAAGCCTTCACACTATCAATGGCCTACGTTCAAGGTATGGCGATTACCTATTCATTATTAGGTTTAGTGGTTGCCTCTGCGGGCATGAAATTTCAAGCGGCATTGCAACATCCTGCTATTTTGATTTTCTTAGCGGTAATGTTTGTACTGCTGAGTTTATCTATGTTTGGTATGTATGAATTACGCCTGCCGGGCAAATTCCAAGACAAGATGAATACCCTGTCGAATAACCAAAAAGGTGGCAACCTTGTTGGGGTGTTCTTTATGGGCGTTATTTCAGGTTTAGTGGCGTCGCCTTGTACCACTGCGCCGCTGTCTGGTGCGCTGATTTATGTGGCCCAAAGTGGCGACTTACTACAGGGCTTCTTGGCGCTGTATGTATTAAGCATGGGTATGGGGGTGCCATTACTGATCATTGGTACTTCTGGTGGTAAATTACTGCCGCGCGCCGGCGCATGGATGGATATCATTAAGACCATTTTTGGCTTCTTGCTGATTTCTGTCTCAATCGTGATGATTGGCCGCATCTGGCCAGGACTGGTATCTGATGTATTGTGGTCAATTTGGGGGATTTGCTTAACGGGCTACCTCATACACCAGAACAAACTATCAGAGTTTAACTGGAAGCAAACCACCCGTGGCATCATACTGACGCTGACTTTACTCGCCAGTTTCTCTTATGGTTTCCAAGCGGTAATGACTGCATTGGGCCATCAGGCGCCATCAATCAGCAATGAGACTAACCAAAGCAAGCAAATTAGCCATGGTGAGTTATTCATTCAAATTAAGTCACTAGAAGACTTAGAAGTTGAGTTAGATAAAGCCAGCCTTAGCGGTAAAACCGTGATGCTAGATTTATACGCTGACTGGTGTGTGGCCTGTAAAGAGTTTGAGGCGATTACCTTTGCTAATCCAATAGTATTAGAGCGTTTAGATCAAATGGTGTTACTGCAAGCCGATGTCACTAAAAGTGATGCCATTGATATTGAACTACTTGAGCACTTCAACGTATTAGGCTTACCGACCCTATTAATGTTCGATGAAAATGGCAATCAGCGTGAAGATTTACGCGTAACCGGCTTTATGGGGCCTAAACCCTTTGCTGAGCACTTGGATTTATTGCTGAATAAATAAATTTATTCTCAACTAAGATATTGAAAATGGTCAATTTATTTATTAGATTGGCCATTTTTTTAATCCTGAGCTATTTTTTAATACCAAGTTGATTCTTTTCTTATACAATCTACTTACCTACAACCTAGTTTCAACAAATCGAATAAGGCCTTATGGAACCCGCAATTCTCATTGTTACGCTATTATGTGGCATGCTTGTTAGTCGAGTCGGTTTACCACCACTAATTGGTTATCTTGCAGCAGGTTTTTTACTGTTTATTTTTGGGATCCAAGATGAAAGCTTGCCACTGCTGCAGGAACTAGCTGACCTCGGCGTCATGTTACTGCTGTTTGCTATTGGGCTTAAATTAGATGTCAAAAGTTTACTCAAATCTGAGGTGTGGGCCAGTTCCAGTTTGCACTTAATTGGCTCGATATTATTCTTTTTACCCATCTTAAAATTGCTGGGATTAGTAGGGCTAGACAGGCTAGTTGATTTAGATATTGATCAGCTGTTACTACTGAGCTTTGCCTTAAGTTTTTCAAGTACCGTATTTGCCGTCAAAGTGCTGGATGAAAACGGTGATAGCCAAGCCTTGTATGGCCGTATCGCCATTGGTATCTTGATTATGCAAGATATCTTCGCAGTGCTATTCCTCACCATTTCAAAGGGTGATTTCCCCTCCATTTACGCCTTAGGTTTATTGCTGTTACCACTAGTTAAACCACTAATTTATAAAATATTCGACCGCGTTGGCCACGGCGAAATGTTGATTTTATTTGGCCTGACTATGGCATTAGTCATGGGCGCTTGGCTGTTTGAAGCCGTTGGCTTAAAGCCGGATCTAGGCGCATTGATTATTGGTATTTTACTGGCAGGCCACGCTAAAGCGTCCGAGCTTTCTAAATCAATTTACTACTTTAAAGAGCTGTTTTTAGTCGCGTTTTTCTTAACCATTGGTTTAAATGGTTTGCCAACCATTGCCGATGTGGGCCTAGCTGGGTTACTGGTGCTATTAGTGCCGTTTAAAATCATGCTGTTCTTTATATTATTGACCCGCTTTAAGTTGCGTTCTCGTACCTCGCTATTTGCCTCATTCAATCTAGGTAACTACAGTGAGTTTGGCTTGATTGTTGCTGCGGTAGCCGCATCAAAAGGCTGGTTACCTGCCGAGTGGTTAATCATTTTAGCAGTAGCCTTGAGCATCAGTTTCTTAATTGCTGCGCCCCTTAATGCGGCGGTCAACAAGTTCTATCAGCGCTACCATAAAACCTTTATCACCCTTGAAAAACACCCGCTACACCCTGAGGATAGACAAATTCCTGTGGGTAATCCGCGCTTTTTGATTTTAGGGATGGGCCGGATTGGCTCAGGTGCTTACGATGAGCTGCGCGCTAAATACTCAGGCGAAATACTGGGGATTGAACACAAGCAAGAACTGGTGGATTTTCATCGCTCTGAAGGCCGTAATGTGGTGCAAGGCGATGCTAGCGATACCGATTTTTGGGAGAAGCTTGAGCGGGCGCCGGGGCTTGAATTAGTGTTATTAGCCATGCCACATCATATTGGTAATATGTTTGCGGTAGAGCAGCTTAAAAAGCTCGATTACCAAGGTAAAATCAGCGCTATCGTACAATATTCAGAAGATGCTGAATCGTTAAAAGAGCAAGGGGTTAACAGTGTTTATAACCTCTATGAAGCAGCGGGTGCTGGTTTTGTTGATAATGTCATTCATGAATTACTTGAACCAAACACTGAGGAAGAGGAAGAAGCAGAAGCTAGCGTTGATAAGGCTAGTCCAGCCGTTGAAATTACACCGAATTTGAGTAAACCTTAAATTATTTGCTTATGCAGTTATCGCTTCTGGTATGACTGCATTATCGATGAAGACCAACAAAAAAAGTGAGCCTATTGGCTTAATGCCGTTCACTTAACGTGAACGGCTTTCTTTTTTATGGGGTATCGGTCATTCGAACACTTCAGCACTCTAGGGTAACTACGCTCCCTTTTTGCTTCTAAAACAAACTGTTTTGCATTCTTTTCTATATCAAAGATTACCTTAGGGATATTGCCTGGAGACATACTAGGAAGCTGGGATAGTTTAAAAATAATATGCGATGACGCTTCTCTAAAACTCAATTGGTTAGGGAAGACCCCTTTTAATGAGTGCGCCATCAATACCATCTTATATCTCAGTAAGTTATACGCAAGAAGGACTCCCCACAACTCCTGCCTAATTAATTCCGGAAGCTGACTTCTGAGTGTAAACCTAGTTTCAAGCATGTACTGCTTCATCTCTCTGTACCCCAGCTCTATCTCCCATCGATGTGCATATAAATCAACAATTTCACCTGATGGATAACGCATTGGCTCTGTGAGTGAAGTGATGATTTGCAGCGTTTTTCCCTTCACTATTTTAGTCAGTAAACGGGCTTCCATAAACTCAGGTAAATCAGGCCTTTTCTTTCTCGATTGAGGCGTGGTTGTTAGCCTAATAAGCTTGTCCTGTCGCCCTAAAGAACGTATCACTTCATATTGTGTATTCTTTTTCAATGGCATTAACCAGTGCCTATTACTTCCCGCTTGTGACCAGTCATGTAATAACCCCAACGAGTAAAAGCCCCGGTCGAACAGGGTTAAACTGTTATCCGGCGTGTTGTTGATAAGATTAGCCGCTAATGTCATTTCATTTTCAGCCACACTCGCAAAAGAGGAGTCGACTAACAGATGGCTACTTAACTCCATTAGACACACCATGCGAACTTGGGGATAGGAAGCATTATTCGATTGATTACTCGTGCGAGAAAATGCACTATCGTTTTCAGGAGTATCGGGGGTTCTCCAGACGACACCGTCAACCCCATAAAGATTAAGGCTGCACCATTGTGGGTGTTCAGCCTGCATGTTCCACTGCTGCTGAGTCTGTCTAAAAATATCTTCTACAACGTCACTTCCTAATTTTTTTCTTGCCTGAGTGACAGCGCTTCGAGCAACATAATCGACTTCATTTGGGAGGATAATATCCAATTTATTAATCAGTTGCCTAACGGACTCACCCCGAAATAAGGCCATGCCGATAACAGCCCAAATCATAGATTCCATAGGTAATTTTCGCTTACGAAGCGTGGCTACACCATTGGATTGTAGACTATGTTGAATAAGCTCTGGGCAGAGAAGTTCACCAAGACTGTCGAACTCGGTAAGTCGGTTGATAGAGGTACGCGCTAAAGCTTCAGAAAGTTCCATGAAAAAATCCAGTACAAACAAGAGTCTGTACTGGATTTTGAAGCCTTTTAAAGATCGGTCAACCGATCATATTGGCCTTAACTGATCGGCATTCGCCTATTGGCTCACTTTTTATTATTGACTATGTCGAAGAACAACAGTGAATAACTGCTATTTATTCGTTAGTGATTACTTCTTACTTCTTACTTCTTACTTCTTAGAGTAGGCTGCAGCTTGTTCGCCCGCTAATCTACCGAAGGTAATGATGTCTGAAATTGCGTTACCACCTAAGCGGTTAGCACCATGAACACCACCTGTCACTTCACCTGCGCCATATAAGCCTGGAATGACTTTGTTATCTTCTGTGAGTATTTCTGCTTTGTTATCAATTGATACCCCGCCCATGGTGTGATGAACACCTGGTGTTACTTCGATAGCGTAGTAGTTACCTTCGTTAAGTGCACGTGGCAAGTTAGCACGTTCAAAGTCAGTATCTTTACCTGCAGCAACAAGCTTGTTGTACTGAGCAATTGTGGCTATTAACGCTTTACCATCAATACCTTCTAATTTACCTAATTTCTCAAGTGAATCAGCTGATGGCACCACACCGAGTTTGATGTACTTATCAATTTTACTCAGTGATTTACGTACTGAATCATCAAAGATTAAGTAAGCCACTTTCCCTGTTTGATTCAGAATCGCTGCAGCCGCTTTATCACGAGTGGTGATTTCATTGACGAAGCGTTTACCTTCTTTGTTCACTAAGATTGCGCCGTTACCGCGTACCGCTTCAGTCACCATCACGCCACCTTTAACTGACAAGGTTGGATGCGCTTGAATGTATTTAACATCGGTCATACCTGCGCCAGCATTACCAGCCACATCAAGTCCGTCACCAGTTGCGCCAGGTTGGTTGGTTGAGATAAAGCCTTTAAGCTTAGGGTCATACTCAGCAACACGTTCATTGTTACGACCAAAGCCACCGGTAGCCATAACCACAGCATCGGCTTTCACCCAGTAGTAACCACTATATTGGCCTTTAACCAATAAGCCTTTTACTTTACCTGAGTCGTCTTTTAATACTTCAACCCCACGGGTATTCATACGCATATCGATATCGCGCTTAATGGCATTATCATAAAGTACTTGAATCACATGGGCGCCAACACCTGCTCCGCCTGATGGACGATGTGAACGGTTAACTGATGCGCCGCCCATACGGCCAACATCGCTTAAGTCTGCGCCCATATTGGTCATCCAATCCACTGAGCCTTTAGAGTTTGATGTTAATACTTCAACCAATGCAGGCTCGTTTAAGTCGCGGCCACCTTTCATGGTGTCTTTATACATCAACTCAACACTGTCTTTAATGTCTTTGCTTTTTTGCTGATCTGTCCAAGCCGCGTTCATGCCACCTGCAGCGAGTTTGGCATTACCACCAATTACGGGTTCTTTTTCAATTAAGATGACTTTAGCACCTTCATCATGTGCAGCAACAGCTGCAGAGAAACCTGCGCCACCAGAACCAACAACCACAACATTGACAGTGTCACTTGGCGCTGCAGCTAAGGCCGCTTTACGATCAACGCTGTCTTTAGCCAATTCAGCAATCGATGGCTCGTAACGTTCCCACTTGCTACCAAATGGCATATCAAAATCAAAGCTATGGCAAGAGTCACAATACACCACTGACTTTTCGTGACCGCTATGACATGAGGTACATGCTACGTCACCAGGGAAGTGAGATTCATGAGCATTGTAATTTTCACGGGTATTAGTTTCAGCGACTTCAGCTAAGGTGCCATGACAAGCAACACATTGCTCATTCTCAAAGGTTAGATTGTCATTTGATAGCTCGCCACTGGATAAGTGACAGCTTTCGCATTGTTGATTTTCAGAGTGAAAATCAGCCAAATTGTCAGCGGCAATAGCGCCACCGGCTAAACCTGCAGAACCGAGTAATACAGCGAGTACCGCTGCGCATCGTGTTAGTTTCATGATAACTCCTTAAAAATAGCAACGGCGCTAATTCGCCTATTGATTGATGTTCATAGGGTTAAATTTATTTGAACATCACATTGCTACTGAACCTGATTTATTAAAATTTTGGCGCTAAACACTCTCCTTCGCAATCGAACATGAGTAGGAGGTTGGCAAACTTACAGGCTGATCACATCTGTATTTTTAAGCTATGCAAAACTGCATGGATTAACTTAGCGCTATGCATTTTTGCATAGCGCTAGGTGAGTAAGATCACATTCGATTATGGCAAGAAATCTTGGCAAAAATTCATCTCATAGCGGTTTCAAAAAGAGCATTTTTCAGATTTTTATCTCATAACTACGCTCAATGCCACAGTTAACAAAATTAACATTTGCTAAGGTTCCTATACTTGCCGCTAGGGTCAATCGCACTGACTATTAACGTCTCAACATAAAAAGCTGATTTTAAATTAATGAAAATACTCTTATTCGTGCTGTTATTACTCAGCTTTCCATTAATGGCAAAAGACACCATCGTCTTTGGTGTTCACTCAACAACGGCGCCATTAGAGTGGCGAGATAATGGTGTTGATCAAGGTTTTCATGTGGAACTGATTGGCCAAATAGGTCTGTTATTAGATAAAGACATTGTTGTTAGGCGTAAAACCTTTCAGAAATTACTCACCGATATCCATCAACCAGACACGGATATCGATGTCATTGCTGTTGTTAGCCCAACCAATGTCCGCCGAAGACTGACTCAATCTGATCCCATTTATGCTACCCACGCCAAAGCTTATACTCTGCAAGGCAAAGACTTCATTGATGATTGGTCTGATTTGGCAGGTAAGCGTGTTGCCGTAAAGAATGAGGCCTTTGTTGATGTGTTTCTAGCTGGGCAGCCACAGGACTTTACCCAAGTCACTGTCGATTTATATGAAACCGGCTTTCAAATGCTTATTAGTGGTGAAGTGGATGTGGTACTGGCTGAAAACTTTGTTGCCCGCCGATTACAACCCAAATACCCTTCGGTTCGTAGTGCCAGTGATGCGTTAATTTTCGGTGCATTCACCTTTGTCAGCAACCCTAAAAATGCTGAACAGCTCAGACAGATTAACGACGCTTTAAGACAATTAAAAATTTCGGGTGAATATGATCGCTTAGTGAATAAGTGGTTTGGCATGGGCCGTGAAAAAGTCGATATCACCAGTACTCAACAAAAAATGCTGTTACTGTCGATTGTCATCTCAATCATCTCCGCTATAGGCATGCTCTATACCTTCTCGGTCAGTCGCAATTTGAAATATCGTTCAGAAGCGTTAGTGCTGGAATTACAACAACGTAAAGAAGCAGAGAACAAGATTTCGCTACTGTCACAGCAGTTTCAGGCTGTATTAGATGGTATCCCCCACGGCATGACCATTTATGACAATAATATGCAGTGTTTGTGGAGTAATGATAATAATGAGCTACTCACTAACAGCCAGTTTAAGTCACTTGATGGCGCTGAATTTACCTTGTCTGAGCGGGTATTAGCCGTCATAAAAAATCAAAAATCGATGATCGCAGATATGGGCTATCTAGCCCAGTACTGGCAAGTGCAAATTCACCCCATCGCCGACAACCAAGCAGTGGTGATACTAGAAGAAAACACTGAGCAACAACACCTGCGCCGCGCCAATGATGAAGCCAGTCGCTTAGCCTCGCTCGGTGAACTATCTGCCGGTATTGCCCATGAAATCAATAACCCGACCGGAATTATCATCCACTCTATCGCCTTGTTTGCTGAAGCGATGAAAGATTTACAACCCGCCGCAGAGTACTACCAACAACAAAATCCATTTTGGTTAATCGCGGGGCTAGAGTCTAAAGCTGCAGTAGCAGAAATGGTGCACAGCACTGAAGTGATTGAAGAAAGCGCTAAGCGGATTTCAAGAATTGTAAACGACTTAAAACGCTATGCATTGCCACATTTATCAAGCCACCATCAAGCCACCAATCTTAATGAGGTGGTAAACGTTGCCTTGCGATTAACATCAAACCAATTAAAGCGTTTTCAAGTTGAGTTATCACTGGCAGAGCCTAGCCCCATTATCAATGGTGACGCCCAGCAGCTGCATCAAGTGATGATAAACCTGATTCAAAACGCCTGTAATGCGATAGAATCTGGCAGTGGCATCATTACAATCAGCACGTATTCAGATAAAAAAGCCGCTTACATCAGCATCTCTGATAACGGTAGCGGCATGGATAGCGCCACCTTAAAACGCATAACTGAACCCTTTTTTACCACCAGGCGATCCCATGGCGGCAGCGGTTTAGGCTTATCAGTATGTAGCCGAATTTTGAAAGAGCATCATGGTGAGATGAAAATTAGCTCAACCCTGAATCAAGGTAGCCAGTTTGTATTGATGTTTAGCCTGATAAATGAAGAGCTAAAATTAGCAACAAGCATTGAGAGATCAAACTCAGCGGAGAGTAACCAGTGAAGTTAGCACGTAATATTTTATTAGTGGATGATGAAGCCTCTTGGCTTAGAACCTTATCGGTAACCCTTAATCGCTTAGTCCCTGAAGCGGTAATTGACTCTTGTGTTGATAGCCGCCAAGTGATGAATCGCTTAGAGGGAACCGACTATGCCTTGGTATTATTAGACTTAACCATGCCTTTTCATTCCGGTGAAGACTTGCTGGAGTTAATTCGTAAAGACTTTCCCAATACTCGCGTCATCATTGTCACTGGCGTTAATGAAGTCGACACCGCAGTACGCTGCATTAAACATGGCGCTTATAACTATTTCATTAAAACAGATGACGTCGCAGATTTGGCCTTAACCGTTAGGCAAGCACTTGAGGTTGTGGGGCTTGAGCGTAATTATCAACGCATTAAAGAAAGCTTTTTGAGTAAAACACTAACTCAGCCCAATGCGTTTAATAATATTCTCACTTGCGAGCCTAATCTGTTAGATCAATTTCGTTATCTCGAAGCCATTGCCTTCAGTCCAGAACCGATTCTACTGCTTGGTGAAAGCGGTACCGGTAAAACCGAATTTGCTAAAAGTTGCCACCAGCTATGCTGCCCTGATGCAGCTTTTATTAGTATCAACCTTGCAGGTATTAGCGAAAGTGCCTTTGAACTGCAACTGTTTGGCTTACTGAGTCTTGAACCGGGTAAATCCCAAGCTGGCGCCCTGCACCAAGTCGGTAACGGCTTATTATATCTCAATGAAGTGGCTGATTTACCTTTGGTATCACAAGCCAAACTGCTCGACATATTGCAGCATAAACAATATTACCCCGTAGGCAGCGACCGAGCTTATCCAGTGAACTGCCGCATTGTCGCGTCAACTGAAGAAGATTTACTTAAACTCAGCCAACAAGGCAAGTTTAGGCGTGAATTGCTGTATCGCTTGCGGGCGCACAAAATTAATTTACCGCCACTACGTCAGCGTAAATTGGACTTTGGCATGTTAATTAATCACTTTATCGCCCTTGCTGCAGACGAAATGAATTTGCCAGTTCCGCTGTGCCCTTCAAATCTTGCTCAACAATTAAAAGATTACAACTTCCCAGGTAATTTGCATGAGCTGAAAGGGATGGTTTTTGATGCTGTAAGTCGTAGCGACGGTTTTCAACTCAACATATCGCCTTTTATGGAGGCAATAAAGGAACATAAAGCGCGGGCAGAATTCAGCCAAAACGGCAT
This sequence comes from Shewanella sp. 5_MG-2023, assembly GCF_030547465.1. Taxonomy (NCBI): domain Bacteria; kingdom Pseudomonadati; phylum Pseudomonadota; class Gammaproteobacteria; order Alteromonadales; family Shewanellaceae; genus Shewanella; species Shewanella sp. 5_MG-2023. Next base: position 39,417 of record NZ_JAUORC010000010.1, read on the forward strand.
TATTTTCCCTCAGCAACTGCCGACACTAGCCGATATGAGCCAAGCCTTGATTAATGAAGCGATGAATCGAACCGCAAATAACCAAACAGCGGCAGCGCAAATGTTAGGTATTAGCCAATCGGCACTAAGCCGACGTATCACTAAAAAAGATGAATAATGAAATGCTAATATTGTTCGTTGTTTAAAACAGTCTGCTAAGTTAACGGTCGATCTAATACCTCTTTTGAGGTATAAAAACCTGCAATAAACATACGTTTAGTTAAAAACTCCTCACCTAAACCAGCTAATTGAATCAAAATAGTCTTCACTAGTTACAGCCAATAGCAAGTCGTGATATAAATCACACTGTCATTTAAATATGCAGCTCTTGTATATCTCGAAGGTTAGTTCGTATCTAGACATTCTTTGGAACTATAACTGTATGTCAAATCCTGCTCAAAAAGCCATGAAGTTGTTTGTACAAACATTTGGAACTACGGCTGACGACCTGTATCAAGCACCAGGTCGTGTCAATATTATTGGCGAACACACGGATTATAACGAAGGATTCGTTTTACCCGCTGCAATTAATTTTCACACTGTTATTGCGGTTAAACATCGTAGTGATAACACCTTTAGAGCCGTGACTGATGCCTTTGCTGGGCAAATCGAACAATGGCGTTTTGGTGAAGAAAACGCCATTGAAGATAAAGGCAGTTGGGGAAATTACCTAAAAGGCTTTACCGCCTCAATGGCTCAATCTGGGCTTAAAGCTAAAGGCATGGATATTGCCATTGTCGGCAATGTGCCACTGGGCGCAGGCATGTCGTCATCAGCAGCTCTTGAGGTGGCCTTTGGCACTGCCATTAGCTACGCCAGCCAACTGCATTTATCGCCATTAGCCATTGCACAAATTGCCCAACGTGGAGAGCACAGGTTCATAAAGTCAGAATCTGGCATTATGGATCAAACCATTAGCGCACTGGCGGTGGCCGATCACGCCTTATTGATTGACTGCTTAGAGTTAGACGGCCGCGCAATAGCGATTCCTGACAGCTTAAGTTTGCTGATTGTCGATCCTAGCATCGATCGCCAGCTGTTAATTGACCGCTTTGATGCCCGTAAACTGCAATGTCATCAGATTAATGAATTGCTTGGAGTTGAGTCACTAAGGGAAGTCAGCCTTGGCCAGCTAAACAGCGCGAAAGCTAGCTTAGGTGATGAACTTTATCATCGAGCTAAGCATGTATTAACTGAAAACCAACGCACTGTGAATGCCGCCCGCGCTCTAGAGCAACAAGATACTGCCCGTTTCGGCCAATTAATGGCCCAATCACAACAATCCATGCGCGATGATTTTGACATCAGCACCCCTGAGATTGATGCCTTAGTGAAAATAATTAAAGATATCATTGGCACCAAAGGCGGCGTAAGAATGAGTGATGGTTGCGTGGTAGCACTTATTGATCATGAGCTAACCGATGCTGTGGTCAATGCCGTTGAGCAGCTATATCCACAACAAACATCCTTAGAACCAATTATCTATTTATGCTCTGCCAGTGGCGGCGCAGGCAGAATTGAATAAGCAATTCTATTGCTATAAGAGGCATTAATGTTACAAATCACCACACTTGAACCATGGCAAGATCCTCGCGGAGGATGGGTAGAACGTATTCGAGTCGACAACGGCAAGGTTGCTATTGAAGTGTTAAGTCTAGGGGGAATTATAAACGCCTTATGGACTGAAGATAACCAAGGCCAGCGAGATAACATCGTTTTAGGCTGTGATAGCGTCAGCGATTATTTAAACCAGCCGGCTTATTTAGGCGCCATTGCAGGGCGATACTCTAACCGCATTGCTAATGGTCAGTTGCAGTATCAAGGCAACCACTATCAGCTCGATATAAACCAAGCGACCAATTGCTTACACGGTGGCGCTGAAGGTTTTCATTTAAAGCATTGGCATATGCAAGCCCTTGAAGACGGGGTGAGATTAACCCTTGATAGCCCAGATGGTGATATGGGCTTTCCGGGTAATTGTACGGTGCAATTAGATTATCGCTTGGCTGACAATAGTTTACTCATTGAAATGCAAGCAAGTGTCGATAAGGCCTGCCCTATTAGCCTCACCCAGCACAGTTATTTTAATTTAGAAGGCGCTGATAGCTTAACTAATGCAGCGCATTTGATCCAAGTGGATGCCAAGCAATATTTGCCAATGAATGAAGTGGGTATTCCAACTTCAATTGCTGCGACCACTGGCAGCGATTTAGATTTAGCCCAAGCCACTGCATTTGCTGTGCAAACTCAGCGACCTGCTCTTGCTGCCACCAATGGTTTTGATCATTGTTATGTGCTTAACAATGCTGAGCAAGTCTGTCGATTTGGTTGTCTTTCAAGCCCTAAAACTGGCCGCACCATGACGATTTACACCAATCAACCTGGGGTGCAGCTGTATGGCGCTAACTTCCTTGAAGGCGTAAAAGGCTTTGACGGCCGTATTTACCAGTCTCACCAAGCGGTATGTATTGAACCACAAATGCTGCCAGACTCACCTAATCAAGCCGATTTACCCGGTAAGCCTTGGATAGAGCCAGGACAAGTTTATCGCCATGTGAGCCGTTACGAGTTTGGGGTGATTTAAGCCTAAGCGATTACTGTTGAGCGATTGATTTACTAATAAACAGCCAATAAAAATGGAGCTATGATTTATTATCATGCTCCATTTTTTGTCTTTAGCGCTTTATGCTAATCGTCACTGTCATCACTGATACCGAAGTCGGCATCAGCATCTTCAAATTCCATTTCACTGTCATCGACATCGATAATCTCATCCACCGCTGCAACTTTTTTGGCTTTTGAGGCTGGCGCAGAGTCTGGCACTGAAGATAATTCGATATGCGCTTCATGTTTTGCCATAAACTCAGCTCTAGCAGCAAGCCATGCTGCTTCATGCTCAGCTTTGGCGGCTGTTAACTGCTGGGGTTCCAGCTCATGCAGGTTAACCTTAACGATATCCTCTACGTACTCGCCAATCGTGTTACGACTAACATTAAATAAGTAGATTCGACCGGGAGACGCATCGGGGAGTCGGTTGTCATGGACGACAATTGAGGTGCCACGTGGAGTACGAAGCTCACCATACCAAACTTGTTTTTTTGCAGTGTTATACATATATGCTAATGCCCTTAAATCAACACATACCTAAAAAATGTGCATTTTAGCAGCACACAGTTTATTTACTAACCTCTACGCAACGCGCATGATTATTGAGGATAATTAATCAAAAACTTATGAAAAAATCAATATATTATTAATGAAGTTTTTTATATTTTTGCCATTTTTTGCCAGTGCCATATCGCCATCGTCTTATGCTGCAAATCATCTGAGTTATGATTTTCCCAAGGTGTTATGCACCCAGTGTAATTTAGCGGCGCTGCAAGCTCTAATTTAGTTCAAATATGACAGCCTTCAAGTCAGCTATGATAAAAAGACTGTTTTGAATTTGATGCCTTACTATTGCCTAATTCTTGCTTAGGTCTTGTTTGTTTACATCTTACTTGTTTAGGTTTTGCTCATTTAGGTTTAGGCTTCGCCTAGCTGCAGAATAATCTTGCCTCTATGCTGACCTGACTCCATATATTGATGCGCTTTTACGACCTCATCAAACGGGAACACTTTATCAACCCGGATCTGCACTTGTTTAGCATCCAGTAATGGCCATAGCTGTGCTAATAATCCAGCGGCGATGTCAGCCTTAGCCTCGACACTTTGCGGCCTAAGCGTTGAGCCAGTCCATTGAATGCGTTTGGCCATAATGCTAAAAATATTCACTTCTGCTTTAGCGCCGCGCTGGGTTGCCACTGATACCATGCGGCCATCAAAAGCCAATACCTTTAAATTGCGGTTGATGAAATCACCACCCGCAATATCTAGCACCACATTGACCCCTTCAGCTTGTGTTGCAGCAAGGATAGGCTCAACAAAATCATCTTTATGGTAATTAACCGCCATACTCGCCCCTTGGTCGAGACAATATTGGCATTTTTCATCGCTACCTGAGGTAACAAACACTTTAGCGCCTAGGGCTTTGGCAACTTGTATGGCGGTGGTGCCAATACCGCCAGAGGCGCCGTGGATCAGCACTGTTTCACCGGCTTTAAGCTTGGCGCGATTAACCAAGTTTCCCCAAACCGTGAAACAGGTTTCCGGTAAGGCCGCCGCTTGTACAAAGCTGTAGCCTTTGGGGAGCGGTAAGCAATGTGAGGCGTAAGTGATCACTTGCTCTGCATAGCCACCGCCAGGCACTAAGGCACAGATCTTGTCGCCGATTTGCCATTGCGTGACATCTTTAGCCATTGCAATGACTTCCCCTGCCACTTCCAAGCCTAATATCGGGCTAGCACCTTTTGGCGGCGGATATGCGCCTTCTCGCTGCTTAATGTCTGGGCCATTAACCCCTGCAGCATGTACTTTTATGATCACTTGCCCAGCTTTAAGCCTAGGTAATGCTGAATGGTTAAAGCGCATCACTTCAGCTGCGCCCGTTTCATTGTAAATCACATGCTTTATGCTGTTTACGATCATTTGGCCCGTCCATATTATTTATTGCGTCACAAAAAAATTAACTTTTCGCTAGCAAACTGTCGTTTTAGGTTACTATATTTACTGAAAGTGGCTAGATTTAATTCAACTAACTGAATTTAAGCAAGCACTAGGTTTAATAGCGGAGCATAGTGCGGTGAAAACTAGCTAAGTAAGGCTGCGCCATTAGCACTTATTCTATTGAGGCCAACACTACCGTGAAATATATTATCTCTCTACTACTACTGGTTTCTTCATCCCTTGCAGCCAAGCCTGTATTGATCGCATCGGATATTTGGTGCCCTTATATTTGCCAAGATCACACCGGTTATGTCACTGAACTGACTCGGCGCTCATTTGAAGTCATGGATCAACAGGTGCATTTTATTGCGGTACCTTTTAATCGCGCTTTAAAGGAAGTTAAAATTGGTAATATCGATGCCATTCTTGCAGTTACACCAACCCATATTGAACAATTTAATTTATATACCGACACACTGATTGTTGGCTATACCAGCACGGATTTTTATACTCGCGCAGACGCTTCATGGTCATTTCAGCAATTAGACAGTCTTGATGGTGCGCTAGTGGGGATTATCGGAGGTTATGACTACGGCGAGCAGCTCAATGATAAAATTAGCCGTTCAACCGACTTTTACGCCGCCACGGGAGAGCAACCCATGATGTTGAACATTAAGCGCCTCGTAAATGGTCGATTTGATGTGATACTGGGTAATAAAGTCGCTATTGAATATACTGCATACAAAAATGATGTAGCTAATCAAATCAAATACGCCGGTTCATATGGTGAGCCAACGCCTTTATATGTAGGCTTTAATCCTAATCAAAGCCGTATCGCAGATGTGTATGCTCAAGGTATTGCTAAATTAAAGCGCTCTGGTGAGTTTCAACAAATTTTAGATAAATACCAAATTAAAGCACCTGAAAATATGCCGCCATTAGGCCTTTAATGATTAAATTTAACCAAAGCCATTTAAACAACATACTTTATAAACCATATACTTAGACATTCACCAATAAGCATTCAGCTTATATTAGCCCGAGTCAATACCGGCCATGAGCCTCAATCATAGTCAGATAATCAATTCGCGATAACCGCGTTCAAGCTGTGCCTAACCTCCTATTTAACATTAAAAACTTTGATAATAGATTTTACTAATACTATATATTGACCTATGGTATTTAATTAGTATTTGCTGTTAATGCCAGCTTATTTTCCGCGTATCAATATTTATTAATTACCAACAGGCTCAAATCATGCAGCAGCTCAACACTGCTTTTTAAACAGCTAGCAATAAAGGAATATAATAATGTTTTGGATAATTATTGCTCTAATATGGTTTATCACCCTTGCAGGCTTGTTATTATTTAATTTTCAGGCTTCTGCTAATAGAAAAAAAGAAAGCTATACCAATGTGCTGTTTAATGCCAAAAGCGGGAATGTCGCTATTCAACACTGCTTTTATTTAGCTGATGCCCAGCAAACAGCTAAACGCATCCTTGGGGCTGATAGCGATTTAGTCAAAAACCCACAAAGCAGAAAAGCGTTTGCTGACTACGTGCAGACAAACTTTCACATTGCAGATAACAATCAGCAATTATTGCAGCTTGAATACCTAAATTGTGAAATCAAAGGTGACTACCTATGGCTTTACCAACAAACCACGCTAGCAAAAAGCGTTATCGGCAACGATCCCAAGTCGGTGGGCTTTTACATCAAAATCGCCAATCAGTTAACATTGTGTCCCAGCCAATTGAGCAATATTAATGTTGAGCACAACAAACAAGTCAAAGTAATGCATATCAGCACCGATAACAAATGGCAACACTTAGCATTAGACACAGATGTCGCCTAAGTGGATCTGCTAGGCCTTATGCAGCACGCAACACTGACATATTAATCGCTGACAAAAGAGACTATATGGTCTCTTTTTTATTGGTAGAAAAGAAACTCTTTAGCCTTAAAAAAGTTTATAACCCTTAAAAAGTCCCTCTTTAATCCTCTCCTACTAGGATCTTTTTTAGACAAATTGATCTAGCTCAAAGATATTGTAACTTGTGTTAATTTAATGTTGCCTTACAACTATAAACAGGCAAACTGGAACTAGCTAAAAGCAATAAATAAACCTTTTAGGCTAGCAAGTTAACACGCTGTTTGGCGGTTAGTATTTAGCAATCAAAGGAGAAGGAATGACAGGGTTAGTTAAGCTTTTACAATCCATGCTCGGCAGTTTTAAAGATCTTATTCCCATCATAGTCGTGGTGAGTTTCTTTGAAATATTTATCCTCCAACAAGCACCCGATAACTTATTTTCCATTCTTGTAGGCTTAGTATTTATTGTTCTTGGGCTAACCTTTTTTGTCTTTGGTTTAGAAATGGGCTTATTCCCCATTGGTGAATCATTGGCACACGCACTCGCCCGTAAAGGCAGTACCTTCTGGCTGGTGACCTTCTCCTTTTCATTAGGTTTTGGCACCACCTTAGCAGAACCCGCCTTAACCGCTGTCGCCGCTGAAGCAGCCCAAGTTGCAGCAGATGGTGGCGCCATCAAGGCCACTGAGGCTGCCATGGACAGCTATGCGATGGGACTGAGATTAACCGTAGCGGTGTCAGTAGGTTTAGCGATTTTATTAGGGGTTATTCGCATTGTAAAAGGCTGGCCAATTCATTATTTGATCATTGGCGGCTACATCATAGTGATGGTGCTCACCAGCTTTGCCCCTGAAAATATTATTGGTATCGCCTATGACTCTGGTGGCGTCACCACGTCAACCATTACTGTACCGCTGGTAACGGCTCTCGGCGTTGGCTTAGCCACTGTGATTAAAGGACGTAATCCCATGCTTGATGGCTTTGGGCTGATTGCCTTTGCCAGTTTAACCCCAGTTATTTTTGTACTGCTTTACGGGATGATCCTGTAATGACATTCCGCAACAGCCCTGTTTTAGCTGACGTTGTAATAAATCAAAGCTGCGCCTACAAGGAGTATTATGGAGTGGATTAACCAGCTATTGGCAACCTTACTGCTTACCATGCGTGATGTGGTGCCAATTGCGACAATTTTATTTGGCTTTCAACTGGGTGTACTCAAGCGTCCCATTGCCAATTGGAAAACCGTGGTCTTAGGTTTTGTGTATGTGATCTTAGGCTTAAGCTTTTTCCTGGTCGGCTTAGAGTTAGCGCTATTTCCCATTGGTGAAAACTTAGCGGATCAACTCACCTCCCCCAGTATTTTGCACCCTGATGGCTCCGCTGGACCGTTCATTTGGCAAGATTACCTGTGGGTTTATGTGTTTGCAGCTGCCATTGGCTTTAGTACCACCATTGCTGAGCCGTCATTAATTGCGGTGGCGATAAAAGCCAATGAAGTCTCTGGTGGCACCATTAGTATTCAAGGCTTGAGAATTTCTGTGGCCATTGGGGTCGCTTTTGGGATCTCACTAGGTTGTTTTCGTATTGTGGTTGGTGATCCTATTCACTACTACATCATGGCTGGCTATGTGGTAGTTGTAATTCAAACATTTTTCGCGCCGAAATCGATTATTCCTTTAGCTTATGATTCCGGCGGCGTCACCACTTCTACCGTGACTGTGCCCCTCGTGGCCGCACTCGGTTTAGGGCTTGCCTCTAATGTTGAAGGCCGCAATCCCCTTATTGATGGTTTTGGCTTAATTGCCTTTGCTAGCTTATTTCCAATCATTGCCGTCATGAGCTACGCCCAAATCGTAGCCTTTGTTGACCAACGAAAATCCGCCAAGGAGTAACCCATGCGATTTAAATTAATTGTCGCTTTTGTTGATGATATTAGTACTGAAGCGGTACTGGATGCCGCCAGAGAAGCTGGTGCCACAGGTGCCACTGTAATTAACCATGCTCGCGGTGAAGGACTAACTAAAAAGAAAACCTTCATGGGGCTAGGCTTAGATGTACAACGGGACGTCATTTTATGGCTAGTTGAAGAGCATATGAGCCGACATATTTTAGAAACGATCTGTGAGGTGGGCGGCTTTAATACTCACCCAGGTCAAGGAATAGCAATTCAAATTGATGTTGAAGATGCCGTTGGTGTTGCTCACCAAGTTGCAAAACTCACTGATGATATAAAGGATCAAATATGAAACCATCAACGCCAATAAAAAACCGTGATATTTTGATGAATGATTACGCCATGATTGATGGCCTACTTACCGTCAGTGAAGCCATTAATATTGCGATGGCAAAAAACGTCACTATTTTAGTGATTAACAAACGCCATGAGCATGATGAATACGGCATATTGTTACTCAGTGATATTGCCAGAAAAGTATTAGCCACTGATAAGTCACCAGAGCGGGTTAATGTTTATGAAATCATGATAAAGCCTGTGATGTCAGTATGCCCAGATATGGATATTCGCTATACCGCCCGCTTATTTGATCAATTCCAGATCAACAAAGCTCCTGTCATTGAACAAGGCAATATTATTGGCTTTGTCACCTATAACAATATTGTCTTAAAAGGCATGGTTAACAATGCCAGTTGATCACTCAAGATTGTGACTCGTCACCTCTAAATAGCTATCGCAGCCAATAAAAAACCCAGCAAAAATGCTGGGTTCCTCATAATAATTCGTAAAATACGTGTTTAATTTAACACTTTTACATTTACTGTGAATTAGAACGGGATATCATCATCCCAATCACCGCCTAAATCAGGTGTAGTATTTTGTGGCTGTGGCGTTGGCGCTGGGCGCTGTGCTGGAGCTGGTTGTTGAAAACCACCTTGCTGCTGCGCAGGAGCAGCTTGCTGATATCCACCTTGTGCAGGTTGGTGAGCTGGCGCTTGTTGGAAGCCACCTTGTGCTTGTTGGGCAGGCTGCTGAGCTGGCGCTTGAGGCTTAGGCGTGTAAGCAGGCTTTTGCGCTTGAGCTGGTTGTTGGAAACCACCTTGAGCTTGTTGCTGCTGACCATAACCACCTTGAGCTTGCTGAGGAGCACTTTGTTGCGGCGCGTTACCGTAACCTTGGTTCATGCCACCTTGCTGACCACCACCTTGACCGCGGCTATCAAGCATTTGCATTTCCATCGCATTGATTTCAGTTTTATAGCGATCTTGACCTGTAGTCTGATCTTGCCATTTACTGGTTTGCAATTTGCCTTCTAAATAAACTTTAGAACCTTTCTTTAGGTATTCGCCAGCAACTTCAGCTAAACGACGGTACATGACGATATTGTGCCACTCGGTGCGCTCTTGCTGCTGACCCTGTTGGTCTTTCCAAGTTTCACTTGTAGCTACAGTAAAGTTGGCTACGGCATTACCGTTTGGCATGTAACGAACTTCAGGATCTTTACCTAAATTACCAACCAAAATTACTTTATTTACACCACGACTGGCCATCGAAAATCTCCTGCGATTTTATCTATTATCTAATCTAAATTACAAAACTGAGCGATCAAAACGATCTAATTGACAGAGCCTAACACAGCTCGCGCTTCACTCAAATCGAATTGATCATCAACTTTCAAATAAGCTGCTCTCTCTTCCATGACGACAATGGCTTCTGCTACCCCAGATAGCTGTGATAGCTGGGTTGCCATGTCTTTCGCCTGATTTCTATCTTTAACTTGTGCCTCAAGGGTATAGCTTTTTAGCAGTACGGGTTTTTCCATGCCTATGGTTAATAATAACCAAATAAACATCAGTCCAAGTGCCACATAAAATACCCCTGCAGCGCCAACCAGCTGATAAGCTCCGCCACCTAGCATACCGCCACAAAATGCCCCTAAAAATTGGCTAGTGGAATAAACGCCCATAGCTGAGCCTTTATCGCCCACCGGACAAAATTTAGCAATTAAACTAGGCAATGACGCCTCAAGATAATTAAAACCAGTGAAAAATAACACCACAGCGGCACTTAATACCCAGAGGTTATCAGCATAAGATCCCATAGCTGCCAATGCCAGCATCATGATCATTAGTGATATTTGGAACATGGTTTTAGTGTTGTTACGTTTAACACCAATAATAATTAACGGCACCATTAAGAAAAACGCGCCGATAAAGGCAGGGAAATACAGCATCCAGTGTTTTTCTTTTACTAAACCTGCATCCACTAAATCTAATGGCAAGGCCACAAATACGGCGGTAAGCACTAAATGCAAAATAAAAATCCCTGCATCGAGTCTGAACAGTTGCGGGTCCATTAACATACGCTTTAATTTAGTGGGCGTAGCAACAGTATCGCCTTTGGGCGCTTGTGAGACTGGGTTAGGTACCAACACCTGCACAATGATCATGCCCACTACCGCTAAGATAGCGGTTAAAAAGAATAGCCCTTCTAAACCTGCATATTGGGCCACTATCGGCCCTGCAAGCAATGACAATGCAAACGAGAAACCAATACACATGCCAATAATAGCCATCACTTTAGTGCGTTGCTCATCGCGGGTTAAATCGGCGGCCAGCGCTAACACTGCAGCGGCAATGGCACCCATCCCTTGAATGGCTCGGCCAAGCACAACCCCATAAATATGATCTGACATTGCAGCAACCACGCTACCTATAGCAAACACCACCAGCCCAGCCAAAATAATCGGCTTACGGCCATATTTATCTGACAACATGCCCATGGGAATTTGTAACACCGCTTGGGTCAAGCCATAAGCACCGATAGCGATACCCACCCATAGAGGTGAAAAACCCTCTAAATGTTGGCCGTAAAGCGCGAATACGGGCATGATCATGAATAAGCCCATCATTCGTAAACCAAACACGCTGGCTAACGAAAACGCGACTTTCTTCTCAATGCCTGATAATCCATTGTTGGCCATTCAGTTGCCCTTAAATTGTGTATCTATAGAAAAATGCGAGTTGCGCATATTATCACAGCGTTCTAATTTAGCTCAAAAGGAATAATGAACCAACAGGCAACTGTTTGTCGTATTTGTTAATAAGGTTAAACAAACAGGTTATAATGTGTTTTATATCCCAGTCGTTTTTTTATGGTTTCAGCCGCTATTAGTCTGGCTCCCTGGGTACATTTAGTGTCACCAACACTGTATAAAACACTGTATAAGCTAGTTAATTAACGATACACTAACGGCTATTTACTAAGCTAACTCAAATTTTGCTACTTTGACAAGGTAGCTAAAACAACCTCTAGAGTGATGAATGGATACCATTGAAATTCGCGGTGCACGAACCCACAATCTTAAAAACTTTGATTTAACCATCCCCCGAGACAAACTTATTGTCATCACAGGTTTATCTGGCTCAGGTAAGTCATCGTTAGCCTTTGATACCTTATATGCCGAAGGCCAGCGCCGTTATGTTGAGTCACTATCAGCCTATGCGCGCCAGTTTTTAAGTTTGATGGAAAAGCCTGATGTGGATCATATCGAAGGCTTAAGTCCTGCAATTTCAATTGAGCAAAAATCCACATCCCATAATCCACGCTCAACCGTGGGTACCATCACTGAGATTTATGATTATCTTAGACTGCTGTTTGCCCGTGTTGGTGAGCCGCGCTGCCCAACCCACGGCCAAGCATTAACCGCGCAAACGGTCAGCCAAATGGTAGATAAAGTATTGGAACTGCCTGAAGGCAGTCGCCAAATGCTATTAGCTCCCGTGGTCAAAGCCCGTAAAGGTGAACATGTAAAATTACTCGAAAGTTTGGCTGCTCAAGGTTATGTGCGCGCCAGAATTGACGGTGAGGTTTGTGATTTATCCGATCCGCCAACCCTTGAGCTACATGTTAAACACACCATTGAAGTGGTGGTTGATCGCTTTAAAGTGCGTGATGATTTAAAGCAGCGCTTAGCAGAGTCTTTTGAAACGACGTTAGAGTTATCAGGCGGTATTGCTATTATTGCCGACATGGCCGGAGAAGCAGACGAGTTGATGTTCTCGGCTAACTTTGCCTGTCCATATTGTGGCTACTCCATGGCAGAGCTTGAGCCACGTATTTTCTCATTCAATAATCCCGCTGGCGCTTGTCAAACCTGTGATGGTTTAGGTGTGCAGCAGTACTTTGATGCAGAAAGAGTGATTGCCAATAGCGAGCTGTCATTAGCAGGCGGGGCGATTAGAGGCTGGGATAAACGTAATTTCTATTACTTTCAAATGCTCAGCTCCTTAGCTGAACATTATAAATTTGATGTCGAAACCCCCTTTGAGCAGTTAAGCGCTAAAGTACAAAAAATTATTCTATCTGGCTCAGGTAAGCAAAACATTGCCTTTAAGTACATTAACGATCGTGGTGATGTGGTTATTCGTAATCATCCATTTGAGGGGATCCTCAATAATATGGATCGCCGCTACCGCGAAACTGAAAGTAACTCGGTACGTGAAGAGCTATCAAAGTTTATTAATACCCAATCCTGTAAAAGCTGTGACGGCTCGCGTTTGCGTGAAGAAGCCCGTAACGTATTTATTGGCGAGTTAAACTTACCGCAGCTGACTCAGTGGTCCATCGGTGAAGCCATGAGCTATTTCACTGAGATTAAATTCGAAGGGCAAAAAGCGCAGATCGCTGAAAAAATTCTTAAAGAAGTTGGCGATCGTTTAGGCTTCTTGGTCAATGTCGGCCTTAACTACCTAAGCTTAGACCGCTCAGCAGATACTTTATCAGGGGGTGAAGCCCAGCGTATTCGCTTAGCCAGTCAAATTGGTGCCGGCCTTGTGGGCGTAATGTACGTGCTGGATGAACCTTCAATTGGCTTGCATCAGCGCGATAACGAACGTTTACTGCAAACGCTAATACACCTGCGTGATCTCGGTAATACCGTGATTGTGGTTGAGCATGATGAAGACGCAATTCGCATGGCTGATCATGTGATTGATATTGGCCCCGGCGCAGGCGTTCACGGCGGCGAAATCATTTGCTCTGGGCCTCTGCAGGCCATTCTCGACTGTAAAGAGTCTGTCACTGGCCAATATATTTCTGGCACCAAGCAAATCCACATTAGTGATAAACGCACCCCAATGGATCCGAAAAAAGTCATTGAGCTATGCGGCGCCACTGGTAATAACCTTAAAAATGTCGACTTAACCATTCCTATTGGTTTATTTACCTGTATTACTGGGGTATCAGGTTCGGGTAAATCAACCTTAATTAACGACACCTTTTATAAAATTGCCCACAGAATGCTAAACGGCGCTACCATTGATGAGCCAGCAGCCCATAAAAGCATTACCGGCATGGAGCAATGCGATAAGGTGGTTGATATTGATCAAAGCCCAATCGGGCGAACACCGCGTTCAAATCCTGCTACTTACACCGGCATATTTACCCCTATTCGTGAATTATTTGCTGCAACTCAAGAGTCTCGAAGCCGCGGTTACTTACCGGGTCGCTTCTCTTTTAACGTTAAAGGTGGCCGCTGTGAAGCCTGTCAGGGTGATGGCTTAATCAAGGTTGAGATGCACTTTTTACCAGATGTGTATGTGCCTTGTGATTCCTGTAAAGGTAAACGCTATAACCGCGAAACCTTAGATGTTAAATACAAGGGCAAAAATATTCACGAAGTGCTGCAAATGACCATTGAAGAAGCGCGTGTTTTCTTTGATCCAATCCCTGCGATCGCAAGAAAACTGCAAACCTTAGTGGATGTAGGCTTGGCGTATATTTGTTTAGGTCAAAGTGCGACAACACTGTCCGGTGGTGAAGCTCAACGAGTGAAGTTAGCAAAAGAGTTATCCAAACGTGATACCGGCAAAACCTTATACATTCTTGATGAGCCCACTACAGGCTTGCACTTTGCTGATATTCAGCTGCTACTAGATGTACTGCATCGCTTAAAAGCCAAAGGCAACACCATAGTGGTCATTGAGCATAATCTTGATGTGATTAAAACGGCAGATTGGCTAGTGGATCTAGGCCCTGAAGGCGGCTCCGGCGGCGGCACTATTTTGGCAAGCGGAACCCCTGAAGAGGTGGCAAAACATAAAACCTCCCATACTGCACGCTTTTTAAAGCCGCTATTGACCAGGAAGGCTGCGGCCCCAAAAGGTGTCGCTAATAAAGGTGTCACCAATAAAAGTAGCGTGAAGAAAACTCCAGCAAAGAAGGCCACTAAAGCCAAATAGCGATTACACTGTTAGTAATTGCACAGAATACACCTGCTGCGGTATGCGCACCATTGAGTTAGTTTACTCATCAAGCCAGAGGGATATAAATGGAATTTTACCAAAATACTCTGGCTTATTTATCCTCGGTATTAGCATCATTTCTGCAAAAATATCATGTTCAAAAACCACCCTGTTTCACTGTATCGATTAGATTGACGCCAGTGGCATTGTGTTTTTTGCTAAGCGGCTGCGCTTCGCAAAACTGTGGAAATGACACTTCCAGTCAATGGGCTGATAAAAATCAACTCATCGAAGATATTCGCATATTAACCAGTGATGATTTGGCTGGCCGTAAAACCAATACCATAGGTGCAGAAAAAACCCGCCAATACCTAAGTGCGCGCTTTATTGAACTGGGGTTATCACCTTGGCAAAAAGAATTTATGCTGCCATTTGTTTATCGGCAAAACTTTGCTGATAAACAGGGTATTAACCTCATTGCCACGATTAAATCAAAGCAAGCATCCCAGCGCTGGCGCATTATTACCGCCCACTATGACCATTTAGGCAGTCGTGGCAGTAAAGTCTTTGCTGGGGCTGATGATAATGCTTCAGGCATTGCTGCAATGTTAGCGATTGCAAAGCAATGGCAGCAAGATGGCGATCCGGCGGTTAACTTAATGCTAGTTGCCACCGATGCTGAAGAGCCGGGGTTATTTGGCTCATACGCGCTAGTTCAGCAACTGTTAACACTGCCAGATATGCAGCTAGAAATGTCGCTAAACTTAGACATGATTGGCCACCCTTCTAGACCCAAAGCCATTTATATTGAAGGGGAGCAAAATGTATCTCAATTTAAGCAGATAAAACACCAGCTCCAAGACTATAATAATCTATGTGTGAGACAGAGTCGTTCAAGGCTAAATGATGGCAGTATGCTCAAAATTAATTGGCTGCGAGCATCAGATCATTACCCGTTCCACAAAGCTGGTATTCCTTGGCTCTATTTAGGCGTGCCAACCCATAAGCAATATCACACTGTTGAAGACACCTTAGATACTATCGATATTAACTTTTTAGCAGCAGTCACTGAAACGGCATTCACGCTACTTAAACTGGATAAACAGCGCATCATTGTAAAGCGCTAGAAATTGAGCACTAAGGCGATTACTGCAACTGCATTTGCGAAAAGGCTTGTTTATCCGCTATAAAAAAATGGATTAAATGAATCACGGCCATAAAATAACCGTTTCTGATTTAATTACGTCAAAAGTTACTTAGTTAATCGCTCAGTAAGCGCTACAATAATCAGGCCAATTTTAGTTATTTGTTAAAATTAGATAGTCAACGAGGCCAAAGCTTGCTATAATATCGCCCCTTTGACGCGGGAAATCGACACGGGGTTGATTTTCTGTCTGTGAAACTCTAGTACGAATGCCAATAACTTCGTACGCATCCACAAGGCTACAACTCAATGTCATCCGATGAAAGAACTTTCCGCGAACTTGGTTTATCCGAGAATTTGCTTCGTGCCCTTGACGATCTAGGTTACGAAAAACCAACTCCAATTCAGTCTGCTAGTATCGATCCTTTAATGGAAGGTAAAGATATTTTAGGCCAAGCTCAAACAGGTACAGGTAAAACAGGTGCTTTCGCACTGCCTTTACTAAGTAATGTTGACCAAAAGCTGAATGCTCCTCAAATCCTAGTGCTTGCACCAACACGTGAACTTGCTGTTCAGGTTGCTGAAGCATTTGGTAGCTACGCTAAACACATGAAAGGCTTCCATGTACTACCTATTTATGGTGGTCAAAGCATGCATCAACAATTAAGTGCGCTACGTCGTGGCCCACAAGTTGTTGTTGGTACGCCAGGTCGTGTAATGGACCACATGCGTCGTGGCACTCTTAAACTTGATGCACTACAAGCACTTGTTCTTGATGAAGCTGATGAAATGCTAAAAATGGGCTTCATCGATGATATCGAATGGGTTCTTGAGCACAAACCAAAAGACAGTCAACTTGCCCTTTTCTCTGCGACTATGCCAGAGCAAATCAAGCGCGTTGCGAACAAGCACTTAAACAACCCTGTTCACATTAGTATTGCTGCTAGCCATACTACTGTTGAGTCAATTGATCAGCGTTATGTTCAAGTATCACAACACAACAAACTTGAAGCGTTAGTACGTGTTTTAGAAGTTGAAAATACTGAAGGTATTATCATCTTCGTACGTACCCGTAACAGCTGTGTTGAACTTGCTGAAAAACTTGAAGCGCGTGGCTATGCATCTTCACCATTACACGGTGATATGAACCAACAAGCTCGTGAACGTGCTGTTGACCAACTTAAACGCGGCAAGTTAGACATCCTAATTGCTACTGACGTTGCGGCCCGTGGTCTTGACGTTGAACGTATTGGTCACGTAGTTAACTACGATATCCCATATGATTCAGAAGCTTATGTACACCGTATTGGCCGTACAGGTCGTGCTGGTCGTACTGGTATGGCAATTCTTTTCGTTACCAACCGTGAAATGCGTATGCTTCGCACTATCGAACGTGCAACGAACAGCCGTATCTCGCCAATGAAAGTACCTAGCCCTGAAACTGTTGCTGAGCGTCGTTTATCACGCTTAGGTGAGCAAATCCAAGAAACCGTTAACGGTGACTTAGATTTCATGAAAAATGCAGTGGCTCAGTTATGTCAGCAGCTTGAAATTGACACTGACTTACTCGCAGCAGCATTACTTCAACAAGTACAGGCTGAGCGTCCATTACAACTTCCTGCGATTCAAGAGCGTCAACGTGATTCACGTGACCGTGATGATCGTGGTCCTCGCGACGCTGGTCGTGAGCGTCCTCGTCGTGATTCACGCGGCAGCCGTCCATTGCCAACAAGCTTTGGTAGCGCTGAAGGCCTGAAAGATAAGCCTGATGTTAAAATGTGCCGTTACGTAATCGATGTAGGTCGTGATAACGGTGTTGGTGTAGGTAATATCGTTGGCGCCATCGCTAACGAAGCAAACATTGACAGCCAGTTCATTGGTCAAATTCAATTATTTGATCAAGTTACTTCAATTGACTTGCCAGACGGCATGCCAAAAGATGTACTAGGCCACTTAAGAAAAGTACGTGTTTGTGGTAAAGCATTAAACATTCGTGAAGCGAGTGATGCCTCTTTCCCAGCTGAAGCACCACGTCGTCCACGTAGTGACCGTCCTCGTAGCGACCGCCCTCGTGGTGATCGTCCACGTAGTGACCGCCCTCGTAGCGACCGTCCACGTAAGCCACGTGACAGCGAGTAAATACTTGCAGTCCAACTAACGTTGGTTTAACGCATAAAAATGGAGCCTTGTGGCTCCATTTTATATGGCTGAAATAAAACTCATCCTACAAGCACTAATAACGCTAAAGTTATTGCGATAAACGCTTTGGTCTTAAACGCTTTCGCCTTCGACATGGGCTTGCCGCTTTTGCTTGTTGCCCACATACAAGGGCCATAGTTGCATGGTAAACACAGCGCCAACAATCAATACAATCCCCAGCAGCGACCACAGATCAATCACATCAACCTTAAACACCTCAGGCCACCAGCCTAAATACACCACTAAAGCGTTAACGCTAAAACTGAGCACTGGCGTCAGCGCGAGCATGGCACTCACTTGCGCCGTGGGCCAGTACTTCATCGCCTGACCAAAACAGCCATAAGCAATTAAGGTATTGATGGCACAAAAACCGACGATCAACCAATGGCTGCTATCCATAAGCCCAAAGTGACTAAACTCGCTAAAAGGCGCCATCACAAGGATCCCTAAGCCATAGATACATAGCAACACATTATTGGGTGTTAGCTTAGTAAACAATGACTTTTGCAGTAAGGCATAACTCGTCCACGACAACACTGAAAACTGCACAATCAGCACCCCAAATAGAATTTGACTGCTATTTTCTGCCGACACATCAAGGCTTGGGTGAAAGAACAGCAACACCCCTAATGCCAGAGCTGCAAAACAGCTTAGCTGCACCGCCGTGAGCCGCTCTTTAAAAAACAGTGCGCCACCAAAGGCTAAAAAGAACGGTGCAGTTTGAAAGTTAAGTTGCGCAGTACCTGGTGATAAGTAATCCAGTGAATACACAAAAGAGGTGTAATTGAGCATCAGTAAAATACCTGCAGCAGCAAGCTTTAGCCAATCACCCCCCTGCAGTTGACTAAATTGCTTCAAATTACCAAAGCGCCATAGCAGAATAAAGGTCACCACAAAGGCCACTAAAAACCTAAACCAAGTTAACGTAACCGGATCAATAAACCCTCCGGATAACTTAAGCGCTATGGGTAATATCCCCCAAAACACAACGGCAACGCTGACAAACATAAGACCTAAACGGGTATGGCTCACAAGATATTCGCTCTTTAATGGTAAAGCTGCAGAAAATTCATTCTAAAGAGCTATGCCAATAAAGCCAATGGCGAATAGCGAGTTTAATTTGCCTCAGTATTCGCTATACAGGATTAAGAGTTTAGCCGCCTGATAAGCATGGAAATCTGCCTTAATACAGGTAAAATAGCCGCCATAAAAATACCTAACTATCCTTATCAATAAAGGATATCTCCCTACACTCAATTTCTTAAGGAATACTGGCCATGAGTCTTGCTGATTCAGTTCTCGCTATCAATAACGATTTGCCGATCCGAACCGATAAGCCAGTACACAGCGGTAAAGTTCGCAGTGTATATTGGTTAACTGAGGCTGATAGCCGCCGCTTAATTGCCGATAAAGGCTATAACGTGCCAGCTGATACCCCATTAGCGATAATGGTGATCAGCGATCGCATTTCAGCATTTGATTGTATTTTTCATGGTGAAGGTAATTTACAGGGCATTCCAGGTAAAGGGGCGGCACTTAACGCTATCTCTAATCATTGGTTTAAGTTGTTTGCTGAAAATGGTTTAGCCGATAGCCATATTCTTGATATCCCACACCCATTTGTATGGATTGTGCAAAAAGCGCGTCCAATTAAAGTTGAAGCGATTTGTCGTCAATACATTACCGGTTCAATGTGGCGCGCTTATGCCAAAGGCGAACGCGAATTTTGCGGTATCACACTGCCTGAAGGGTTAACCAAAGATCAAAAACTACCAGAGTTATTGATAACCCCTTCAACCAAAGGCATTTTAACCGGTATTCCAGGTGTGCCTGAGCAAGATGATGTCAACATTAGCCGCGCCGATATTGAAGCCAACTACCAAGCCTTTGGCTTTGAAAAACCAGCCGATATCGACTTATATGAAGTATTATTAAAGCAAGGCTTTAAGGTCATCTCAGATGCGCTAGCCACCCACGACCAAATGTTTGTCGATACTAAATTTGAATTTGGCTACGTCAATGACAAAGACGGTAACTCCAAACTGATTTACATGGATGAAGTGGGCACACCAGACTCGTCACGTATTTGGGATGGCGCAGCGTATCGTGATAGCAAGATTGTTGAAAACTCCAAAGAAGGCTTTCGTCAATTTCTGCTCAATCATTTTGACGATGCCGATATTCTGCTTAACAAAGATAGAATGCCTGAGCGTGAAGCCCTCGCCCGTGATAACGACTTACCATTAGATGCGATGATGAATGTCTCTCGCACATACACTGGCGTGGCAGAAAAGGTAACCGGCACTAGCATCTCGCTACCTGACAACCCAAAAGCGGATATTATTAACGTTTTAGCCGAGCAATATGACTTAATCGACTAATCCTAAATCCACACATAAAACGAAAAAGGCGCTTAATGCGCCTTTTTACTATCTACTGATTAACCACAACATTTTGGTTAACGCCATTGTCTAGAAATACTTAATCCAGCCCTGTTTACTTTGATGCTTGTACTGACTAAACCACTTAGTTGGAAAGTACAACAGCAGCGCCAATATCACCGTCACCGCCCACACCCAGCTTATATCGGTAAAGCCATATAAATCGCCATAGTTAGGCCCAATGACATTAACGGCAAAGCGGTACATAAACATTAATAAATATAAGTGCACAATATAGAAAAACATTGGCGCTGATCCAAAGGTTGATAACACTTTACCATAGCGCGGGTTCAGCTTTTCAAGCGTCCGTAAACACAATAATGTGCCGCCAAGAGTCACCAGTAAAAAGTCCAATGAAGGTGGATATTTGGTTAAGTTAAATACCGACTTTAATGTCATTACTAGGGTTTCACCTTGCTGCCAATCAAGTGTTTCGCCGTAAATATTAAAACCGCGTAAGACTGCAAAAATCGCAAAGCAGCTTAAGCCAAGCCCAATGAGCAGGTTATGACGTTTGTTATCATCAAAGCTTGCACTGTAAATCGGTGCTATCACATAGCCTAACAAAATCACCCCAATCCAAGGTAGTACCGGATAACTGGCTCTAATGCCGATAAAGTCATTGGTTAAGATATTGCCGCGGTCATGCAATATGGCCCATAACGTATAACCCCACTCCCCTGGCGAGAAGCTAATGGGCGTAAGCATGTTATGACCAAATACGATCACTAAGCCAATAAGCCCAAGCCAAAATCTTGGTAAGCCGATTAATAACGCTAGCGCCAACATACTGATGCCAATTGCCCACATGACTTGCAGCCAAATCATCTCGTAATTGCCCATCCACTGAAACGTAATCACTGTGCACTCTAATGCGATAATAAACAGGCCACGCTTGATTAAAAATGACCTTGCGGAGCGCTGTGGGCCAAATTGCGGATGGCTATATAACCACGCTGATACTCCGGTTAAAAACACAAAAGTAGGCGCACAAAAATGCGCAGCAAATCGGCTTATAAATAATCCCGTACTGGTGCTATCCAGTGTCATCGGATCGGTGACTTGCTCATGAAAGAAAAACCGCTCTCTAACATGATCCAGCAGCATGATAAGCATTACAATGCCGCGCATAATATCGATACTATCAATTCGCTTTTTTAACATTGGAGCGGTTACGGTATTCAACTTTTCGACTCTCTTTAACACTCAAAAAACACAGCCATTAAATGGTGCAATTACTAGCACAACACTATAACAGGCGTTTTTTTTATCACGGTAATTTAAAGTAAATTGCCTGTAAAGCAAGCACAAAGCGCAATAAAATACGCTCAAAAAATTTACAAACCACCACCGATTTTAAATGATAATAATTTCTATTAAATAATACATCGATTAGGCTTTAGGGCGAAAACCTAAAGCAGACAAGAGCAATAAGCCTAAGTAACCTAAGCTACCGCCATCATCTTTGGCTGTCATTATAGCATCTGCATCTTTAGTATCCTGTACTTCGGGATATGCCAGGGCGATGATCACCGGATCGTGATCTGATGATGAATAGCCATTGTCAGACTTAACTAAATCGCCGGTGTATTTGCTACTGTATTCAAACAAGCTCGATTCAACCGCATTGATATGCCAGTCTTCAATCGCCACTAGCCGAGCCGCTAAGCTTGTATTACCTAAAGCATGGTCTAAATTACCTAACTCACCACCATAACTGTACGAGTATGTAGCAGGCCCATGTGCTTGGGTGTTTAAGTTGATTAGCCCATAGCCCTTATCAATCACACGTCCTTGTGCATCATGCTCTGCGCCATTTAAGCTGGTGTGTGAGGCGGTTTTTATCACATGTTCAGTTAGGCTGGCATCATAGTCAGTGAGTACTGCTAACGGATCTTCTTTGCCATAGGCATTTAAATCGCCAATCACCAGCACATCACCGTCTAAGCCGGTTACCGACTC
Organism: Shewanella sp. 5_MG-2023; assembly: GCF_030547465.1. Lineage (NCBI taxonomy): Bacteria > Pseudomonadati > Pseudomonadota > Gammaproteobacteria > Alteromonadales > Shewanellaceae > Shewanella > Shewanella sp. 5_MG-2023. Next base: position 61,819 of record NZ_JAUORC010000010.1, read on the forward strand.
ACCGATCACTTTAGCAGCAGAAACGCGAAAGGCATTACACTTGCCCTGTAAATCTACAGGCTCTGAATCTTCATTAAAGCTTAACCAATCTTCTAAACAGCCTGAGCCTTTAGATTTAAAATGATTAACCACAATCGTCAGCTTGTTACCATTAATGCTAAAGCTTTGCATTAGGCTGTGGCGCTGATATTTATGGTAGGCGGGATTTGTTTCTGTTACGCCCTCATTGATACGGGTTAGCGCTCCTTCTGCCACGTGTTGCTCAGGGGTCGCGATTATTTGAGCTGCGTCAGCTAAAGCAACAACGGCGGGTCGATATAATATGCCAACTGCGATAGCATCAGTGCCGATGAAACCGTCATTGTCAGTGACTTTAACAAATTGATAAGCCTGCTCAGGTGCCAGCTTGGCATTAAGGGCATCAACTAGATTTTGAATGGCACTTAACTTACCAAAGCCATTATTTTCAACTTCCATTAAGCCAATAATATCGGCATTCATCGCCGCCATCGCATTCACGATTTTTGTGCGCTGCAGCAGCATTTCAGACTCAAGCTTTGCCCCGCGATTGTGGCCTAATGGGTTTTTATCACCGCCAAACTCACTATTAAAGAAGTTCAGTACATTAAAACTTGCTACCCGTAAGTCACCTTGGGCCGCAATGGCTGGCGCTACGGTGCGATCATGATGGCGAATAAAATCACTGGCACTAATGTCATTGGTTGGCATAAAGCGATATTGCTCATAACTATAGCCAATCACACCTTCAATATTGGTCAACTGATCGCCAACCCGAATATAGCCGTTATCGGCATTAAAGCTTGGGAAATACGGCACCTCGCCATGTTCAGCTTTATAGTCTGACTCAACCACCAGCTGGTTGGCGATATTGGCGCGATTCAATGCTATCGCCTCTGCTGATAATGGTGCATAAACCTGCGTGGCTTTCATCAGTGGCGCTTTATGTGATAACACCATGTTGTTGCGATATGAGTCATAATCTAGGCTAAATGAACGGGTAACTTTCATGTCACTTGCAGTGTCTAATAGCACTTTCATGCCTTCAACACGCTCCAGCGCTTCGGCAAGTGATTGACCATCAGCAATATGTAACGGGGTCGCTGGCAACTCACCAACATAGTTACCTAAGTGAAATTGTTGCTGCTGTGCAATATTGATTTGGGTAAAGCCTGCATATTCTTGTACTTTACCAGTGACGCAAATCTGCATCCCCGGGACAATTTCTGCTGGCGCAGTGTCTCCCCAATGGACAAAAATACCATCAGATGTCAAAGGCGAGCCGTCACCTTGGGGATCTTGAATAAAAAAACCTTTATATAATCTTTCTGCCCGCGCAGTAACCACACCTTTAGTGGTCACTTCATGAATGGATTCATCCGCGCCTGCAGCGATAAATGGACTCATCTCACCAGCGCCTTGGATCTCATAGATAGGAACAGTGGTTTTGCCTTCACATGAAAACTCATTCGCTGTCACGTCTTGTGTCGTTACGGCTTTGGCCTGTGCCTGCATACTCATAACCAATGTGATGGCTAACGATATTGCAGATAACTTGCTTACTCTCATTTAACACTCCAACTTATTATTCTTATGCTTATTGAAGCCATATTACAACGGACTATTTAATCGCTAATTGGTTAAATTACAATCTTAAAATGGCATTGTGCACACAGCTATTTATTCGCATTCATTTCGCTGAGTTTAATATCGAAAAAGGAGCCGAAGCTCCTCTTTAATCAATAGCTCAGCCACCTAAAATGAGTGCGACTTTACTATTTTTAAACATTAGCAGTTAATATTTTGCTGCCGCATCTTCTTTTGGCAAACTGTTCTCAATAAACTCACGTAAGTCTTGATTTGATTGCTTTAAATCTTCGGCACGTAAATACATCATATGACCGCTGCGGTAGCCTTTAAAGCTAAGGCGTTGTTTCATTTTGCTGCTCGGATCTAATTGCCACATGCTATATTTGGCATCGAAGTAGTTCGTCGCGCCGTCATAGTAACCCGCTTGAAATAACACATTTAAATATGGGTTTTGCGCCATCGCCTGACGTAGGTTTTCACCGGTTTTATTTTCGGTGCGATCCCACGGGTGTACATCACCCAGCATGTAATATTTTACATCGGTTTTGTAATTTAGCTCTTCACGCATGTAAGCATTAATTGCAGGGGTAAAGGAGTGTAACCAAGACATAAGTTCAGCGTTAAAGTCTGGGCTATCACCGACATCTTGTTTATCTATGCCAATATAACGTGAGTCTAAACGGCCAATGGTTTGCCCACGCTCACGCAGTAACTCTTTCCAAAAGTATCGAGTTGACACATCAAGGTTTGATTTCAAAATAACATCAACACTGAGGCCTGAATACAGCGCCACTTTCTCTGCAATTTTTTGTTTATGATCTGGAGCGATAAAGCCGCCCATAGCTAGTGCAGGGATATATTCATTAATGGTAAAGGCTTCAACTTCAGGCAAAAAATCAGCAAGGTCGGCTTGTTGAAGTTCAGCAGTTAAGGCTTTGTGATACCAAGCCGCTGCTGCGAAATACGGTAAGCGGTTAGCTGATTTAACCGGGCCTTTGCGCTCAATACCCATGTCAGTCGGTGAGACTAAAATAACCCCATTCACATACATCCATTGGCGATTTTGTAACTCAAGTGCCAACCCAGCAACTCGGGTGGTGCCATAGCTTTCACCAATCAGATATTTAGGTGAGCGCCAGCGTTCAGTACGACTGACAAAGGTATTGACCCATTCAGCTAAATATTTGATGTCAGCGTTAACCCCAAAGAACATCTCTTGTTGCTCATCTTTGCTTGGCATTTCACCGTCTTTATTAGCTAATACCCTTGAATAGCCGGTATTGACCGGGTTTACATAAACAATGTCGGCAATATCTAAAATCGAGTATGGATTGGTTTTCACCCCATAAGGTTGTAGCGGGTAACCTTCATCATCAACATTAATTGCACGCGGGCCGGTATAACCAATATCCATCCACACAGAAGCTGAGCCTGGGCCACCGTTGAAAGAGATTAACAGCGGTCGTTTGGCGGTATCTTTTACATTATCTCTCTGATAATAGGTATAACTTAAAGTGGCAACCGCCTCGCCTTTTTTATTCCATACAGGCTGAGTGCCAACCGTTGCGGTATAGGAGAAGCTATTGCCGTTCACCTTGGTTTTATGGCTGGTGACAACACTACTGTCGACAGGAATGTGACGACTATAATCCTGCTTTTTAGCTGTAGCTTGCTCTTCAGCAAGCGTCATTGTAGATACAGAACATAACAATAAACTTGCTATGATGGCTGTAATCATCTGTGTTTTCATACCTTCTCTCTTATTATTGATATTGTCGATTGATAGTTGCTTGTGGCAATTAAAGATTCAATGATACATTTATGTAAATATATTTAATGTCTATATGATTAAAAGTGCAATACCAGTGTGTGGAGCGATAAAGAAAACCCTTAAAGTACTCATACTTATCAATTACTTAATCGTTAACATTAATCGTAAGCAAACGTATATTCACATTTTAGATATCGGTAAGGCTATGCTAAAAGCAACAATAACAACAATAGAATCCAAATAATGACTTCCCCCATAGCGCAAAAGCGTCTGCAACAGAATCAACAAACACCTCATCAACTCCCCTTGCAAACATGGCAAGCTTCAAGTTGGCCTAAAGCAGCAAACCTTTGGGTAACATCTGTATTGGCAGCTCATAATATTGAGCCAATAGGTGACCTTGTAGAAATAAAGTGCTGGTCTCTAGGGCAGGTTTTACAGCAAGCAACCACTCAAGGTGATGTGTATTTTAAAGCGACGGCTTATTTACCATTATTTTCAAATGAAGCGAAACTTTGTCAAAAGCTGGGTCAATTATTTCCGCAACAGTCGGCCAAAGTGATAGCGATTGATGAAGCAAAGCAATGGATGCTGACAGAGGATTTTGGCGTAGCCTATGAAGATACTGTGCAGCTCACCGCATGGGCTGAGGCTTTTGCTTCGTTTGCACAAATGCAAATACACAGTGCTGATCATATTGACGCAATAGCTCAATCAGGTTGTTTAACTCGCGATATACACAACTTACCGCTACAACTCAAAAGCATATTTGATGATGACAGTATTTTAACAAGGCTGCCAACGTCGATGGCGCTTACCCATCAACAATATCAGGCGATATTAATCTCACTTCAACACTCAATTACAGCCTTGGCGCAATTCAATTTACCCAATACGCTAGTGCATAGTGATTTACACATTGAGAACATCGCTAAGGTAAACGGTCGGCATATTTTCTTTGACTGGAGTGATGGCTGCATTAGTCACCCATTTATTGATGGCACTTACTTATATCGAATGAAAACCACTAATGAACAACAGGCTGTAGTTCATCAGTACTTATCACAATGGCGCCATTTACTCTCAATAGAGCAATGACATGACGCATGGAATATCGCTAAATTCGTTTGCTATGCCCATCAAGCAGTCTCATACGCCCAGATGATTAATCATTTGAAGCAGCATATTCAAGACTTACAAACGGCCTTTAAAAATGCTTTTAAGCGATTGTTTGATATGGCGTTAACGGCAACTTGAACGACATAATTAATTGCTGTTAAAGCTCGCAGCGAGACTCAAATTTAAAAAAATGCCGATAATATTTATCGGCATTTTGATTGATTTACTGTTTTTATGACTCTCAATAACTAAAGCTGTACCAAGTTATACCCAAAAGAGCTGCTGCTATCTGGCATTAATACAAAGCTGTAATTACTTTCACCGTCAAAGCTAATAAAATCAGATTGATATAATAAGGTTTTAGTACCGTTATCTGACTCATAAACCACATTAACTTCATAATTATCATGGAGTAATACTAAGCTATCTTGATCGGTAAAATCCAAATCCGTGATGCTATATTCTGCCGACTCAATCGTCTCCGAGCTGCGAACAAAATACACGCTTAAATCATCATAATCCTGCGATAAATTCACGATATCAACGTTGTTTTCAAAGGCTCTTGGGCGCAAATCATGTTCAATGACCATGCCTTTAATTGTGTCATCTTGGTATAGCAATAAGGTACGGACATCATCTTGATTAAAGGTCACTAGTACATTGTCTAACAGTATTTCTGCAGTGGCTGAATCTGTGACACTGACGCCATAATCATTAAAACCGGTTTGTTGGTAATCGCTTACAGTAAAAGGAGCGATATCAAGTAAGTAATGCGACTCAGCTTTACTGATCACATCGACATCTAAACTACGTTGCTCTAGCCCGTTAAAGACCCGAAAATCTGCAGTAGCATCGATGTTAGTGTAAGACGTTGGCGTTGTGGTTGAATCGACACTGTCGATCACCACTTTTAAATCACCTGAACCAAAACTGTTTCTAATCATAAATTTATAAACAGTTTCTGTGGTTAAGCTCATACTGCTTGTGGTGTAGACCACATTATCTGTACCCTTGTCGGTGAGATAAACAATATAGTCATCAGTGTCGAGCATCAATTCTGAGGTGACTCCACGGTAATCGACACTACCAATCATAGTGGCATCGGCGTATGAGTCAGTGTCGAGGGAAATGTAAGCATCAAATGCCATTTCCTCTGCAGTAACATTGGCAACCAGCACCTGCATTTTACTGTATTCATTATCTTCATCGCTATTGAGGTCATCCATATCCGCGCGGTCATAAATAACCTTGAGTAGCTCCGGCGAGTGATAATCACCATAAAGGACAAATAAATGATTCTCTTCTTTATCTAGATCCATGTCCTCAGAATAAATACTGCTTGAATCACCATTTTCATCTGAACCATAGATCTCCATGGTGACACTACCAGTAGCGTAACTATAGCGGGGCATACTGTCGCTAAACGCCACCGAAGTGTATTCATACTCGTCCATCACCAATGATGTGGCTGTGCTGTTAGCCGACGCATTATAAAACTGGATATAAGCACTATCAGTTTCACTGTTATCATCACTATCAGAAGAATCACAGCCCATCAGAGTTAAGGAGCTCAGTCCCAACATCATTAATCCACACATTTTTTTATCAAACATAACAACTCCATTAACGATTTAACTACATATTAATGGATAGGACTAAGCTTGAGCGTAATCGATTGTCAAGAAGTGTAAAGCTCATAAAGACTATGTAAATTAGAGGGTTCCATTACTCTGACAAAAACAAAAAAACACCGACAAGTCGGTGTTTTAAAGGTTAAGACAGTAAACTTATTACTGCAGTGCAGCGCTTAGCTACCGGCTATTTTCATTTCACTCAGTAAGATACCGCCAGTGCGAATAGATGAACGTAAGTCTCTATCCTTAGCCACACCTTGAATGCCCATGAACATGTCTCTTAAATTGCCTGCAATGGTGATTTCTTCTACTGGGAACTGAATTTCACCGTTCTCAACATAAAATCCAGCAGCGCCGCGAGAGTAATCGCCTGTGACCATATTGACACCTTGGCCCATCACTTCTGTGACGATAAGACCTGTGCCCATGGCTTTTACTAATTCATCAAAGGTTTGGCCGCTATGACTTAAGGTCCAGTTATAAATGCCACCAGCATGACCTGTATTGACTAAATCTAACTTGCGCGCTGAATAACTGGTTAGCAGGTAAGTGGATAAATGGCCAGCATCGATAATATTACGCTGCTGGGTAGCCACACCTTCACTATCATAATTTGCACTGGCTAAAGCGCCAATAAGATGTGGGTTTTCCTCGATGTTAAACCATTCAGGAAACAGCTGCGTATTAATCGAATCTTGTAAAAAACTCGATTTACGGTACAGACTGCTACCACTTATCGCACCGATCAAATGACCCATTAAACCAGTGGCGATTTCAGGCGAAAATAGTACAGGCAGTTTAGCCGTGGGAATTTTACGGGCATTGAGACGACTAGCCGTTTTGTTAGCGGCTAAAATCCCCACTGACTCAGGCGTCATTAACTCATTATATTTACGTGCAATGGTGTAATCATAGTCACGCTGCATGTTGCCATCGTCTTCTTCACCGATCACCACACAACTTAAGCTATAGCGTGAGCTGCAATAGCCTTTTAAAAATCCGTGACTATTGCCATAGACCTTGGCTGCAGTATGAGCATTAGCGGTCGCGCCATCAGAATGCTGCACCCGACTGTCTACTGACAAACTGGCTTCTTCGGCGCGAATGGCTAATTGAGCTAGTTCATCAGGAGTAATATCTTGAGGATGGTATAAATCTAAATCGCGGATGGTTTGCGCCATTAACGCTTTATCAGCAAGGCCACTAAAAGGGTCTGATGAGGTATAACGGGCAATATCATCAGCGGCTTTAACGGCAACGGCAATGGCTTCAGGACTAAGGTCAGAAGTTGAAGAGCTGCCCTTACAACCATCACGATAAACCGTAATACCTAAAGCACCATCTTTATTAAATTCAACGGTTTCAACTTCTTTTTCACGGGTTGAAACCGACAAACCTTGTTGTTTGCTAATGGCAACTTCAGCCGCACTCGTGCCTAACTTTTTTGCATGCTCTAATGCGACAGCAACGGCATCTTGTAACGCCGTTAATTCAGTATCAATATTATTGGTAGACACAAATTTACTCTTTAGTTTCCATTGTTAGGCTTAGCATATCAAATTCAAAACTGTATTGATAACCATCAAAACAAGGATTTACCCACCACAATGGCGCTAAATAAACTAACCTTAAGTTAATCAGTGAGTATCATATTGAATTCTCGCAGATTGATTCTATGAAGCTGGTTGATAAATCGGTCTCTACAGGCTTGCTCTTTTGGCAAGCTGAAGACGATGGTAAGCATCAAAGATTGACCAGCCTTAACATATTTAAAAAATATTCATCGGCTTAAGCTTGAAAACCCGTTATACAGTGGCCTACACCACCCTGAAAGTGCTATTATTCGCCGATATTTATGAGAGGTTTATTACTATGAAAATTGTCGGCGATTCAGATCACTTTAAACAGCCATACGACAATGACGATGAATACGTCAGTAGAACAGAATTTAAAAAAGAAAGCGAAGAAGCTCAAGAGCTTGGCATGCGCTTAATTGCATTAAGTAAAACGCAGCTTGATAAAGTCGAGCTAGAAGAGTTTTTATACGATGCAGTATTAAAAGCCAAAAATATTAAGCAAAAAACAGAAGCCTATCGTCGTCATTTACAATACATTGGCAAACTAATGCGTGGCTATGATCATGAGCCAATCATTAAATCAATCGATAATGTATTGAATAAAAACAATAATGAATCTGCACAGGTTCATAAAATTGAGAAGTTACGTGCCCGCTTATTAGAAAACCCAAACGAAGAAGTTGAAGCTTTACTGGCTGAATATCCGCTTTTTGAACGTCAAAAATTGCGTCAATTAATCAGACAAACCAATAAAGAACTCGCTAAAGGCCCTGAGTCAAAATCATTTATCGAGTTGTTTAAATATTTACGTGCTGGAATAACCGAATAAACACCACTTACAAGGATGTTGCTGATGCCACTAAATACAATAATACGTGCACTGCCTTTTTCTATTGCTTCACTATTTTTAATGACCGCTTGTAATGGGCCTTCTGATGATAACGATACTGGCAGTGGAGGCGAAGGCAGTTACAGCATTAGCCTAAGCTACCAAAGCGTTGTTAATGGTCAATGCGCTGAAACCACTGATGAATTACGCTTTGATGTCACTGAGCGCTTTTGCGCAGTAGCCCAGTTAAAGCAATCCAATAGCAACGTCAGTGGCGCCATTGTCAGCTTTGCCCCAAGTTTTGGTCAAGCCAGCGTTGATAGCACACTAACAAACAGCAGTGGTATCGCCAGCGTATTCATCAGCACCACAGATAATACTGTCGGCGCAGGTACCTTAGTGGTGTCTCATACCCCTACAGATACTGAATCCGAAACTGATGACAGTGTTTCTGCCTCGCGTAATTTTGAATTTATTAATTCAACCACCACGCCAACACCTGAAACCATCACAATCAATGCCAGTATTACTCAGGCAGGGCAAACGGTAACCCGTTTTAAGATTGATCAAGCCGTATTGCTTACGGCAGCAGTTTTAGATGGCAGCAATCAACCAATAGCGGATCAATTAGTGAGCTTTCAGGCTGGCAGCGCCAGTTTATCGCCAAATACCGCCTTAACCTCTGCTGATGGTATTGCCAGTGTCAGTTATACCCCAACCAGCAGTGAACTTGGCGCTTATAACTTAATTGCCAGCACCGACTTTGATGGCACCACGATTTCAGGCAGCAGTGCTTATGAAGTGCTAAGTGGCGATGAAGTAATCCCTGAAGGTACAATTAAGTTTGGTTATATTGTTGACCCTGACACATTCATTGAAAGTAAGCTTGGTTCAACCTTACCCGCTGATGACCCCGAAGCAGATCCTCTAACCTACACCATTGGTGCTGGGGCAAGTTTTGGCGTTTATGCTGATGTGATTGTTGAAGCGGCTGACGGTACATTCGAGCCATTACAAACACCCGTAAGCGTATCGTTTAGTTCTGATTGCGTCACCAATGGTGATGCGAGTCTTGATACCCCGGTTACGACATCCTCAGGCAGAGCCAACTCAACCTTTCAAGATAGCAGTTGCAGTGGCAACAGTATTCGCAGTCAACAAATTATCGCTGCAGCCGTTATTGGTAATGACACCTACAACGCCAGCTTCGATTTCTCTTTAGATCGCCAAACTTTAGGTAGCTTGAGCTTTATCTCTGCAGAGCCAAACCAAATTCGCATTAAAGGCGCTGGCGGTACAGGTTCTACTGAAAGCTCATTAGTGACTTTCTTAATCAGTAGCGCTAATGGTCAACCTGCAGCGCAGCAAACCGTGACCTTTGGTTTAGACACCGTTATCGGCGGCTTAGTTTTTGCCAATGATGAAACCACAGCAAAAGCGACCAGTAATGCCAACGGATTAGTTAGCGTTACAGTGCAATCTGGCACAGTGCCGACCCCAGTGAGAGTGTCAGCCTCTGCAGAAGATACAGATTCGGGCATCATCATTACCACCCAATCAGAACAGTTAACGGTTAATACAGGTCTACCTCAACAACTGGGCTTTAACATTTCTCCTTCTTTATTTAACCCTGAAGCGGCTAACGTCAACGGTGTTGAAGTCACCATGACCGCCTATGCCTCTGACAGCTTTGGTAATCCAGCGCCTGATGACACTACGGTTAATTTCACCACCGAGGGCGGCCAAATTCAGCCGTCATGTTTAACAGTAAATGGCAGCTGTTCAGTGGTTTGGACCTCAACTGATCCACGTCCTACAGATCATCGCGTGACCGTATTGGCTTATGCATTAGGTCATGAGACCTTCTTTGATACCAATGGTAATAATATTTATGATGATGCCGATGGCGGCGCAATCGCTGAGGCATGTTTAAAACCAAATGGTGATCCAACAGCATGTACCGGTAACGGTATGGACATTGAAACCTACCATCAAGGTGGTTTTAGTGACTTAGGTGATGCCTTCAGGGATGATGATGAATCTGGTGCCTATGTTTCCGGTAAACCTTTTTTCAGCGCATCAGGTAATAACAGCTATTCTGGTCCTGACGGCAAATTCAACGGCCCACAATGTGAAGGTAGTTTATGTGGCGAAGACCAAGCAAACAAAACTTACATTCGCGCGGCAACGGTATTAACCATGTCAGGTTCTGAAGCGACCATTATCACCACTGATACTGATAGCACACCATTCACAGAACTCGCCGTCTCACCAGAGAGCATGACTACGGTGAAAGTTGAACTGTATGACAGTGCCAATCAAATGATGCCAGCAGGTTCCACCTTAACCGTGGCAGCGATAGATGGCTCAATTGCATTTAATGGCTATACCGTACCCAATGCCACTTGCTTTAGTTTTGCAGAAGGCGACCCAACACATGCATGTAGTCAAGAAGCCACTCAATTTAGCTATACCGCACCCGATGAAACAGGTGAAGATACCATCACTTTAACAGTGACAACACCCGGTGGACTTAAAACTGAGCGGTTTATGAAAGTGACTATTGAATAGACTTATTAGACCCGCATAAATAGAAAGGCCTGCAATTGCAGGCCTTAATTTTATGTGGCCTTAGCCTTATTCAGGAAAGTTGGCACATCAAGCTAATGCACCAAATAAGTGCTTAAAGAAGCACTATTGGTAACTACGACTAATAATTAAACCTTTAAATACCTGTTTTATCTACAATATTTAGTTGGTCTAGTCTTTGCTTAGCCTGCATCGACTTTAGTAAAAAGGATTTTAAATGCTACCTTTACATACCTCATTACGAGGTTTGCGTTGTTTTTGTGTTGCAGCCGAATGTCTCAGTTTTAAAGAGACTGCTCAAAAATTATTTCTCACCCCTTCAGCGGTGAGCCATCAAATTAAACAGCTAGAAGAAAACCTACAACAGCAATTATTTATTCGCCAAACTCGCTCAATCACTTTGACAGAAACAGGAATGCGCTTTTATCAACAAATTACCCCGTTAATGCTGCAGCTGACCGAAACAGTCAATAACTTCAATAATGCCCACACCATGCATGAAGTCAGTATTTCAATGCCAGAATTTTTTGCCAGTGAGCTGTTTGTACCGCAACTGGTGGGTTGGTCAAACGAATATCCTAATATTAATTTAAAGCTCGAAACCGTTAAAACCCGCGCCAAACAAACGGCCAATACAGATCTGTCGATCGTGTTATCTGGTAGTCGCCAAGACCCTGATAAATCGTATGATTTATTTCCGCTTAATTATGTTCCAGCCTGTAACCCAGCACTGTTTAACAGGCTTGAACATAAAGGCTTTAGCGCCCTGTTAGAAGTCCCGTTAATCATGCATCAGGCAAGACCCTATGCCTGGCATCAATGGGCTGAAAGTGTTGGCCTTGATCATTTCAAACCCAAACAAATCATTCAATTAGACAGTATGTTTAGCGTCGCAAGAGCTGCTGAGCAAGGTTTAGGCATCGCATTAATCCCGCTGCCTATCAGTAAATCATGGTTTGAAAACAATCAGTTAATTTCATTGTTTGAGCAATCTTTAACCAGTCACGACCGCTATTATCTGATCAACCATAACAATGTCACCAAGCCTGAAGTGCAGTTACTTATTGATTGGGTTGTCGCCCGCTTCCATTTTTAAACCACCTCACCAGGGCTGACTAATAGGTTAACCACTGCATGAGTGAATAAATCTCACTTATCAAATTGATTTATCTCGTTTGTCAGCCTCAGACTTTTTTCCTAAATTAGCCCTGTAGCAACTAGCTACTACCTATAAAGGAATATAACCATGAAAAAATCAACACTCTCTATCATCACCGCAGCTGGTTTATTATTATCAAGCTCTGCTGTGATGGCCAATGCCATCGAAACGAGCAAATATAAAATGGTACTTATTGAAGACACACCTGGAGTTGATGCCATTCAATCTGGTGACATCAGTGAAGGCATCGCCCTAACAGAAGCTGCCACCGCCACTGTCATTGACAAATACACTCGCAGTTTGAGTCTTTGTGTTGGCTACACTAAGCTTTCAAAGTTTGATATTGCTGAAACAGCTTGTACTGAAGCGGTAGAAATGGCCAATAAGGCTGCTAAGTTACCCTCAATGCAAATGCGAGCTTATGCCTACAATAACCGTGGTGTTATGAAGTTAATGGCTAATGATAATCTAGGCGCACTGGCTGATTTTAAGAAAGCAGCAAAAGCCAACCATGAGCCAATTTACCAACATAACTTAAGTCGCTTAGAAGCGGAATTAAGTCGCTCTGAAACAGGAACGTTATAATTTGGAAGACGATCAACAGCGACAGCAAAGCTTAATGATTAAGCTCAAAGACATGAAAAACAAAATAGGTATATTTCATCTGAATATACCTATTTTTATTTATCAAAAAAATATCAATATCACGATCACTGGATAATTAAGCTCAATACGCCATAATTAACCAGCTAATTCACAGCCCTAAAGGCCGCCACTCAAAACTAAGCACTGGCCCCTTCCTTACTAAATAATCGACGTCTTACGCCAATATAAGCCAGCAAGCTAAACAGTAAAAATAAGCCCCACATTTGCAGCCACATTGGCATGATGGCATCCCATGAGGCGCCCATTTGATTTAACTGCAACATACCCATAATGGCAGGTACAGCAGGGATAATTTGCGAAGCTTGCACTAACGGCTCAGGAATTAATGCCAGCGGCCACACAAAGCCTGAGACAAATAAAATCGGCATTGAGACCAATAATAATACCTGAGTGGGTAAATCTCGTCTGACAAATAAACAGCTTAATGCTACCCCGCAAGCCGCAGTCGATAATATAAATGGCACCATAAACAGCAACACTTGGCCTAAACTCGCTTGCACACTAACGCCGTAAAAGTAGTAGCAATAGCCCAAATAAAAACATGAAAAAAAGCTATAAATTAAACTGAAAACGGCTATTCGTGCGGTGATCAACGCCAGTGGCGATACCTGCTGCCAATAGCCCTGTTTACGCCATTGGCCTGCGCCTAAAATACTGGCACCTATCAAGAGGGTTTGATGCAAGATCAGTAAAAATAATCCCGGCACCACATAAGGGGTATAGCCTAAACTTGGATTAAATGCCGGCACACTATTTAAATTGACTGAATTAAGATCTTGTTGAATTTGCTGCGGATTCTCGCCCCGCGCCAGTAAGCCTATCATTTGCACTTGTTTACTGGCATCCATGCCTGCTGCCACTAACCCTTCTGCTACCGCAGAATAAATTAAGAAGTAACTGGCATCACCACCGTAACTTAAGGTTGCCCCTTTACCCAGCAGTAGGTTACGCCTAAAGCCTTCTGGAATAACCAATAAACCAAAGGCATCGCCGTTAGCAATCCACTGCTGCGCCTCATTGATGCTGGCCACTTGGCTGACTATTTTGATTTTGGGGCTGGCATCGGCATGACGCACTAACTGTCTGCTCAATGAAGAGTTATCATGATCTACCACGACAATTTTTTGCTCGGTAGGGACTTGATGTAAATAAGGCAGAGGGTATAACACCGAGTAAAACAGTAAGCCGCCAAAAACCGTCAGTACAATATCTTTATCACTTAACAGCGCTTTAAAATCAGCGATAACAAGTTGCAACCAATTCATCGTGCCTCCTGCTGTTGGCTCACAACAGCTAACGACTCAGCACTATTTACCGGCGCTTGTTTTTGACGAATGATTTTTGCTAATAACCAAGCAATAGGCAATAACACGAGAAAATATAACAAGGAGCTAGATTGCAATAATACCTGCCCAGCCTCGGCGCCATAGCTAACCACAATAACATGGGTGTCCATATAATGACTTGAAGGCATTAACAATCGCCACCACTGCGCCAATTGCGGCATATCATTAACTGGAAATGTAATCCCCATAAAGGCAAATGCTGGCGCAAACATCGCCGAGCCCATACTGATACTGCCAGCAGGCTCGCGCATAACCACCACCACTAATATGACCAATAGCCACAAGGCCCCTAGCATCATGGCCTGAGTCAGTACTAACAAGCCTAAGCTGCCAGCAATGGGTAAGCCTAAATAGCCATATAACCAAACTAAAATAAAGCCGCCATGGAGCAACATGATTGGCGTGTAGAGCATGACTTTAGTGGCCACTAATTGCCAAAAATTATCAGGCAATAAGCATTTATCTTCACCTTTGATCAAACTAGCATTTAAGCTATTCACGAACACCATCATTGATAATAACTGCAGCAATGCAATTAATACTGGCGGCACTAAAAATCCGACGTAGTTATTATTACGATTAAATAAAGCCGTGGTTTGACTGGTCACTGGGGATAAATTTACTGCAACAGATGCTTTATTGGCACCGCCTAAAAGTTGTTTTAGCCCCGCCACTTGCATTAACCCTGAGCCAAGGCTTAATTGTAATTGACTGGATAACAACTTACCGACTAATAAGAACTGGCTGTTATAACGAATATCTATGGTCGGGCTAGCGCCTGTTAATAAGCCATGCTTAAACTGATGGGGGTACACTACCAGCGCATAGACCTCTGCAGTACTCATAGCTTCTTGAGCCAGTGCCAGATTAGGATAAGTTTTAGGGCTGATAACGGAGTTAGCACTGAGGTTGCGAGTCAATGTTCGCGTTAGCTGGCTGTTATCTAAATCAACCACTGCTACGGGTAATTGTCGTGGTAAACCTGCACTAAATAGCCACCATAAACACAACATGCTGATGATGGGAATGTAAGTCACCAAGGCTAATTGCCAAGGTGAGTTCCACAGTGTCTTGAGTTCTTTCTGTAATAAAGCTCCCATGAGCGCCTCTAGCCTCTACTGGCTTGTAAATGCTGAGATTAATCTAATGTCAGTAATACTGACATGCCCACTCTAAGATCATCAATGGCTTCATTGGGGCGCAGCTCGACTTGAAAAGTACGCATATCAAAGTCGTGACCACTTTCAGTGGAGCGCCAAGTCGCAAAACTGCCCATCACACTGATGTGCGCCACTGTAAAGTCCGTGGTCAGTTTTAATGCCGGAATGGTTAGCGACACAACATTGCCCACTTTAAACTCAGCCAATTGGTCTTCACGTAGTTGCAATACGGCCCAGGCATCCGACATATCAATTAAACTGACCACAGGAAAACCACTTGGGGCTAACTCGCCAGCTTGTAATAACACGTCACTGACCTCAGCCACTTTAGGTGAGCGCATTTGACTGTCGGCTAAAATGGCATTTACTTCTTTAACTGCGCCTTCTGCCATACGGGCATTACCCGCAGCAGCCGCTTTGGTCTCGACTCGGGCGCCTTCATCAGCCATTTCATACATAGCTAATGCCGCTTGCTGGGTGTATTTGGCAGCTTGCCATTGGGTAAAGGCTTCATCACGTTTTTGTCTGGCTACCACACCTTCATCAAACAAGTTTTCAACTCGTTGATAGGTGGTTTGCATTAACTCTGTTGCGGCTTTGGCTTTTAACCATTGCTCTTTTGCTGCGGTGACTTGCTGCTGTCTTGCACCATTATCGGCTTCCTGTTGCATGGCGTTAGCGGCATCTCGACCGCCCTCAGCTTGCATTAATTTAGCGTCTAATTCAGGGCTATTAATGGCAAATAATAAGTCACCAATAGCCACTTTATCACCGCGCCTAACCATGACTTGCTCAACGCGGCCGGGCACTTTTGATGAAATATTGTATTCTCTGGCCTCGATTTGGCCCTGCAATACACTGGGTTTAGGCTCAAAAGCCAATCTCAAGCCGTTAGCTAATATGCCCACCAAAAAAATAATGGCGATAACTGCAATAATCTTATTAGCCCGCATGTTGGCTCTCCTGTAATTGGGTTCGACCGATAAATTCATCCACTTGACCACTAATGGCCATTAATCTGGCATAAGCTTGCACATAGCGATATTGCGCCCCCAGTTGTTGGGTTTTAACGGCGCTAAGTTTAAGCTCTGCATCAACCCGATCAATTGAGGTTGATAAGCCTTGGTTAAAGGCAAGTTCACGTAATCTAAGATTTTCGGTAGCGAGAGCTAAAGAGGCATTAAGGGCGTTAACTTCTTCATCTGCTTGCTGGAGTTGGCGATAGCTTTGATCCACCAGCAGGCTTAAGTCTTGCTGAGTTTGCGCCTTAGTATGCTTAGCTTGCAACAAGGCGCTTTGGGCGGCTTTGACTTTACCGCTGCGGCCATCACGGCTAAATATTGGCACATTTACGCCTAATCCAACCATCCAGTCGGGTTCAATTTGCGAAAATAAACTATCGTCCTCGTAAAGGGTGTAATTACCGTATAAAAATACGGTGGGATGATACTTACCCTTTTCGAGTTTAATTAGCCCATTCGCTTGGGTTTCTTTAGCCTCCAGCAGTTTTAGCGCAGGGTGCTGGCTGATGGTTAACTGGCTTAAGCGCGGCAATGATGGCGGCTGCGCCAGTGAGAATAACCCCGATGTAGGAGTAGCATTGCTCAGCTGCAACATTCTCGATAAAGCAATGGTCGACATTTCATATTGGCGTTGGGAGCTGCCTAAATTAACTTTGGCATTTTCTAGCGCCACTTGGGCATTTAAGCGCTCAACTTTGGCAATCTGCCCTTCGCGCTCTAATTTCTGCGCGTGTGACGCGTGCTCGGTTAACGAATCAACCAACTGTTGATTCGTTTGCACTAAGGTTTTGGTCACTGCTACTGCAAAGTAGCGATCGACAAGCTGGGTAAACAGCTCGCGGCTGACTAAGGCGTACTGATGCTTTTTTTCTTCCACTTGGGCGGCTTGAATACCTTGAGCCGCAGTAATTTGTCCACCAGTATAAATTGGCCACATGGCTTTTAAACTGGCTCGAAAAACGTCTTGCTCGGTAAACGGGGTCACAAACAGTGAGCCGGGGATCGCACCAATGATATTGCCAAGGGCTGGCGGCAGAGCGGCGGGATCTAATGATGCAATGGGATTAAGATCCCGTAAATCAAGTTCTACGGGTTTTTCTAAGCGGGTATAACTTCCTGATAGATCAAGCGAGGGCAAACTTAAGTCTTTGCCCGCATCTTGCTCCGCTTCAGCGCGGCTGACTTCTTGAGATTGCGCCTTTAACTTATCACTGACCGTTAGCAGTTGTTGCCAAGCCTGATTAAAAGCCAAGGGCTCAGCCTGAGCTGCGCTAATAACGCTGATCCCCACAACTAAAAATGCGGCAAAACGACTGCACATAATACGATTACAAATGACCAAATAGCCCATTACACCACCCTGATTAGATTTTTTACTCTATGTTATTAGCAAGTCGTGACTAACTTTACTTTTTACATCAACAACAGTTAGTTAAGTGTAGCTAAATATAAAGCAATGTCGATTAGAATGGCCTAAATAACTAAGGTGCTATTAAGGCACCTTGGTTTCATTGTTAAGCAGTGCCGCCAACGGTTAAACTGTCTAACTTCAAGGTAGGTTGCCCCACCCCAACTGGTACACTTTGACCATCTTTACCGCACACGCCGACACCTTGATCTAAGGCCAGATCATTACCCACCATAGATATTTGGCTCATGGCTTCTGGGCCGTTGCCAATAAGCGTAGCCCCTTTAATTGCTTGGGTGACTTCGCCATTTTCAATCAGGTAGGCTTCTGAGGCTGAGAACACAAATTTGCCTGAGGTAATATCCACTTGGCCGCCACCAAAATTAGGCGCATAAATGCCTTTCTCTACTGACTTGATCATTTCTTCAGGCGTTGAAGTGCCAGCTTCCATATAGGTATTAGTCATACGTGGCATTGGCAGGTGCGCATAAGATTCACGGCGGCCGTTACCGGTTGTCGGCTCGCCCATTAGACGCGCATTAAGCTTATCTTGCATATAGCCCTTTAAAATACCATTTTCGATTAAGGTGGTCTTTTGGGTTGGCACCCCTTCATCATCAATACTTAATGAACCACGGCGATTAACAATGGTGCCATCATCCACTACGGTAACTAATTCTGAGGCCACTTGCTGACCGACTTTACCGCTAAAGGCACTGCTGCCTTTACGGTTAAAGTCACCTTCTAAACCGTGACCTACTGCTTCATGCAGCAATACGCCAGGCCAGCCGTTACCCAGTACTACGGCCATTTCACCTGCTGGGGCATCAATAGCATTGATATTCACTTGGGCTTGACGCACCGCTTCACGGGCAAAGTCAAAACACACAGGTAAACCGGCGTCATCAGTTGCCATAAATACGCTGTAATCATGACGACCGCCGCCACCTGCACTACCGCGCTCACGCTTACCGTTATCTTCTAAAATAACACTACAATTAAAGCGCACTAACGGACGAATATCCGCTGCTAAGGTGCCATCACTGGCAGCCACTAAAATTTCTTCATGTACGCCAGACAAGCTCACTACCACTTGAATAATGCGGCTATCTAGGCTACGAATATAGGCATCAGTTTGCTTGAGCAAATTAATTTTTGGCGCTTCTTCCATGGCCGCTATGGGGTCATCACTACTGTAAAGCTTATGGGTGTCATGACGTTTAAAGGCATGTACTTTGTGCTCTTGGCCCGCCAAGGCAATGCCTCTTGCCGCTTCTGCTGCTGCGCGTAATGCTGCTGGATTAATTTCATCAGCATAAGCGAAACCGGTTTTCTCGCCAGTAATGGCACGAACACCGACTCCGCGCTCAATATGAAAGCTACCTTCTTTGATAATGCCATCTTCAAGCGCCCAGGTTTCATGGCGGCTGCCTTGAAAATATAAATCTGAAAAATCAATATTATGCTGATGAATAATGTTCAGATAATCTTGCAGCCCGTCAAGGGTGAGTGCGCCTTGTAATAAACTTTGTTCTACTTGAGCTAAAAATGGCATTAATTCTCTCTTTAAGCCCCATGGCCTGTATGTGGATTCTTGTCTCACCGAACTTAATTCATCGCTCGATATGTTAGCTAATTCAGTATTTATTTTAATTGGGGCGCAATAAAGCGATTGTGCGCCGCCACTGGAATTTGTTGTCTTATGGTCGCTAAGGCGGCTAAATCAAGCTGGGCTTGCACCCAACCTAGACCGGTCTTTTTCTCAGCGATAATCTTGCCCCAAGGGTCTACTATCATACTTTGGCCCCAGGTTTCTCGGCTACCTTGGTTATGCTGACCCCATTGATCGGCAGCCAGAAAATAACACTGGGTTTCAATCGCCCTTGCTTGGATCAAGGTTTGCCAATGGGCTGCGCCTGTTACCTTAGTAAATGCAGATGGCAAGGCAATAATTTCTGCCCCCGCTAACCTTAATGCCCTGAATAAGTCAGCAAAACGTATATCGTAGCAAATGGCTAAGCCTACCTTGCCAAATGGGGTGTCAATGACAGTGATACGATCCCCTGGGCAAAAAGTATCACTTTCTCGATAGGATTGCGTTTTATCGGCAACCTCAACATCAAATAAGTGTAACTTATCATAGCTGCCTAAGGTATTGCCTTCATCATCAAATAAGTAACTGCGACTATAGACCCTAGCTGCATCTGCAGAAATCGGGATAGTTCCGGCCACCATATAAACATGATGACGCTGAGCTAATGCGGCCAGTTGCTGTTTAAGTTTGCTGGATTCTTCCACAGCAGCAACAGCTAATTGCTGCTGCTCGTGACCACCAAATAGCAAACTGCACTCAGGCAGTACTACCAGTTGCGGTTCATTAGCCTTTCGAGGTAATACACTAAGCTGCGAGTCGATAAAGGCCAGATTGGCTTTGACATCTGTGCTGCTTTGACATTGCAATAAACTGACTTGCATTGGCGCCTCCTTGGCATTGTCGATGATACAGGCTAAAGGACACGATATTGGCTGCGGCCTCTGTGACTGCTTCATCTGCTTTAAGGTTTATGTCAGTAGCATCTACTTCATTAACACCAGCGTCATTAACATTAGCTTTATTAACATTAGCTTTATTAACATCAGTTGCATTCGGCTGATTTTCAGAGCGGTTTAGTTCTACACTCTCAGCTTTAGAGCTAATAGCTTCCGAGCTTACCGTACCTGCCTCGACCTTATCAGGGCTGACTTGTGTTGCTGGCGTTCTTGGCAAAATTGATTCTGGGATTTCGATTTCTTTACTTTTTCGCTCAAGCTCTTCTAATTGTGGCTCGGTCATAGTACCACCAAGGCGAAAACGAATTTCAGAAATAACCTCAATCACAGGCTCTAATACCTTGGTCAAGGCAAAGGCACCTAAGCCTAAAGTCCATGCGCTGGTACTAAGTAATACCACTGTAGGCACACTTGATGCCAATTGCGGAATAAAGCGAATATCATAATTTAAACTTTGGGTGGTTAAATCAGTATAACCACGCACTTTCATATTACCGGCAATCGCATCCATTTCAGTGTCAGTGGTTTTAACCACACCGTTATCGATATTAAGTGAGCCCCCGAACGAGTCAAAGTGTAACCCTTTACCAAACACATCAGAAAAATCTAAAGATAACTTACGCACTATAGAATCTAGGCTAAATAGCGAGAATATCCGCGCACCTTTATCACTAATTTCAGATAAGTAACCTTTGCCCATATCAAAACGTAATTTACCGTTTAGGGTGTCTAATGAGAAACCATAAGGCGGGCCCTGCCATGAAAACTCACCAACTAAATCAAGGGGGGCGTCTTTTAAGCCGGGGTTAATCCCAAGGACTTCTGACAATGCATCAAATTTACTGGCTTTCAATTTAACATCAAACTTAGTCAGGTTTTTGCCATCTTTAAAGGTCCAATCGCCAGTAGCTTGCAAGCTAACAATGGGCCGGGTGAGGGTTAATGTTTGAAAGCGATAACCGTCTTCATAAGGAATACCCTGCAGCACTAAATGGCCCAGACGCCTATCGTAGATGCCAAAATCATCCACATCCACAGCTAATGGCGGTAAATTATCGAGCATATTATCTGGGCTGAACTCCGCTTCTTCAGCAGGTTTAACCCTGGGCGTTAAATGCAATTTACTGGCAACAACTTTTAAGCCTTGTTCACGCCAACTGGAATAAAAATCAATCCGCCCATCAAATTCTTGTGACAAAACATCAAAACGCCATACATGCTCTAACGGCTTGGCGCTAAAACTCAGTTGATTAAAGTCTTGGGCTAAAATATCTAATTTACCCACCTTGGCATCAATTAACGCTAGCGGCGGGAAGAAGCTAGCTTTTGGCCGCGTTAGGGTAGCTTCTGTGGTGCTAGGCTGGTTTTCAGTGGGCGCTGAGGTTTTCGCTGCATGGGCTGTCACAGTATCAACCACGGCTGACTCAGCTGCAGGCTTATTGGCAAAAATACTGGCCATTTCCTCTTCAGTATTTACCAGTGCCGCAGCCGTGGTATCTGGAAGATCGATACTTGAGCTTGCCTTATCGGTAAATTGACTGATGATCGGCAGCCACTGAGTCAGCACCGCATCAGGTAAATCAATAATGATATGACCTTGGTCTTTGGCAAGCTTGTCGCCTAACTTAAACTGACGCCCCAAGATCAGATCATAATGGGCTAAATTATCACCACTTTGTTGATTGAAGCCGCCCCAAAACTCAGCTTGTTTCGCTAGTTTAAGCCCCAATGAGGCCTGTTTATTATCGCCAATAAGCTCTGCACTTAATCGGGTAGGCGTAGCGGCTGCTTTTGTAAACGGCGCAGGTAAGGATAATTCAGCGCCAACTAAGTCTGAGTTAAGCTGTACTTGCAGGCTGTAACCTGTGGGATCAAATATCATAGTGACCCCGCCATCCCAATCCAGTTGACCGGAATAATAGTCAGATAACGGGTTATCAATATAATCAGGTAGATTGTCTAAATCCCACAATCCTTTTAAACCAACGCTTAAGGCTAAATCATCAGCTGAGGTTTTGTTGGTGCCAAAATCAAATGTCAGTGGCTGCTCAAATAAATCTGCGTTGATTTGATTGCCGTTAACTTCAGCATTAATAAATGCCACAGTGCCATTTACTTTTTCCAAGTTAAGCCCTGGTGTGGCGATAAACACCTGGTTATCGTTAAAATGAATTAAGCCTTTATTGTCAGCAACACCGCCCTCATACAGCGGAATGGTTAAATCTAAATCACTGATAATATCCCCTGAAATTTGTACCACATCCAAGGTCGTCCCCACAGATGATTGCAAAGGCGAGTTATCAATAAGCGTTTTTGCAGCCGCTGCTGTTGCCGCGATTTCAGCTTCAATTTTTAAGGTGGTATCTTTACCCATAAACGGAATATAAACATGGGCGCCAGCAGCATTTACGTCTAATAATTTGCCCTTATTAATCATGATATCCATGGCGGCATTTTCAAATAAGGCATATAAGCTCAAATCATCAACTTTGGGCCAATCAGGCTGAAACTCAAATGCGCCGTCATTAAGGTTAAACCCAGCTTGAAAAATACCTGAACTGTCTTGATAAGGAAAACCGCTTAGATCACCATGCCACACAACTTGCGCATCAGGAATATGACCTTTGAGAATAGCCTGGTTTAGATAACTGACTAAATCATCACTCATGGTTTTAAGAGGGAAATAACGCCCTACATTGGCAGCATTGCTGATAGCCACATTAGCATTTAACGCCAAGTGCGCTTGCGCAGCCATATCCAGCTGCATTGATGCGGCGAGATCAATATCATCATTGTAAAAATGGACTTTGGGTAAGGTAAGCCGTGATTTAGCTAAACTATACTGCGCTTTAAATGCATCAGCCGATAATGTTAGCGGCGCTTCAAAACCATCTTGAAAATCTAGCTGATATTGCTGCGCAGGAAACTCGGCACTTAATAGATTATTAGCCCAAGAAAGGCTGCCATCAATGGGTTTACTGCCGGGAATATTCCCCGCAGCTTGCCATTGCAGTTGTTTAATATCAGTTTTAAACAATAGCGGTTTATCGGCAACTTTGAGTAATTGCAGTGGCCCAATACTGCCCTGTGGTTGCAATTTACCCCATTGCTCAACCCCTTTAAGGCCCATTGACGGGATTAACGGCAATAATGGTGTCAGCATTTCTGGGGCGATTTGATTAACGCTAACGGATAAGTCACGGTAGTTGGTTTTTAAAGATAGTTGTAACTCAGGCCAAGCTTGCTCATTCGATTTAAAATCAAGGTCATAGCTATTAATCTGCCAGCCGTTATCACTGGGCTGCCAAGTTAACGCGCCGCCACCAATTTCAAATTTCTGCGACTCAGTAGTCCCATGCCATTGTAGCCAACTTGGCTCAAAGACTAATAAACCAGTATTAATGGTGCGGTGCTCAAACCCGAGCCAAGCTTTTAAATTTACAATGCCTTCAAATTCAATACTATCAAGCTTTAACTCTTTCTCATGTTGTCTTGATGCCCATTCCCCCAAGTCCAACGACTCAGCCGAGATATACACTTGGCCCTTAAGATTATCGGGTTGATAACCACTGCCTTTTAAATCAACTCTTAAAGCCAGTAGCTCTTTTTCTGAAGCTTGCTCATCAAGATGTATAAAGCCTTTAGCTCTGTGCATGCCCGCCATATTATGCCAAGTTAAATTACTAATAAATATCGGCCGATAATCATGGCTGTTACTGAGTAATTGTAAGGTGCCATCACTGATTGAAAAAGTCTCTAGTTGCTCTAACAATAGCGCATAGAGCCAATCGAGATCTGTGGCAGCAGCTGAGGTGGCCTCAGAGCTTGCAAGCGCATCCATGTTCAATGCCACATGAATGCCATCAAACTTGACCGTTTCGATTTGCGGGCTAAGGCTAAGTAGCGTTTGCCAAAAATCCAGTTTTAGATGTACCTTGCTGGCAATTGCAGTCACTGGTATAGCTTGCTGCGGCGGGATCACGATATTACTGACGGTTAAAGCGGGGCCATAGGCCTGCCATTCAGCAGAAACCTCACCCACTTGAACCTCAAGCTGATATTGCTGATATAAATAATCAACAATTTCTGAACGCACTTCAGGTAAATGTGGCAGCAAACCGCGGATAAGACTGACCGCTAGCGCGAATAGTACCAAGACTACGGCTACTGATTGAAAGCATATTCTGCACGCAATTAAGGTTTTACTCTTGGGCACTACACCATCACCACGTCATACTTATTTTGGGTATATAAGGTTTCATTTTGCAGTCTAATACGTTTACCGATATACACTTCAAGCTCGGCTAATAAATGCCCTTCTTCATTGCTTAAGCTCTTATAAACCGCAGGCGAGCAATACAATAAAAACTCATCTGCTTGGTAAGCACGATTCAAGCGAATGATTTCTCTAAACACTTCATAAGAAACAGTTTCAACGGTTTTCATTGAGCCAGTACCTTGGCAAGCTGGGCACTCGCCGCAGACGACGTGCTCTAAACTTTCACGGGTGCGCTTACGGGTCATTTCCACTAAACCTAAACCCGAAAAACCGCTGACACTGGTTTTAACTCTGTCGTTCGCTAAAGCGCTATTTAAGCTGTCTAGCACCCGCTTTTTATGCTCATCATTAAGCATATCAATAAAGTCGATAATGATAATGCCACCTAAATTACGTAACCGCAGCTGCCTAGCAATCGCTTGAGTGGCTTCAAGGTTAGTATTAAAAATGGTCTCGGCTAAGTTACGATGCCCCACAAAAGCGCCGGTATTAATATCGACTGTGGTCATGGCTTCAGTTTGATCAATAATTAAATAGCCGCCTGACTTTAATTCGACTTTACGCCCCAATGCGCGCTGAATTTCATTTTCAACGTCATAGAGTTCAAAAATGGGGGCTGGCCCTGAGTAATGCTCAAGTTTTTCGGCAATTTCAGGCATAAACTCTTGCGCAAAACCCTGCAGTTCTGCAAAAGTGCGTCGAGAATCCACTTGAATATGGTCAAGTTCGGCGCCAACAAAGTCACGAATAATCCGCACCTGTAGGGCTAAGTCTTGATACAACAAAGTCGCGCCTTTGCGCTTTCTACGTTCACAAACTTTTTTCCATACCCGTCGCAAAAACGCCGCGTCTTGAGCCAGTTCATCATCGCCTACGCCTTCAGCAGCGGTGCGAATAATAAAACCACCATCTTCATCAACATAAGGTTCGGTAATCGCTTTTAAGCGAGCCCGCTCAGTCTCTTCTTCAATCCGCTGAGATACACCCACATGGCTTGAACCTGGCATAAAGACTAAGTAGCGTGAAGGCAAAGTAATATCTGTGGTGAGACGAGCACCTTTAGTACCAAGAGGATCTTTCACCACTTGCACTATGATGTCCTGACCTTGCCTGACTAATTCGGCAATATCACGCACCACAAAGTTGCCTTTTTCAACATCGGCAACACATTCGGTATGGGGAACAATATCTGAGGCATGTAAAAATGCAGCTTTTTCAAGACCAATATCCACAAAAGCGGCTTGCATGCCAGGTAGCACCCGACTGATTTTACCTTTGTAGATATTACCGACTAAACCACGCTTCATACGTCGTTCAATATGGACTTCTTGCAGAACGCCATGCTCAACCAGTGCGACTCTCGCTTCTGTTGGCGTCACGTTAATCAGTAATTCAGAGCCTTTTTTACGCTGAGCTTTAGTTTGCATAAGCCACCTGTTTAACGTCTTGTTATACGATATGGGTTATCGAGCCAACTTCTGCAGCTCAGTGTCAAAGACAGATAACCTAAAGGAGTGTTATTTATTTAATCAGGTTCATTTCAGTGAGTAGTTCGCGAGTCTCTACTAACGGTAACCCGACGACGGCAGAATAACTGCCAATAATGGTCTTTACAAAACAACCACCTAACCCTTGAATACCATAAGCACCGGCTTTATCCATTGGCTCTTGGGTATCGATATAGGCATCAATAGTCTGGGCGGATAACTCACAAAAGGTCACCGCCGTTTGGCAAAGCCTTGTTAAGGTTGTAGTACCATTAGTCACTGCTACAGCTGTCATTACTTGATGGGTTTTCCCCGACAATGACGCTAAAATAGCTTGGGCATCTTGTCTGTCTACTGGCTTACCTAAAATCTGCTCACCTAGCACCACTATCGTATCTGAGCCTAATACTTTGGCATCGTCGATGTCAGTACATAAAGCTAAGCCTGCTGCGGCTTTTTCTTTGGCTAATCGCAGCACAAAATCGACTGCTGACTCACCAGGGATAAGTGATTCATCAATATCTGGAGCCACTTGTTTAAAAGAAAATCCAGCATCTGAAAAACCAGCTTGGGCCAGTAATTCTTTACGGCGAGGTGATGTTGAAGCAAGAACCCAACTCATACTTAGCGAACCTTATAACGTCGACGAATGTTGCGTAACACCCAAAAAAACCACCACCACATGAAAATACTGGATATCGCAGGTAGGAACATCGACCAATCGAAGCCAACCCCGTTAACCACAAATTCGACCCAATAAATAATCAAATGGTATAAACACACAAACAGCGCCACCAATATAGACTGCTGCCAGCGGGTAAAGTTACGTAACCTTTGGGATTGAATCACAATAAGATAAATGACAATCGAAAGTGCTAACGAGCGCACCCCTAAGGTCGCGCCAAGCAGCACATCAAGCAGCACGCCAACGACCCATGCGGTAAGTACGCTATAACGATGTGGCAGTGCCATCGCCCAATAAATCATAACCATTAACAACCAATCTGGTCGCCAAGCTTCAACAATGGGCGGCAGCGGCATGATTTGAAACATCATACTGACAAAAATGGTGATCAACACCACCATGCGGCCATTGGCAATATGCGCACTCATTGGCTCACCTCAGTATCGGTCACTAATTCAGCATCTGCCTCAAGGGGAGGAATATCGGAGACTAATGTTGGCTTGAGAGACTCAAGGTCTTCATCAGGCCAAATCAATAATACATAACGGATACGGTCTAAGGCCGCTAATGGCTGCGCAGAAATAACTGAGTAACTTTGGCCAGCATCACGAGAAATGTTCATCACTCGCGCCACTGGATAACCTTCAGGAAAACGCTTACCAAGACCCGATGTCACCAGTAAGTCACCCACTTTAACGTCGGTACTTTTAGCCACATGGCGTAATTCGATTTCATCGATATCACCGGTGCCCTGAGCAATGGCGCGAACATCATTACGGGTAATTCGCACCGGAATACCGTGGCTGGTATCAGTCAATAATAATACTCGACTGGTAAGTTCACTCACTTCAACCACTTGGCCAACAACGCCTTTGGCATCGACAACCGACTGGCCGACGAATACCCCTGTGCGAGCGCCGTGGTTAAGTACCACATAATGCCTGAAAGGATCGCTTGCCACTTCCATCACTTCTGCGACAACTTTACGCGAGTCCATGTGCACCGGTGAGCCGAGTAAGGCTCTAAGGCGCTCATTTTCTTGTCTCAAGTGTTCAAAACGTTGTAAACGCTCAGACATCAGTAATTGCTGGCGCATCAACTCTTTGTTTTGTATTGCCAACATATTACGGGTAGCAATAGAATCGGCAGACCAATCCAGCATCACACCAGGGACATTAGCTAAATATTGAAGCGGGCTTAAAACAGAAGAAATGGACTGACGAAGAGGTTCTAGGCGATCATTAGCGATAAGCAATACCACCGACAAGATAATTGCCAGTGTTAATCTAAATTGTTGCGATATACCACGAACAAAAATTGGTTTCATAATTATCAGGCGGTGACATTTTAGCTATAGAAGTCAAAATATACACCGCCATTGGTTCGCTCTTTAGTTCTCTTCAGAGAATAAGTCGCCACCGTGCATGTCGATCATCTCTAGCGCTTTACCGCCACCACGAGCAACACAGGTTAGCGGATCTTCAGCAACCATCACCGGGATACCGGTTTCTTGCATGAGCAAACGGTCAAGATCACGCAATAATGCGCCACCACCGGTTAATACCATGCCACGCTCAGAAATATCTGAAGCCAGCTCTGGTGGAGACTGCTCTAATGCAACCATTACCGCACTCACAATACCTGATAACGGCTCTTGTAGCGCTTCTAAGATTTCATTGCTATTTAGGGTAAAGCTTCTTGGTACACCTTCGGCAAGGTTACGACCACGTACTTCAATTTCAAGTACTTCGTCGCCAGGATATGCAGTACCAATAGTGTGCTTAATACGCTCAGCCGTTGCTTCACCGATTAAGCTACCGTAGTTACGGCGTACGTAGTTAATGATGGCATCGTCAAATTTGTCACCACCAATGCGTACTGATGACGAGTAAACCACACCGTTTAACGAGATAATCGCCACTTCAGTAGTACCACCACCAATATCAACAACCATTGAACCTGTAGCTTCTGATACTGGTAAACCAGCACCGATTGCAGCAGCCATTGGCTCTTCAATTAAGTAAACTTCACGCGCACCAGCGCCCATGGCTGATTCACGAATGGCACGACGCTCAACTTGTGTTGCGCCAACTGGCACACAAACAAGGACACGCGGGCTTGGACGGAAAAAGCTATTGTTATGCACTTGCTTAATGAAGTGCTGTAGCATTTTTTCAGTCACGTAAAAGTCAGCAATTACGCCATCTTTCATTGGTCGAATTGCTTGAATATTTCCAGGAGTACGGCCTAGCATTTGCTTTGCATCTGTACCCACAGCAGCTACTGATTTTTGTCCGCTGCTGCCACGCTCGCCACGAATCGCGACCACCGATGGCTCGTTTAGCACGATCCCCTCGTCACGAACGTAAATTAATGTATTTGCCGTACCTAAATCGATCGATAGGTCATTTGAAAAAACGCCACGCAGCTTTTTGAACATGTATCTAGCCTGTATTCTGTATCGTCAGAAGAAAGAAAAATCAGGTAACTTTATCAATGCCGCTGGCTTTCCACAAGACCGAACAGGTTAACAATCGCTAATCTAGGTTTTTTTTTTCTATATTAGGCAAATTAATTAAATTTTGACTTAAAACAGCCTATAAACGCTGAAAAAAACATCAAAAACCAACCTCCATGGAATCGCGATATCCAAGACTCACGGCTTAACAGCAGTAAGTTTTGGTCAGCGTTAGCTCAAAAGTAGTATTAATGACATTAAGGCAAATGACCTAAGCGCTAAAATCAGCAGCTAACGGACTTCGCGCCAATAGATAATCCGATCATGACCACGATAGCGACCAAAAAAAGCGCTAGCTCTTGGGTCATAAAGGGTGGTGGAAGATAAATCGTCCCAATCCCAATACCATTGCAGCCACACTGGCACAGTTAAAGGCGCGCTAACTTGGCCTCTATAATCATTAGGGCCAGTGATAAGTGCATTCCATAACAAGGTAAACTCACCGTTAGCAAAACTGCTTGATTGACCAGTTCGCTCAATCGCTTGGCCAGACGTTAATGCCGGTTCAAATTGATAACCCAATGCAGCATCATCAGTTTGACGAGTTAATGCTGGCGTAACCACACTACAACTATCTTCAACATTTGTAGCCCAGTCACTGCCATTCCAATATTCAGCACGAATTGGCATTTTTAGGGTATCGTTTTCAGCACCATAGGTATTATCCATCACGATGCGTCCATGGCGAAAACGCTGAGTAGAAAGCAATTTAGCATCACAATTGCTACCGCAAGAGCCAGAGGTTGCCGCATTCATATCAGGATTGGCCACAAAGGCAAGATCGCCATCGTTGTCATCGACAATAACCCCGATATCAAAGTTATCAAACGGGCCATCTTTACCTGGAGCAGCAAGCCTGCTCAGTGTCGCCATATAGCTACTATCCACTGTTGCCACACCTGCAACCCAAGAGCTCGTCGTGACAGGCAATGAACTCAAGCGATTGCGTTTATCATCGCCATTATCACTGTCTTCACCCACTAATAACGCGGTAGCTTTAGAGAAGTTGCCTTGATAATTTTTAGTTACCTCACTGCCGATATTAAAGGCACTGATATTCATTGCCAGTGGGAATGGCTGGTCCATATAACTAAAGCCTGTGCAGCTAGGTAAAACACTCACGCCACTAATGGCAAATCTATCAGGTACAAAGCGGCCGATATTGCCTGAGCTTGCCAGTGGAATAGGGTAAAACGTTGAACCTTCATAAGTGGATGGCGACTTAACTGTAAACTCAAATACCCCTACTTCACTGATAGATTGCGTAATAGTATTGGTATTATTAGTCGCAGCAATATGGTTGTAATTACCAATACTAAGACTGCCTTGCTCACCAGGTATTGGCGACACCAGTTCACTGCCCAAAGTCATCCCACTATGGATATAGTTAGGCGTAGTTAAGTTGTCACAAAAATCGCCATCATTATCAGACTGCCAAGCCATACCTTGTATCGTTAAATCAAACTCCTCACCGGCTTTTTTATATACATTGCAACTGCTATCGCCCGCTGCACAGCTAGCATTGGCATCAACAGGTTTAACGCATAAACCCACAGGAAAGCTGACAAATGAGTCTGCGCCCACCATCACTAATCCATCTTCCTCGCCAGTGCCATCGTATTGCGCATTTAATTGCATCTGACCCGCATCAGGGTAATTCACGCTAATATCGGCTTCGCCATTAGCATCAAAATCCAGCGATATCAGTGTGCGTGCGCCAACGGATGTCCCTATATCAGTTGCTGCGCCATTACCGGTTACTGCAACTTGCGCCCCAGATATAACTGAACTCGGCGAAACGTAATCGCTCCAAAAGCCCACATCTTTAGTCACATCAGCAAATTGCGGTACGCACGCTTGTGAGGCATCATCTTTTTTCACCGCAGAAACGCTAATACCAGAGGCAGGTTTATTAGCCAGCTTGTCCGGCACAGTAAAAATAAAGCCGCTGTCAGCAAAATTAAAAGTACATTGCGCCGCTGTGGGGGTATTACCGGCAATGCTACATAAAGTGGGGTTAATGGGGGTAGGCACTGAATTAATAATCCCAACGGTCACACTACCCGTAGTGTTGCGCCTTAAATCAACTTGAGTCGAGTCACTAAAGCTAACACTATTGCCGCCAACCCAGCCTCCGCCACCAGTAATAGTTGCTGGGCTTAAGTTCGCTGATACAGTATCTGAAACCGTGGTGCTACAACTGGCATCAGCGCAAGCTTTCAGGGTTAATGTTTCTGCTGTACAGGTTAACGCTGAGCCTGAGTGGGTATATTCAAAATGATCTATGGCTGCGGTTATCGCAGTCGTTTCAAGAGCGACAAAGCTGTAATGTTCCCAAACATGACGGCGCTCGGTATTGCGATAAGTATCTTCATCAACCACCATACTGACTGTATCATTGGTCAACTGACAACGGCGCAGCCAGCCTCCATCACCGCCACGTCGACTGGTTTTTCCTGACACTAAGACTGGCGCATCGCTAAAGCCCGTTAAACTAGTGGTGAAGTTACACTGATAATCTAAGTCCTGAATATTTGCTGAAGTGAAAGTCTGCGCATTCCCAAAGTGAAAATTTGTACTTTCACCATTTAACTCAATAGTACCGTTACCTGCCTTTAACGACATATACGCTACGGTTTCGGCTGCAATCTCATCATTTTCCAATCTATCTTCCATGCACCGATTCGGGCTGGTAAGCCTGACCTCAGATGCTTCTAAAGCAACTTCAGCCCCAGTCGTTGTAAATTGCGAGGTAGTGGTAAGCCAACAATTATTAACCTGAGTTTGTATTTGGTGCAAAAAGATATCTTGGGTGTCGGGTAATATCACATCGGTATAAGGTGAGTTTGATCCAATTAGCGCATCATCTACAGCCACAGTTCCGGCGATCAATTCGGTGCCATTGGATAAGTCATGGGTGCCTTCTGTAACTGCAATCCAGTGCACCTCTACCATATTGTTAGAATCAACCTTTCGCCTTGCTGGTGAAGGCGGCTCTTGTTGCTGCCAGCTAAAGCCTGATGTGGTTACACTGCCTTGTTCTAAAAAGACTGAAGCGGGGCCATCACCATTTGCATCAGTTTCAGAAATGGTCGGCATTAAAAAGATTAGCGGTGTTGAACCTGCGGGGAAAGGCGTCTCAAAACTAACACTCCCTGTTGTAGCTCCAGTATTCGGATCAGTTATAGATATAGACTTACCGTATTGAATATGGAATGGAATGACAGGGTTGGATGATGCATCATTGATAGTCGATGAGGTCATATTTAACACTCTAGCTGTCACACGACCATTAATAATTGACTGATTGGTCATTGACAAGGTCCCATCAACAAAAATCAACCCATTAACCGTAGTGCCACTGGCTAGTGTTAGTGAACTATAGGTAATTAATTGCAATTCAAAGTTATTACCATCATTCAGCTTTACTCGATCACTCCAATTCGCAGACTGATTAACAAAAATTCTCACATCGCCAAGTAACTCAATGGATGAGTCGCTACCTAAAAGTAATTCATCGACCCAGTAATCACCACCCGACAAGATCAATTTACCCCGATTAGTCAGTTCAAGTTTATCAAAACGATATTCATTAAAGTCATTTGTAATAGTAGCCGTACAATTATCTAGCTTAATCTCTGTAAATTCATTTTCACCGCCATCACCCAATGTTATTTGAGCATTGTTATTACAAGAATCACTACCAGCCCTGCCATTACTAGTCTCAAATTTGTTAGTGCCGTTCATCGCTAAGCCACGGATATCTCTACCGGTAATAGTACAAGTGCGATCACCGCCAGCAGCAGTATCGCAGCTTCTCCCATTACCATTTACAATGCTAATAGAACAAAACTGTAAATCATCTCCATTAGTACCATTAATTCGACTTTGATTACTTAACGATAACTGTGTGCCTGAAGCACAGTTACCGTTATTATTCCCGCGATGACCTTGGGCAACATCAGCCCAAATAACATTCTGATCAATAACCTCAAATGCCAACACAGGTATAATTAATAAACAATAAACGACTATGGCTGATAGGCACTTGTTAAAAAAATTAATCACCACGGGCTTCTACCTCAACTTGTCGATTAACCCGCAGGCAATCTGTTGTAGCCGCATCGCCGCTACAATTACCGGTTTCACAAACTGCATAGCTAAGAATGCTGTATTGGGTCACGCCGTTAGCCACCGTTGGGTTACAGGCCAAAAAGACTCTACAGCCGTGGAAACCAATTGTTGATGGAGCGCTCCATTCATGACGTACTGAATTGCAAACACCAACCCCACCAGCAACCGGAAATAAGCTTGCTAATTCAGCATCTGCGCCGCTATTGGCGGCAAATAAGGCTCTGGCGCCCCACACTTCGAGGTTCACAGCATCATCGCTATCTTCCAGCATCCGAATTAATGTGCCCGCCAGTAAAAACATGACGATTAATACAAAAATAGCAATCACCAAGGCGCTGCCTCGTTGACGTCTTGCTATTAAGCCACTAGCGCTTAGTGCCTTGTTTAAGGGGTTATGGAACATTCGTCACCTTAACTTGATGCTGATATTTGAACGTTTCGCCATTAACACTAAATCTGGGTTCAATATGGACTATGGCATTTCGCATTAGGTTTTGTTCAGTCAGTTTAATAGCAGGCTCTAGTAGCAGATTGTTACTAACATTTTCTGCCATCAATACCGCAGTGCCCATTTGCGATGGTGCGGGCTGACTCGCTATATAGCCATAGTCAGCGTAACGATAAAGTTTTACCTCACTATTACCTATAGGGCTTTCAAAACAATAACTAATAGGCTGACTGGCAAAGTAGATACGTTTAATTGGCGACTGCTCGGCAAATTGAGCTAGGCCAGTAAATGTTAGCGTAAGCACATTGGCTGAACTTGAACTTGATTGCAGTTCAAAGCGTTTGTTTCTGCTGGCTTGATATACATCGTTAACGCCGCTGCTATTGCTAGCGAGTGGGTAAACCAGCGCATATTGCCCTGCGTTAATGCTAATGCCATTATCAATCACTGTGCCGCTGACAAGGGCATCATCAGGGTAAATGGGCAGCTCAAGGTAACTGGTGCTGGAATCAATGGGCAATAATTCAATACATTGATAACTGCCACCTGTTGCAGTGCGTAATCTGACGCTATTTGGCACTGCATTACGAATATCACGGGTCATGCGTTCAACCGCAAAACGGCTTTGGCTAAGCACTTGATCAATTGAGCTTGATTCAACAAAAATACGGGTGCCAAAAATAATAAAACCGCTGACTCCAACCACCAGTATGCCCAAAATCAAAATAACCGTGACCATTTCAATTAAGGTAAAACCGACCTGTTTCGCGCCTATTTTTGATAAAGGTTTTGCCCGTTGCAGTATGCCCATTAGTAATTACTCCTTACCGCTTGGTAAGTGATCACTTCACCAGCAGGTGTAGTGACATCTACAGTAATTAATTTTTCGGCTTGGCCGTTAAGGTATGACACATCAACTTCTAACTCATAGCCCAAATACACCTCGGCGTAGGTCTGGTTTGAGTCAAGCATGAGACTGCTAATATTCAAGCCTTTGTAATCATCCACATCATTGAAATTATTACGGCTTTCACCGTTTGGCCCCAGCGTGGTTGAACAAGCTACCCCAGCAGCAGAATTACACGCTGGTATACCACCATTTGGATCGGTATTTTCATCAAAGCGCTTACCCCAAATCTCATTCATCACCGAATGGGCAAGCTCAGCAGAGCGAACCCGTGAAAGTGTTTCAACGGCGCGATCAGCTTGGGGTAACAGCATTGAGGTCATCAGTACAATGGATATGCTCAACACAAGCATACCCACCACTAGTTCAATCAAAGTAAAACCTGATTTTTTAGTCGTAAAAGCATTAAATGGGGATAATTTATAAGCCATGAATATAGCCCTCAGATTCCATTGCAATACCTAAGGTTTCATCGGTTACCGCATTAAAACACAAGCCTGAGCAATTGATGTTTGAGCGGCCATAATTATCAAAATCTAAAAAGAAGGTCGTCGCGCTTGTACTGGCCAGCTCGATATAAGCGCCACCCTGAAAAGCTTGTTCCACTTCTGTTCTCAACAGGTTTGCGGTATTACAGCTTGCGGAGGCGGTGTTAATCGTTTGCGAATAGTGGCTAAGCTGATAACCCGTTGGCGACACACTAATACGATAACAACGATCGCTATTATTCATTGCTCTTAACTGCACTTGGCGCAGCTCACTAATAAATTCGTTTCGCAAAGAATACGCGCTATAGCTGGACTGGGGGATGAGCCTTGGGATCACAAACACAGCAATAATCCCTACGATTAGAATCGTAGTCACCAGCTCAACTAAGGTAAAGCCACAATGAACGCGTTTATGTTTAAGCCCGAGTGAAAAGATCGTTACCACCTATCAAAAAGTAAATCAGTTATATAGTATGGCAAAATATAGCATAAACGTCTTGATATCCTTTATTAAAATTGCCATTTAGCTGATTGACAATGTTAGTCAGTAATTAGCTTACATACTGGAATCGTGCCAATAAAAAAGCCTGCAACAGCAGGCTTTAGTTTTGAAGCGATTTCATACTAACAATCAGAAGCTGTAGGTAAAGTTAAAAATGTTGGGAGTGTATTCTCTCCTGTACTTTCTTTATAAGTCAGCTTGCAAGCTTCAGGAGCGCCTACTTGAACGATCTCAATAGATTTAGGCACATCTGCAGCAGCAGATACCACGGTAAAATCCCATTCATCGTCTGAAATATCTACCGCATTTAATAATTCAGCTTCTGTTGCTGCAATATAACCAAATACTGTTTTAGCATCCGCTGCAGCACCAATACTTACTGAACCTGGGTTGTTCTTTTCTTCACCAGCAAGGATTGCTTTTGAATATACAAGGCTATTAGCACCTTGAATCGCCGCTTTAACACCTTGTAAAGTTGATACACGAGCATCACCTTGCAAATTGATAAATTTAGGCGCTGCGGTCACCGCTAAAATACCTAAAATAATGATGACTACCACTAATTCAATTAGTGTAAAACCTTGTTGTTTTTGCATAAATACGACCTATAGATACGACAATATAAAATATGGATGCCTACGTTTTTTCCAAACTTACTGCGCTTGAGTCAAGCAAGGTAAGTGGCTAAGCAATGTTCTCTGTTTAATCCTTAATGGCGAGACTTGTTAGATAAACAACCTTTACCTAACAAGGGCGTCAATTATCTCACTTCGTCAAATTTCTGTCCCGCATAACTCGGTATCAGTTTGTATCATTTATATTTAAAGCAGATAACCTTGCTGCTTTTGCATAGATAATGACACTGAATAAAACCGAACAGTTAAACCAGAGAATCAACACCTTAGCAATTTATAGCCACAATTTTATCACCCCATCATGGCCACCATGTGCCACCAAGGTTACACAGCAGAAAAAATATTCCCTTTAAAAACAAAAAAAGCCTGCATAAGCAGGCTTTTAATATCCAAAAATCTAATTTAACAAAGATCGGGATCTGTTACTGCTGTATAAACGGGCAATACACCGTCTCCAGCTTCCTCATAAACTAAATCACAAGTATCAGGAGCGCCTCTTTGATAAATAGTAGCTTCCCCATCAGTAGTATCATCGATAATCCAATCATTTGAACCTGTATCAATATCAGCTAAAGCATCGAAGGTCACATCTAAAGCTTCTTCCAAATCGTCTTGTTTTGCTTTTATGTAACCATATACAATATTTAAATCTTCTGTGCCGGAACCAATATCTAGAGTATCTTCATCCTCAGATTCTTTACCAGCCAAAGCTGCTTTAGAATAGACTAATGTATTACCACCTTGGATAGCAGCTTTCATGCCAGCTAAAGCAGAAACTCTAGCATCACCCTGCAGATTAATAAATTTAGGTGCTGCGGTTACCGCTAAAATACCTAAAATAATAATCACGACAACTAGTTCAATTAATGTAAAACCATTTTGCTGTTTCATAAAGACTCCTATTAACAACCGTTATCAGTAATCACATAAGTAGGGATTGTATTAGCATCAGCAGCTTCGGTATAAACCAACTTACAAGCTGTAGCACCCACTTCTGCTGGTGAACCATTTTGAGTGATGGTTAGAGTAGTAGATGTATCAGCAACGACAATCCATTCAGAATCACTTCCATCAGCACCAAACTCTGCATCTATAGCTTTATTAAACTCGGTTATGTCAGCTTGAATATAACCATAGTTAGTAATAACTTCATTACCTGTGCCAGCACCAATATCAACACCATTTTCTGGAGCAGCAGCCCAATCACCAGTTGCTTTCTTCTCATGACCATCAATCGCCGCTCTAGCAAACACTAACCCGTTAGCGCCTTGAATAGCACCTTTAACACCTTGCAGTGATGCTTGACGTGCATCTGACTGTAAATTAATAAATTTAGGCGCTGCGGTTACCGCTAAAATACCAAGAATGATAATAACTACTACTAGCTCAATTAATGTAAAACCTTGTTGCTTACGTTTGATTTGCATAATGTCGGCCCTCTTTAAAAAATAAAATTTATGGCATTTACAACATTACTGAATAATCCTTATTCAGTAATTAACTATTACTTTCAGCGTGATTAAGGCTTTAGTTACCTTAATCAATAAATTAATCGTTACTAAAGCTTAATACTTGTCCTGTGCCTGGATTATAAGTCACACCTTTTGCTCCAGCGGTATTTAAGCTCGGTGTTGGCGCCGGAACACCTGTATTGGTATTCAAGGTTAATGAAGCAATTTGATGATAGACACAAACATCAATACTTTGAACCACTGAGCCATCGATACCGGTAGCCGTTCCGCCAATACCCTTTTCAACTTTTACTGTGTAGCGTAAATCACGCGCGTCTTCAGTATAGATGTCGTTACGAGGGGCACTTTGCAGCACACTATTAAACACTTCCTGACACGTTAGGTCAGTCATTGCTGTAACGTCAGTATTTGTACGACCTGTCGGAAAACCAAAGCGAGTATCTAAAGAAACAACCGTGCCATCTAAAATAACAGAAGTATTTCGGCGACCATCAACTTCCCATTGCGCTCTGACAAAACCCACCGCAGTCGCTAAACCACCGGCAACACCTTCGACACTGGCGTTTTGCGCATCTTCAGTGACATTTAAAAAACGTGGAATTGCGGTTGCCGCTAACAAGCCTAGAATGACAATAACAATAACCAGTTCGATTAAAGAAAAGCCTTGTTGCTTCATTTTCATATAAAATACCTCTATTGAGACTGACACCTGTTTTAATTGCAGTCTTATTACCTATTGTTAACGAGCTAAAGCTTATATGTAAACAAATTTTAGCACTTAATGTAGATTAAACACCTATATCGATTAAAATTTAATCTGACCCGGTAAAAATAACCCGCCCCGATGAAACCTGATAACTAATGCTACCACTTTGCGCTGTAGCGAAATGACAAATCTCTAATTCGGTTTGGTAATTTACCTTAACTCCCATATCTAGCAAGTTGCTTGCCATCAATTGTTGCCATAACTCAACACAACCCTGTGCGGAGGCGGATTTTAGCATTGGCCAGCCAAAAGTCGACATCAAAATAATATTATCCTCCCCAGCCAGCTTATCATTTTTAAGTTGTTTAGCTGAACCTGACGCTAGGTTTTCCCAACTTAACTTCAAGCGCTGAGGCTTGCCCTGACTAAGCCACTGGCTTTTTACCATCGCCAGCACATACAGCAGCCGATTATGTTCTCGGTGGATACTTTGAGCGCCGATACTCTCGACGCTTGTAAAATGTTTCGCACCGATAACAACCATAATCACGAGCACTAAGGTGATGCTGATAATACGGATATAGCTCTTAACCAAATTATTTTCTGATTGCTGTTGTTTTTGCATTATGCAATTAACTCAAACATTGTGGCGTTATGCATTGTTAGCCACCTTTGACCACATTGAGCATATCCCACATTGGCAGATAAATACCCAAGGCCAAAATTAATACAATGCCTGCTACAAAGCCAATTAAAATCGGCTCTAATTTGGCGGTTAAATTCTTTAAATCGTAATCCACTTCACCTTCATAAAAATCAGCAGCATCATTAAGTAATTTATCAATTTGACCGGTTTCTTCGCCTACTGCCACCATCTGCAGCACTAATGGTGTAAATAAACCACTGTGGTTTGACACCCTTAGCATTGATTCACCAGATTCAATTCCGCGGCGCATGGCAACAATACGGTCATGCATATAACTATTATCTACGGCATCTGCCACTAAACTGAGCGCTTGAGTCATAGGCACACCCGCTCCCAACATCATCGAGAAACTGCGGCAGTAGCGCGATAAGGTTGAGCGTTCAATGATTGAGCCCACCGCAGGAATATGTAATTTCCATTTGTCCCATTGTCGCTCACCTTTTTCGGTGTGATGCCAATATCGAATGCTGACAATAATGGCCACTAAAACCACTGTCATTACATGCCAATAATTAACAAATAAATTAGAGGTGTTAATTAAAATTTTAGTTGCCCACGGCAGTTCAGCGCCAAAACGGGAAAACATAGCTGCAAACTTTGGAATAACCATGATGTTCAACACCACCATAGCGATAGTAATAGCGATCAATACGAATATCGGATAACGCATAGCTGACTTTATTCGGCGGCGAGTCTCTTGCTCTCGTTCGATATAGCCAGATAACTGAATAAAAGCATCTTCCAATTTACCGGTGTTTTCACCCACATGAACCATAGAGATAAAAAGCGAATCAAAAATATCTTGATGCTGATTCATGGCGGCAGATAAAGGGCGACCTGAGGTTAATTGCTCTGAAATATCATTAAGGGCATCTTTCATTCGTTGGGAATGCGTGGTTTCAGCCAAACCTGCAATAGCACGCAAAATTGGAATGCCAGAGCGAGTTAACGAATACATTTGCCGAGTAAAAATTTGTAGCTCTTCTAATGACACCTTTTGAGTAAAAATACCGCCAAGATTAAAAGGCTTGGTCGGTTTTACTTCACGCAGCTCAAGGGGAATAATGCCACGAGACATTAACGCATCTGCGGCGCTATTCTCGTTAGCTGACTCAATTAAGGCAGTAACGGCAGCGCCTTGGGAGTTTCGTCCTCGATACTGGAATGTCGGCATAATTAGACCCCTGAAGCAATATTATGCAGAGCGGGGGGCTCCATTCGCAGCTCACTGACATCTTCAACCAGTTTGGCTACCTCTTCTATGGTTGTCATGCCATTAAATAGATATTCAAATGCTGAGTCTGCCAGCGGCACAAAACTTGGGCTTTGCTTAGCGGCATGGGCAAAGTCTTGCGGGTTACCGGTGCGCATCGCATCCACCATGGCATCATCAAGCTCAAGAATTTCAAAAATACCTATACGACCACGGTAGCCGGAGCCATTACAGCTTTGACAACCTGTACCTACTTTAAAGTTGGCTTGGCTAGGATCTTTTTTGCTTACGGCGTTAATCCAAGCTAATTCGCCTGCTGTAGCTTGGTAATCAGTCGCACAGTTCGCACATACGCGGCGCACTAACCGCTGGGCAATAATCACCCTTAGCGCACTGGCAACTAGGTAACTGGCTGCGCCCATATCGAGTAAACGTAGCGCACTGGTAATGGCATCATTGGTATGCAAGGTCGATAACACAAAGTGACCGGTTAATGCGCCTCGAAGGCCAATTTCGACGGTTTCTTGATCACGCATCTCACCCACCATGATGATATCGGGATCTTGACGTAAGGTGGTACGTAGTACATTGGAAAAATCTAAGCCTATCTTATGATTTACCTGTACTTGGTTAATCCGCGGCAATTGGTATTCCACCGGATCTTCAACGGTAATGATCTTAGTATCAGCTTTGTTCAACTCACTTAAAATGCCATACAAGGTGGTGGTTTTACCGCTACCAGTTGGCCCTGTCACTAACAGCATGCCGTGAGGTCGCTTAATCTGTTTACGAATGCGCTGCAAAATATGGTCCGGCATACCGGTTTCATTCAACGTCAGTAAGCCTGCTGATTGATCCAATAAACGCATTACCACCGACTCACCATGATAAATCGGCATGGTAGACATACGTATATCAATTTTGTGGCCTTTTACCTCTATATTAAAACGGCCATCTTGTGGCATACGCTTTTCAGAGATATCAAGTCCAGCCATTAGCTTTAAACGCAGTACTAATGCTGAGGCAATATTGACTTCATCTAAGGTGTTTTCATGTAACTGACCATCGATACGCTGACGAATACGCAGTACTTTTTCACCGGGTTCAATATGAATATCCGAGGCACGCATTTGCACAGCATCTTCAAAAATCGACTGTAATAATTTAACCACTGTGGTTTCATTATCACTGTCACTGTTGGTGATACTGGCCAAGTCGAACATGTCATCTGCGGCATATTCTTCTTCTAATTCACCCGCGATTTTTGCAATTTCATCGGTGCGTCGATAGAGGTTATCGAAGGCATCCAGTAACTGTCGCTCTGGCGTCACCGCAATGGTCAATTTTTTCGGTGCTACAAACACTTCAAGGTGATCGATTGCTTGTAAATCAGCAGGATCGCTCATCGCCAAGGTCACGCTGTCAGCGGTGGCTTCAACGACTAAGGAGCGATACCGGCGCGCCTGTACTTCAGGGATCAAACTGACCACTTCAGCAGGAATAGAAAGACGACTGATATCTAAATAAGGCAGATTAAGCTGCTGGGATAAAAACTTCAGTAATTGATCTTCAGTAATACAGTTAAGATCAATTAAGGTACGACCGAGTTTTTTACCGGAATTACGCTGCTCCGCTAAAGCCTGCATTAACTGATCGTTTGAAATAATGTGTTCTTGAACTAGTAGATCGCCCAAACGCATTTTCAATTTAGGTTTCATTGGCTACCTCCTAGTTGAATTAAACGCTGCTCTATATAAGTCATAGCACCCGTTGATAAACCTCTATATGACATTGCCTTTCGATAAGCATCTGCCGCCTGAGGGTATTGTTGTTGTGAATCTAACGCATAAGCTAAGCCCATCCACCAGCGCGCTTGCGAGGGTTCAATGGAAAGTAATGAGCGATAAGCCGCTTCTGCCAGTGCAAATTGACCTTCTTGTTGTGCAATATCACTTTGTAACATCCACTTGTCTCTGGCCCATTCGCTGTTATCGTCTATCTCACTCAAGGTATTGAGCGCTTTATTGGGACTAAACGCGGCGATTTGCACTTTTGCCTTTAAGATGGCTAATTCAACCTCTTCAGGAAAAAGGCTCACCCCTTGGGCTAAAATTTGCTCGGCTCTGCCTAAGTTATTGACTGAGTAATACAGCGCGGCGAGTTGCTTTCTTGCTTGATGCATAGAAGGCTGCAGTACTAAAGCTTCATAATAATTTTTAATCGCTTGATCAATTTTTTGCTGCTGCTCAGCCACTTCTGCTGCGTCGAATTTTTTCTTCGCTAATTGTTCATTAGTTAAGGTCACTTCTTTAACCGCCATGTGACCTTTTTGATTTACATTGGCCACGGTTGCACTGCTGCTTGAACGGCGATGTTGGGCAAAATGCACTTTTACATCCGCCGTTTTATCAGCCACTTTGACGGCTTCAGGCTCAACCAGCGTTTGGTGTTGTGTTACTGCCTTAGCTTCTGCGCTGAGGCTTGCTGGCTCACTAACGACTATGTCTTGTTGCTCAGCTAACGCTACATTTACTAGCTCTACATTTGCTAGCTTTGATTGCTGGTTAGCATCAGTTTCATTTAGCTTACTTTTATTTAGATCACTTTCTTTTAGCTCTGCGCCTGCAAGCTGATCCGAGGCTTTAATCTCAGCCTCAGTAATATTATTCTCAGTCTCTTGCTGCGCTATGGTTACCTTCGCACTGGCATTGCTAGTATCAGCCTTAGACTGAAGATTATGCTCAGCCAAAGGCTGCAGGTTTTGTAATTGCTTACCTTGTTGATAAAGCATGAAGCCTAATATCAACATGGTAATTATCATCACCAGCGCGATGAATAAGCCTCGGTTCGCCCCCATTGCTGAGCCAGATGTTGATTC
Source organism: Shewanella sp. 5_MG-2023 (assembly GCF_030547465.1). Classification (NCBI taxonomy): domain Bacteria; kingdom Pseudomonadati; phylum Pseudomonadota; class Gammaproteobacteria; order Alteromonadales; family Shewanellaceae; genus Shewanella; species Shewanella sp. 5_MG-2023. Next base: position 105,315 of record NZ_JAUORC010000010.1, read on the forward strand.
TGGTTGCAACTGACTGTGGAATTGCACTTTGGGAGTAACAAAAGCCTCAGTCGTATTGGCAGCGCCATTTTCATCTACTGCGGTTTGCTGGCGCTTATCTAAATCTTTTAAAACTTTATTTATTACGCTCATATTGACTCACTTAAAACAGCTAACCAGTCAACATCGACAATATATAAACATGTCAGTGATGCGCTAATAATTAATATAAAAAATACCCAAGCATTTATGGTATTGCTGGGTGATAGATGTGTGGCATCTTCAGTATCGGCAATGGCTGCGCGGCAATGTGATGTGCTTATTTGCGCTCGCCCTTCTGCATAACACAGCAACATGGCTTTATTAGCAATTACATTAACTAACCGTGGTATGCCTCTTGCCGCTTGGGCGATTAATTTAATGTCTTTATCACTAAACAAACCTTTGCCTTGGTAGCCTGCAACACTTAAGCGATAATTAAGGTACGCTTTAATTTCATCCCATACTAATGGCCTAAGGCTATAACTAAAGGTGATCCGCTGTTTTAGCTGCCGTATTGCTGGGTCTTGTAAGCGCTTATCTAGTTCTGGCTGACCAAACAACACCACTTGAATTAACTTGGCGCTTTCAGTTTCTAAATTGGTAAATAGCCGCAGCGTTTCTAAACTGTTATTAGGTAAGGCTTGAGCTTCATCGAGCACCAGAATCACTTTAAAGCCTTGGCTGTTGAGCTCAAGTAAACGGCTTTGAATTAAGCTGGTAAGTTGCTGCTGATTGAGGTTTTCAGTTAATAAAACCCCGAGCTCCGCCGCTAACGCCCAACGAAGCTCGTCAGGGGTTAAATAAGGGTTCGGTATATATGCGCAGTGATAATTAGTCGGTAAATCGTTCATCAGCTTACGACAAATCAGCGTTTTACCTGTCCCTACCTCACCAGTTACTTTAATAAAGCCTTCACCATTAGCGATGGCAGTTTGCAGCACTTGTAACGCCTCCACATGGGGCGTCAAACCAAAGAAAAACTGTGTATTTGGCGTAAGCGTAAACGGTAACTGACTCAGGCCAAAGTGCTGCTGATACATAATGTTTGCTCGTGCTTACATCGCTATTCTTGCTCTGGGTACCAACGATCTAACAGGTCTTTTGAACGTTTTAGCTCATTGGTCCAGGTGTCTGCGCCAACAACCGTAGGCTTAAGCATAATGATAAGCTCGGTTTTTTTGGTTGATTTACTGCGGTTGGTAAATGCTTCCCCTAAGAAAGGAATATCACCCAGTAGCGGCACTCTAGAGACGATTTCAATATTCTCGCTCTTCATTAGGCCACCGATCACCACCACATCACCTGATGACGCTTTTATCACAGTGTCAGATTCACGGATTTCACTTTGCGCTAATGGCAGCTCTAATGATGAGCCACTCACTTTAATTTCTTTGATTTGCTCAGACACATCAATCACTGATGGATGAACATGCAACAAGACATTGCCTTCACCATCAATTTGCGGGGTCACATCTAAGGCTATCCCCGAAAAGAATGGCGTGAGTTCAACTTGCGGCGTGGTCACTGGCGTTGTTCCTGCAACCGTGGTTGATGATACGTCAGTAACAAAGTACTCATCATTACCCACTTTGATCACTGCTTTTTGGTTGTTAGATGCGGTCACCCGAGGGCTTGAAAGTACATCTACATCCCCTTGGGTATCCAGCAGGCTTATCATGGTGCTAAAGTCGGTACCGGTTAAGCTGACAGAGGTCACCCCACCTATCACATTAGTAATTTGATCGCTTAAGCCATTACCCGGTGAAGTGCCAAAACTAATGTCTGTGCTACCTGCATGGCCTAATACGTTATCCCATTGAATACCTTGCTGATAACCATCAGATAAGGTCACTTCTAAAATCTTGGCTTCCAGAATAACCTGACGCTGTAAGTGGGTTTCTGCAATATTTAAAAAGGTGCTGACTTGGCGTAGCTCGTTTGGAAAAGCCCTCACAGTTACTAAGCCAGCTTGAGGGGTAATCACCACTTGGCGTCCACCACCGGTATCGCCAATAATTGATACTAAGGTTTTTTCTAGCTCACCCCAAAAATTTGACTTGGTGGTCGAGCGAATAAAGGTGCCGTTGGTATTATCGTTACCATCGTTATTGCTATTATTACTGCTGTTATTTGAGCTATTGCTATTACTGTTATTTGAACTATTGCTGTTTGAATTAGAGTTTGAGTTGTCATTACTATCTGAGATACGGCCAGAACTGACAGAGGTTAGTGATAAGCCTTCACGTTCCATATAAATATAATTTAACGGATAGGTTTCAGTGCGCATGCCCGCTGGGAAGATCCGTAAAATACGGCCATCTTGGCTAACTTCATAACCATAAATGTCCTCAATCACTTTAATCACTTCAGAAAGCGTCACGCCATTGAGCGATACAGAAATAGAGCCCGTCACATCAGGATGCACCGCCACACTTAAAGGGGTGCCTTGGACTAAACTTGGGAAAAACACTTTTGCATCAACATCGTTAGCAGACACATCAAAGCGGCGCTCAGTCGGTAAAGATGCACTGGTTCTGCCAAGGGAACTTGAACCATTTAATTCACGCTGCACATCTTCAGGCATTTGCGCTGGCGGCGGGACAATATTTTGCGCCGCTTGTGCTTGCTCAAGAGATTGACTCAGCTCACTTTTAGACGTGGTTGGATCGGGTCTGTCTGTCGTTTGACAGCCCAACAAGCACAGGGATAGCAGAGGGGTTATATACTTAATTACATTCATTATTATTGATTTCCTATCGCTCTGTTATCGATTGAAATAGCGTTAATTTTCTGCCATCAGCTAAATTAACGTATTGCTTTCCAATATATTCAATTCGTACCCCTTCGACGCGATCACCAACAAAAAATATTTTGTTGTTAATCACCGCATGGGGTTTATTACTATGCATTATGCTATTAAGTACTAATGAGCCCGGACGATTAACTTGTGTCGATGACACTGCGTAGCCTTTGCCTGGTAGTGTCGGATCTCTCAATGCTTTTGCAAAACTTAAGCTACTGAATAGCAGAAAGCTTAGGCTGATAGCACAGGTGATTATGAGTATCTGCTTATTGTGCAACACTAATAAACTCCTTATTAATACTTAAGGTATAAAGCTCTATTTCTACTGTGGCATTGGGGTGTTGCTCAACATGGTAATCGAGACGCTTCCAATATAATTTGTCTGGCATCGCTTCAATGGACTGAATAAATTTTAAAATAGCAAAATAGCGCCCTTCTAGGGTCAAGCGAATACCATGGCTATATAAGTTCATTTTGTCTTCTTCGCCCACCTCAATAAGTGGCTGCGGGGCGATAGAGGAAAATGACACTAACTTCACATCGTTAATATTACCCAGCAAAGTGGTTAATACTGTCGGCATATAATTGGCTGGCACCATGGAGATCATCTGGCTTTCTAAATTGGCATCCATCTGCTGATTTTGCTGCTCAATCATGGTCAATCTATTGCGATAATCGCTATTAGGATCCATGGCTAATCGCTGCTGATAAAGCGCAATTTGTTGCTCTGAAATATCATTTTCAGATTCAATTTGCGTGACTTGATGTGACAGCTTTAATCTTTCTTTCCAGATAGTTTCAACCGGAAAATAAAGCAGCATTGCGACAACAATTATGCTGGCAAGGGCAATCAATACTCTTTCGCGCTGACTAAGCTCATTAAACTGAGTGGCGAGTTTTTGCCATGTTTGCTTCATTGCTTCGCCCCCTGTTCAGCAGTGCTCGCCAACTTAAACGCCAAAGGCTGGTTTTCGCCTCTATCCATTGTCATGGTGGCAAAGGCATAACCTTTAAGGGTTTCAGTGGTTTTTAATCGCTCAACCCATAGCGGAATGCTCTGGGGGTGAGAGCCAAAACCTTCAAATTCAAAATATTGCTGATTAATCACGATACGGTTTAGCCACACAGAACTATCAGATACAGAGGCAAGATCGGTGAGCAGGCCTGCGTAGCCATGACTTATCATGTTATCTCGTTGTTTTATTTCATCTGATAATAATTGCTTTAACTCTAGACGTTGCTGCTCAAGCTCGACTTTAGCAACTAAATCCGCATCCGGTTGACGGGTGGATAATTGCAGCTCTAACGCCGCTTTTTGGTTGTCTAATTGCAACTTTTGCTTTGATAATGCGCCGTGCTGACTGGCAAGAGTCGACTCCAACCAAAAACCAACACCCCAGGCGATAAGGCTGAGCACAACTACGGCGGCAACCGCCAGCATCATGCGCTCAAAAGATAGCCTTAACTTGGCGGGCAATAAGTCTACGCTAAACAGGTTAACCGTGGTTTTGATCATTTAACACCTCCAGCGAGTTGCGCATATGCCATGGCGGCAAAATGACCATTTACTGAGTCGTGTGAGATCACACTGACCGTTTGATTAAAGTTTTGTGCAACCAAAGGCACCAAGGCTTGGGATTCACCACTGATAAGTAAATTAATCGAATGAACTGGCGCTTGGCGTAATTGGCTCTCGAAGTAATCCATTGAGCGTTGGATTTCTAAACTCAAATTATCGGCTAATCCATATTGTAAGTCTTGGGCACTGGCGCTATCTATTTGACTGAAACCGCGCACTCGGCGCTGCATTAATAGCTCGCCTTGCTTAACCACGGTTAATAGCAACTCTTGCCCTGATACATGACTAACAATCATGTGGGCTGACTCATCGTCAAATAAGTGGGTCATGGCAAGTTCTTCAATGCTGATGCCGCTAATGACAAAACCATGATGCTCACAAGCTTGTGCCAATTGTGACAGCTGCGCTTTATTGGCTACCACCACATTAATTTTTCCGGATGTATTTAACGAAGACTCAAAGTAATCTAATTGAATGTTGCCAACAGGCTCTGAAACTAAATCTTTAACCGACCACAATAGCGCCTGAGTTAACTCTTGTGCTTGTACATTGGGTTTGTCGGCAGTGACTAACTGATAAAAGGCTTCGCTCAAAACAATTTGAAGCTTAGCTGCACCAAATTCTTGCTGTAGCATTTCAAAGGCTTTTGAGTAATTATCGCCATTAAAAGCGATTTGATGAATAACACTGTTTTTAGCCGAGTTTACAAAGGATTTTGTTTTTGAATCAGTTTGTTGTTCAGCATTGCTGACAATATTAGTCTGAAAAACTGAAATCATATCCGCGCCAAGGTATAAGCCTAACTCTGTAGTAGGCTGAGGCTTGCGCCAAAAAGCTAATGTGTTCAAAAAACCATTTTTCATTCAAAACCCTGTGCTTCAATGACTCGCAAATGTAATGACATAGAAAAGCAACTCTACGCAGCCAAAATCAAACCAATTATACAACATCAAAATAGCGCACTTACCGAGATGTCATAACGACTATAGCCAACTAAGACTAAAAAAGTGTCAAAAAAATAACGAGTGTCATTTTAACCTTTAGTCCCTTAATTTTATAGGGTAATATTTGGCTAATTTTCCATTATACATAAGATAGGTTGTTAAACGAAGATATACAAGTTTCACACTTGTTCATCAAACATGCTATCACTGTTAAATGTGCTAAAATCTGCTGAGTAAATGGCCAAAATCTATCATTGCTCCCAGAACGGCTACCGATAACGACCCACTATGAGTCGTTACTGATACAGTAAGATACAATTATTGTACCAATTTATAGCAAAACGCTTTTAAGCTAGCCCAAACAAGGTCAATACTAATGGTTAAAAAAGTCACCTTGGGCGGCACTAACACCGAGAATTTTTAAAGTTTGCCACTCTTCAAAACTGCTGACACCTTCAGCAAATACCTGCACTTCAGCGCGATATAAGCCACCAATTAAGCTACGAATAAACAATTGGTTTTCTGACTTTAAATGGATTTGGTGAATAATAGAGCGATGCAATTTTACTAAGTCAAAATGACACTCTTGAATATAGTGAGTGCCCACAACTTGCAAGCCCACATGGTCAACACACAACCTGGCTCCTATTTTGCGAAGCATTTCGAGCGTGGCTACCAAGTCTTGTTGATGTTTGACCACAATATTTTCAGCCACTTCAAAAGTAAGCCTTGATGCTAAAGGGCGATGCTCAAGTAATGTGGTTTGTAGCCAGCGCGTAAAAGCGCGACTGGTTAGCGAATCGAGGCTTAAATTAACACTAAAATGCTGTTGGTTATTAGCCATTAGCTCAAACAATACAGTTTCAATTAATTGCCGCTCAATTTGCGGCATCAAGCCACATTTGTTGGCCATAGGTATAAATAACGTCGCCCTAACCTCATTACCTTGATTATCAATAGCCCGGCTAAAGACTTCCTGATGACAAGTTGCGCCATCGCTATCAATCACTTTTTTAGTAACAGTCACAAAGCGGCGGTTAACTAAGGTGCTTTCTAAGAAACTGCGCCAACGCACCGATCCTTTGGCGATCTCTTTATCCACAGCGCCTTTGTCATACATAAACCAGTTATTATTTCGTTGCAATTGCGCTGCTTTCAAGGCCATTTCGACTTCTTCAACGATCTGCTGCTGCTGATCGCCAGCCTTATAAAAGGCCGCCCCCAAATGAATATAATTATCTTGAGAGTCAGACTGATTTTGTAATTGGCTAATGCCAATTTTAAGCAGTTTGCCGGCTAAACTGTCCGCTTCAGCAAGGGAAAGTTGCGGCGCTACCACGACAAATTGATTAAAACTGTAGCGAGCAAAAATGGACTCTTCAAATCTCACCAGCAACCTTTGTACAGCTTGCACTAAGTCATTAAGCTGCTCATTCACTTCTTCAACACCATGTTGTTGCTGCAATAAATCTAAGTCGTCAAAGTTCATCAGCACCACTACTCCATGAGCAATCATGGTTTCTTGGTGCGTTAACGCCTCCAAACGGTTTTCAAAAAATATTCGGTTACCAATGCGGGTGCTGGGATCCAAAAAGGTATTCGAGCGAATAAACTGATCAAAACGGCCACGCTCTTTTTGGGCATCTTGCAGTTGCACAAGTAACTTTGTCATGGCACGGTTAATCAGTCGTGGTCTGGCCTTAGCCGCATATTGCAATGCTTGTTGATGCTCTCCATCCAAAATCAAATGACTACGCTGAGCAATATGTTCAATGCCGTCTAACTCTTCAGTAAACCAGCGCAATCCAAAACGGACAAACAGTCCAATGGCGCTTAAAGCAATAAACAAGCTGATATATTCATACCACCCCAATTGTTGTACTAGATAAGGCTGAGGCAAATTTAGCTCCATCGCTAAATTAGACGACTTATCAAGCGTATGCTTATATAGAGTGGGATATTGATCTGCCGTAGGGGAGTAATACTCAAATAAAATATCATCACCACGGGTCAACTTAAATGAATTGGCGTTAAAAGCCATCAGCATAGGCGGTAGCCATGCATGTAAATCCCACTGATACTTGGGTTGGCTCTTGGATTGGTTTGCGGATTGGCTCCTAGATTGATAGTGTTCAACTAACATCAGCCCTAACTTATCGACTTTTTGCTGCTGAAATTTATAGGTCAGTTGCGTGAAACTGACCATAGCACCCACCAAAAAAATAAAGCCCACAGCCGTGAGCGATAACAGCCAAAAACTGATCAGCTTTTTGGTTAGCATTTTCGTTAATTTCATTTATCAGCATCCTGCTTAAACACAGCACTCAAGGGGAATTAGTTATTGTTATTTTATTGCGAGTACATTTTTATTATTAGAGAAATAGTTTAGAAAAATAATATTAAAATCACATGTTCAGTTTATGCTAAACGCGTTTACTTTATACTAATAGTCTCGCCTTATATTGAACGCGTCATACTATCACTTGTTTAATAAAAAAATGCTGTCGCAGTTTTAAAAAAGTGAGCTTAGGCTTAATAATCTTATTTAGCTATATTATCTGCTGCAATCTTGCAAAAATAATAGTGACATTTACTCAGCATCATTTAATTATAGCAGTCAAACTCGTTTATTATTAACGCCATTTTCAGCCAATAAAAAAGGGGCTAATGCCCCTTCTAACTAAGGTGAATATCTAACCATTAATAGATTAATAGTCAGTGGGTACCTTATCTAATACCGCGACACCTGAATCAATGGCCGCCTGAGATACCGCACTGGCGATATTTTTCAATAAACGAGGGTCCATTGGCTTAGGCAGCACGTACTCTGGGCCAAAGCTTAATGAATTAACATGTGGGTAGGCTGCTAATACTTCTGCGGGAACCGGTTCTTTAGCAATTGCCGCTAACGCTTTAACTGCAGCAATTTTCATTTCATCATTAATGACACTGGCTCGAACGTCTAATGCGCCCCTGAAAATGAAAGGAAAACACAATACGTTATTCACTTGGTTTGGGTAATCACTACGGCCGGTACCCATAATCAAATCTTGACGGATTGAGTGAGCCAACTCAGGTTTAATTTCAGGATCTGGGTTTGAACAAGCAAAAATAACTGGTTTTGGTGCCATTAGCGCAATGTCATCAGCAGTTAATAAATCAGCGCCAGAAAGCCCCAAGAATACGTCGGCATCCTTAATCACATCTTGTAAGGTACGCTTGTCTGTGTTGTTAGCAAACAAGGCTTTGTATTCGTTAATGTCTTCACGGCGAGTATGGATTACGCCTTGTCTGTCGAGCATGTAAACATTTTCACGCTGAGCGCCACACTTAACAATCATGGTCATACAAGCAATGGCCGCAGCACCTGCACCTAAACAAACAAATACTGCGTCTTCAATTTTTTTGCCTTGAATTTCAAGTGCGTTCAACATGCCTGCTGCAGTTACGATAGCCGTACCATGTTGATCATCATGAAACACAGGCACATTACAACGGGCAATAAGCTCTCTTTCAATTTCAAAACACTCAGGCGCTTTGATATCTTCTAAATTAATGCCGCCAAAGGTATCTGCAATCGACTCAACCGTATTAATAAAATCTGCCGTAGTTCTGTGCTTCACTTCAATATCAACTGAATCAATATTGGCGAAACGCTTAAACAGTAATGCCTTACCTTCCATTACAGGTTTTGATGCTAATGGGCCTAAGTTACCTAAGCCTAAAATTGCCGTACCGTTAGAAATCACCGCAACGGTATTACCTTTATTAGTATAACGATATGCGTCATCAGGGTTTGCCGCAATTTCTCTTACCGGCTCTGCCACACCAGGACTGTATGCCAGCGACAGATCATGACTGGTTTGCGCTGGTTTAGTGAGGGTTACAGCAGTTTTACCTGCAACTGGGAATTCATGGTAATCGAGAGCTTGTTGGCGAAAATCTGGCATTGTATTTTCCTGAGTGAGGCAAGTGATACGGCGAAGTAAAAGTAATTCTGCGAAAACGAGGCCAGTTAAAAATAACTTGAGATCAAACTAATCCGTCAGCGATCGCTTTCTGCTGGGATTATAAATCAAAAAATAACAAAAGTTACCTTTAATAATTAGAATTTGGTCAAGTTATATTTTTTAATCAAAAAATTAACCATCACATTAAGAATCAAGGACTTAAAAATGTAGACAAATAACAAGATTTGCTAATAAAAACCGTAAAATGCTACTTAAACTTGTCAAAAGTTTGTCTAAATAACAATATTATTAACTCAGTTGAGTTTATATAATTTATAACCAAAAACTTTATTCAGCTGAAAATAAATTTGTGTAAAAAGTGACAGCTACAAAAAAAGACGCCGAAGCGTCTTTTTCTTAAAATAATTGCAAGAGCAATTATTTTTTACCAAGTGCACCAAAGCGCTTGTTGAATTTGTCGATACGACCACCAGTGTCTACAACTTTCTGAGTACCAGTGTAGAATGGGTGACATGCGCCACATACGTCCAAGTGCAAGTTTTTACCAGCAGTTGAATTTACTTTAATGATGTTACCACAAGTACAAGTTGCAGTAATTTCAGCGTAGTCTGGGTGGATACCTGTTTTCATTTGGATTACCTTTTAATAGAGGCCACGTCGCTCTCCCAACCCGAAGTTGAGCACCACATGCGTTAATAACAATAGTGTTTTAGGCGCGCAATAGTACAGTATGTGTCCAGACCAAACAAGTGCTATTTATTGGCTACGGTGTTTAGCTTCTATCGACTCAAATTCAAGCTTCGCATCAGCCTTTGTTATATATTGATTCAACTGAACTTTTGTCGGGCATCGCAATGGCACATCTTGTTTGATTAAGTGAATTTTCTGCTGTGAAAACGCCTGAGGATTGGCCTCATAAAGCGCTAACATCGCCCCATAAACATGGGTATTCCACGATGTAGCATAACGTGACGCAATCCCCCATAAGGTCTCAGTGTTATTACGCTCAACCATACAAGCTTGACTGTTATTGCTGTTATTACTCGCCGTTACAATAATAGGATCCTTTTCGGCTGGTGTTGCAGCTAACGGGACTTTTTTGAGTGCTTTAGCGGCATCGATTTTAATATCACTGCGACCATTTTGCTTTATGTAAGGGGCATCAAATACCGACAATACCGCATACTGCTGCCAGCTATTGCCCTTATATTCACTGACAATCAGCTTAGCATTAGAGTCACTGACATCATCAAGACCTATGGCATAGAGCATAAAGCGACTCACTGGTTGCAGCATTAACTCCTCAACAACCTCATTTGCTCCAACGGTTTGACGTAAGTGAAAACTCAGCCGTGAAAGATCATCGTTAGCGGCCACAATATTAAGCTTTAATTGCGGATGCTGATCTAGCTTAAAATGGCGGCTATTGATACTGATATGACTCAGCGCTGCTTGGGCACTAAACGAAAATAAAAACACAGACAGTGCTAGGGTATGTTTGCTAAATAATCCTTTTAACATCAATTTTCTCTTATCCTATTTATTTACGGTCTAGCTGGAGTAAACTAGAGCTTCACAATTCTGAATGATGATGACTTATGCCTGTGTTTGTTGAGGTTGCATTGCCCGTTCCCATGCGGCAAACCTTTAGTTACCAAATCCCTGAAGCCAACGTAGCACAAATAAAGCTTGGACTGCGGGTAAAAGTGCCTTTTGGTCGACAGCAACTAATTGGGCTTATTACTGCCATTAAAGATGACTGCGACGTGCCAGCAAACAAGATTAAAGCTATCACTGAACTGCTGGATGATAAACCGTTACTGCCTGAAAGTTTGTACAAATTAACACTTTGGGCGGCAAGATATTACTTTGCCAGCCAAGGGCAAATGCTCAGCCAAGCCTTACCGGTTGCCCTGCGTAAAGGGTCAAGTGCTCAACCGCAGACTGTGACTGTATTTGCGTTAAACGAGCAAGGCAAGCAAGTCGATATCAGCGTGCTCAAAAGAGCGCCAGCACAAAAGAAATTATTCGAATTACTGCAGCAGTCGGCCATCAGCCAAGATGAATTTACCACCCAAGAGCTCAGTAAATTGGCCTTAAAAGCCCTTGAAGATAAAGGCTGGGTTGAGCGCCAACACATCACCAATGCCGCCGACTTAAGCTGGCGTCAACAATTGGTCATGACAGAAACCCCACTTAAACTTAATAAACAGCAAGCAGTGGCAGTATCTATCCTTAATCAGCAGCAAGGGTTTCATTGCAGTTTATTAGAGGGCATTACTGGATCTGGTAAAACCGAAGTCTATTTGTCAGTATTAGAAACTATCCTAAAGCAAGGTAAACAAGCGCTGATTTTGGTGCCTGAAATAGGCTTAACACCGCAAACCATTAACCGCTTTAAGCGCCGATTTGATGTCAATATTGCCGTTATTCACTCCGCATTAACTGACAACCAGCGTTTAGAGGCTTGGCGTCAGGCCCGTAGCGGTGAAGCCGCGATTATTATCGGCACTCGCTCGGCATTATTTACCCCAATGGCATATCCGGGGCTTATCATTCTTGATGAAGAACATGACAGCAGCTTTAAGCAGCAAGAAGGGGTGCGTTATCACGCCCGCGATTTAGCTGTTATGCGCGGCCACTTAGAAGATATTCAAGTGATTTTAGGTTCGGCAACGCCATCGCTAGAATCGCTACAGAATGCCATTTCAGGCCGTTATGCCCACTTAGAACTCGGCGAACGCGCAGGTGCAGCCCAAAAAGTGAAGCAAGGAATTATCGATATTCGCTCCCATCCGCTTAAGGCCGGCATGAGCGCCTCAATGATCAATGAAATGCGTATGCACCTAGATGCGGGCAACCAAGTATTACTATTTCTAAACCGCCGTGGCTTTTCGCCAGCCCTACTTTGTCATGAGTGCGGACATTTGCATGAATGCGATCGCTGCGATGCCTTTTTTACTGTTCATCAAGGTTTAAATGAAATCTGCTGTCACCATTGTGGCAATCAATATGCTATTCCTCATCAATGCCATGAGTGCGGCAGCACCATGTTAATGGGCCATGGCACCGGCACAGAGCAATTGGCACAAGCCTTAGAACAAGAGTTTCCCCAATATCCGGTAGTGAGGATCGATCGTGACACCACCCGCAGAAAAGGCTCATTAGAAAAACAGCTCAACGGCATTTTAAAAGGTGAATATAAAATTTTAGTGGGCACCCAAATGCTAGCTAAAGGGCATCATTTTCCAGATGTGACTTTAGTGGGATTAATGGATGTCGATGGCGCTTTATTCAGCGCTGACTTTCGAGCCCCAGAGCGCTTTGCGCAGCTATATACCCAGGTTTCAGGCCGCGCCGGCCGTGCTGATAAGCCCGGTAAAGTATTACTACAAACCCATCAAAGTGATAACCCCATATTAAGGGATTTACTGCAGCACGGTTATGGTAAGTTTGCCCGCGGGCAATTACTTGAGCGCCAACAAGCCCTGTTACCACCCGCTTGGCACATGGTGCTGCTTAGAGCCGATGCCCATTTAGCAGAAGATGCCGATAGCTTTCTCAATCAGGTGGCCAGCTTATTACCCCAAGATAAAGAGTTTGAAGTCATTGGCCCAATGCCTGCTCCATTGGATCGTAAAGCGGGCAAATACCGCCGCCAGTTATTATTCCAAGCTAAAAATAGACAACGATTACAACAGGTTTTTGAGCAAGTATTGCCAACCATTGAGGCATTGCCTGAAAGTAAAAAATGCCGTTGGAGCATTGACCGCGACCCGCAAGATTTAATGTAATCAGCTTGGCTTATTCTGCGATAAAATTCGCTTTGCTGAAATTTAAAAAAAATCTCGAATAAAAACACTATCGAGATAGCATTCGAGTATCAAAAGCGGCTAAAATAGTCGGTTACTCCTGTCTTTTACTTTAAGTTAGTGCTGATAAACGCCCATGAAATCACATATTGCATCTTTACTAGAACAAACCGTCGACTCTTTTAAGCAACAAGGCATTGTCCCAGCTGATTTTCAGGCTCGCATTCAAGTTGAGCGCACTAAAGATAAAACTCATGGTGATTTAGCCACTAACTTAGCGATGATGCTAACCAAAGTTGCTAAAAAGAACCCGCGCGATATCGCTCAGCTAATCATCGACAACCTACCGGCATCTAGCCATGTGGCTAAAGTTGAAATTGCAGGCCCTGGTTTCATCAACTTCTTTATTGATGAAAATGCCTTAGCGAATCAACTGCAAGATGCATTAAACAGTGAGCATTTAGGGATCACCTTACCTGAATCACAAACCATTGTAGTTGATTACTCATCACCAAACCTTGCCAAAGAAATGCACGTAGGTCATCTACGTTCAACCATTATTGGTGACAGTGTAGTACGCGCACTAGAATTTTTAGGCCATAAGGTCATTCGTCAAAACCATGTGGGTGACTGGGGCACTCAGTTCGGCATGTTACTGGCATATATGGAAGAGCTTCGCGCAGCTCATGGCGAACAAGCTGATCTTGAGCTATCTGATTTAGAAACCTTCTACCGTGAAGCAAAAGTACGTTTTGATGAATCAAGCGACTTTGCTACCCGCGCCCGTAACTTAGTCGTATCACTGCAATCAGGTGATGAATACTGCAACAAACTGTGGCGTGAATTTAATGATATTTCGTTAGCCCATTGTCATGAGGTATACAAACGTCTTGGGGTGACCTTAACCCGTGAAGATGTTCATGGCGAAAGTGCTTACAACGATGATTTAGCCCAAGTGGTTACAGACTTAGCAGCTAAAGGATTATTAAGCGAAAGTAATGGCGCTAAAGTGGTATTCCAAGAAGAGTTTCGCACCAAAGAAGGCGAGCCTCTACCGGTTATTATTCAAAAAGCAGATGGCGGTTATTTATATGCCACCTCTGATTTAGCGGCAATGCGTTACCGCTCAAATGTATTAAAAGCCGATCGCGCCCTGTACTTTGTCGACTTGCGCCAAGCACTGCATTTCCAACAAGTATTCAAACTGGCTAAAACTGCCGGTTTCGTCCGTGAAGGTTTATCGCTAGAGCACACAGGTTTCGGCACCATGAATGGCCCTGATGGTCGTCCATTTAAAACCCGTAGTGGTGGCGTCGTTAAGTTAGTGGATTTACTCGATGAAGCAAACACTCGCGCCGTTGAATTAGTGCGTAGCAAAAACCCTGATATGGACGAAGAGACACTCCTTGAAGTGGCTCGCGTTGTGGGTATTAGCTCAGTTAAATATGCTGACCTTTCAAAAAACCGCGCCAGCGATTATATCTTTAGCTTTGAGCAAATGCTCAGCTTTGAAGGTAATACCGCTCCGTACCTACTTTATGCTTACACCCGTGTTGCAGGCATCTTTAAACGTGCAGCAGATGTTGACTTAAGTCAGGCTAAAATCGTGCTTGAACACGATAAAGAAAAGCAACTCGGCACTAAGCTTGCTCAGTTTGGCGAAGTATTAACTCGCATGACAGAAAAAGGCTTGCCACATGTTATGTGTGCCTATGTTTATGAGCTAGCCAGTGAATTCTCAAGTTTTTATGAAGCTTGCCCTGTACTTGCCGCTGAAACTGAAGCGCAAAAACAAAGCCGTTTATTATTGGCGCAGTTAACTTCAAAAACCTTAAAAACCGGTTTGTCGCTGTTAGGCATCGAAACCTTAGAGCGTATGTAAATGAGCCGAGATTACGCTAATAAAAAGCCTAGTCCCAAAAAACGTTCGGCATCTAAAAAGAGAGGCGCAGCTCAGCAAAAGCGCTCTATTCCTTATTTGCCGACCTTGGTGGTCATTTTACTGTTAGGCGGTTTTGGTTATTTCTTGTGGTTTATCAGTGGTAGTTCTGATGATGCTACGCCTGAGTCAGCACCAGCAAGCCAAGTGGTTGAAAAGCCAACGCCAAAACCTGCGAAAAAAGACCCTAATGCCCTGCCGCCAAAGCCAACGGAGCAGTGGACTTATTTGGAAGAGCTAGAAAATAAAAGTATTGATATTGAAGTGCCAGAAGGTGCGATGAAGTCTCAAGGCCCTTACCAAATGCAATGCGCCTCATTTAGAAAGCTTGCTCAGGCTGAAGAAATGAAAGCCGTGATTGCCTTTCAAGGTCTAGAAGCCCAAGTGAGAGCGACCCAAGGCACGACTGGCGTGTGGCATAAAGTGATCTTAGGGCCATTTGAGTCAAAACGTGCCGCAGAGCGTGCCAGACATAAATTGCAGCGTGCTAGCATTAATGGCTGCCAAATTTGGCTATGGGAATACTAAACTTAGCGAAGTGAGAGTTCAGCCTCAGTAGCCAAGAACTTATAAACAACTCAAAAAAGACGCTAACATTGTTAGCGTCTTTTTTATTCCCTTGAATTTCTATTAACCACCCCCATATCTAGTTTATCAACCAGCAGCAGACTATTTTACGCTGCAGTCGTTAAGAGGATTTACCGTGACTACTATCGTTTCCGTTCGCCGCAATAATCAAGTTGTCATCGCAGGTGATGGCCAAGTATCCCTTGGCAATACCGTCATGAAAGGCAATGCACGTAAGGTGCGTCGCTTATACCAAAATAAAGTTATCGCAGGTTTTGCTGGCGGCACAGCCGATGCATTTACTCTTTTTGAGCGTTTTGAAACCAAGCTCGAAATGCATCAAGGCCATTTATTAAAATCAGCCGTTGAACTCGCCAAAGATTGGCGCACCGACAAAATGCTCCGCAACCTTGAAGCCATGCTTATTGTCGCCGACACCAAAGAATCATTAATCATTACCGGTAACGGCGATGTGGTTCAGCCTGAGCATGACCTAATTGCAATTGGTTCTGGTGGCAACTATGCCCACGCTTCTGCGCTAGCCTTATTACAAAATACCGATTTAAGTGCCCGTGACATTGCAGAAAAGTCATTAACGATTGCCGGTGATATATGTGTATTCACCAACCAACATAAAACCGTTGAGCAAATCGACTACTAAATTAGCACGTAAGGAATTATCTATGTCTGAAATGACCCCACGCGAGATTGTCCATGAGCTAGACTCGCACATCATTGGTCAAAAAAATGCTAAACGTTCTGTAGCCGTTGCGCTTCGTAACCGTTGGAGACGCATGCAACTTGAAGCCTCATTTCGCCAAGAAGTGACGCCAAAGAACATTTTAATGATTGGCCCAACCGGTGTCGGTAAAACTGAAATTGCCCGCCGTTTAGCAAAACTAGCTAATGCGCCTTTCATTAAAGTAGAAGCCACTAAATTCACTGAAGTGGGTTATGTCGGTAAAGAAGTTGAGCAAATCATCCGTGATTTAACTGACTCAGCCGTGAAAATGACCCGCGAACAGCAAATGAAAAAAGGCCGTCATCGCGCTGAAGAGCTTGCAGAAGAGCGCATCCTTGATGCCCTATTGCCTAAGCCAAAAGAAGACTGGGATACTGAAAAGAAAGATGATTCAAATACCCGTCAAATCTTCCGTAAGAAATTACGAGAAGGCCAGCTAGACGATAAAGAAATTGATATCGACTTAGCCGCGCCGCAAGTGGGTGTTGAGATCATGTCACCTCCAGGCATGGAAGAGATGACTAATCAGCTTCAAAGTATGTTCCAAAACATGGGGCAAACTAAAGAAAACCGTAAAAAGGTTAAAATTAAAGAAGCCTTCAAGCTGCTTATCGAAGAAGAAGCTGCAAAACTTGTCAATCAAGAAGACATGAAAGAGCAAGCTATCGACTTGGTAGAGCAAAACGGTATCGTATTTTTAGATGAAATCGACAAGATTTGTAAGCGCGGCGAAAGCTCAGGCCCTGACGTATCACGTGAAGGGGTACAACGTGACTTACTGCCATTAATCGAAGGTTGTACTGTGACCACTAAACACGGCATGGTCAAAACCGACCACATCTTGTTTATCGCCTCAGGTGCATTCCAGATGTCTAAGCCATCGGATTTAATCCCTGAGCTTCAAGGTCGTTTACCAATCCGTGTTGAGCTAAGTGCACTCACCGCTGATGACTTTAAACGTATTCTAACTGAGCCACATGCATCATTAACCGAGCAATATGTGGCGTTAATGGGGACTGAAGGCGTTAAAGTTGAATTTAGTGAATGTGGTATTGAACGCATTGCTAAAGCGGCTTGGCAAGTGAACGAGACCACTGAAAACATCGGTGCTCGTCGCCTGCATACTGTGATGGAAAAGCTGATGGAAGAGATTTCATATGACGCTTCAGAAAAATCAGGTAGCACCTTTGTAATTGATGCCGACTATGTCAATGATCACTTAGATGCCCTAGTAGAAGATGAAGACTTAAGCCGCTTCATTTTGTAGTGATTACTTAAGCTTATCTCAACCTAGCTGTGATCTATTACTAATTTAGCCTCACAGATATTAGGAAATTAAAGGTGAATAGTGCCACAATGGACTATCACCTTTTTTATTGTCTATCATTGCCAGCCAAGAGTATCTTAACGTTGCTGACAGTATTTTAAAGAGAGCAATGCCATGAACCAGCAAGCCAATAGCCCCGTTGTAACCAATCTTAAATTAAAGCGTAAATCTAAGTTACTTGAAGTGAGCTTTGAAAGCGGTGAAGTGTTTAATATCAGCTGCGAAATGCTACGTGTTCACTCCCCTTCAGCTGAAGTGCAGCGCCACGGCAATCCAATTTTGGTCACCCACAAGAAAAACGTCAATATCACTGCCATTGAGCCTGTAGGCAATTATGCAGTAAAAATCATTTTTGATGATGGTCATGATACCGGCTTGTTTTCGTGGAAGATTTTATTTGAACTGGGTAATCAACAAGTGGAAATCTGGGAACGGTATTTAGCACGACTTCGTGCCGAAAAAGGTTCACGTGAACCCTTGATTGATATGAATATCAAATACTCTTAGTTTGGTATTTCCAAACTTGGTTTGGGCATTTTTAGTCATCAAAAAGTAATGGCTATCCGCTCAAAATCCCAATTCCAAGACACAAAAATGCCAGCTTAATCGCTGGCATTTTTTATATCGATTGTTACTTTTTAAAGATTACACTGCAGCTTGAAAAATCACGCTGTCAGCTTTCTTAGTGTAAGAATCAATTTGATCAAAGTTCAAGTAACGGTAAGTATCAGCTGCAGTTGCATCTAATTCTTGAGCGTATTGTTGATACTCTGCTGGTGACGGTAGACGGCCTAACAATGCCGCTACTGCTGCTAACTCAGCTGAAGCTAAGTACACATTTGCACCTGTACCTAAACGGTTAGGGAAGTTACGTGTTGACGTTGAAACAACGGTCGCACCTTCAGCAACACGTGCTTGGTTACCCATACACAGTGAACAACCTGGGATTTCAATACGCGCACCAACACGGCCAAAGATCGCGTAGTAACCTTCTTCAGTTAACTGGTCTTTATCCATCTTAGTTGGCGGTGCAATCCATAAGCGAGTCGGCAAGGTCGTGGCAAACTTCTCTAGCATTTTACCGGTTGCGCGGAAATGACCAATGTTAGTCATACAAGAACCAACGAACACTTCGTCAATTTTTGTTTCTGCAACTGATGATAGTAATACCGCATCATCTGGATCGTTTGGCGCACAAAGAATTGGCTCTTTGATATCGTTCAAATCGATTTCAATAATTTCAGCATATTCAGCATCTGCATCTGCTTCCATTAGCTCTGGGTTTGCTAACCACTCTTGCATCGCTGTAATACGACGCTCGATGGTACGGCGGTCACCATAACCTTCAGAAATCATCCACTTCAACATCACGATGTTAGAGTTTAGGTATTCAATGATTGGCTCTTTATCTAGCTTAATCGTACAACCTGCAGCACTTCGTTCTGCTGATGCATCAGATAATTCGAATGCTTGTTCAACTTTAAGTTGCTCAAGACCTTCAATTTCTAATACGCGGCCAGAGAAAGCGTTAATTTTGCCTTTCTTCTCTACCGTTAACAGACCCATTTCAATGGCTTTAAGCGGGATAGAATGAACTAGGTCACGTAAGGTGATACCTGGTTGCATTTCACCTTTAAAGCGCACCAAAATTGATTCAGGCATATCAAGAGGCATAACACCTGTTGCAGCAGCAAATGCTACTAGGCCAGAACCGGCTGGGAATGAAATACCGATTGGGAAACGGGTATGTGAATCACCACCAGTACCAACGGTATCAGGTAGTAACATACGGTTTAACCAAGAGTGAATAACCCCGTCACCTGGACGCAGTGCAACACCGCCACGATTCATGATGAAATCAGGTAAGGTGTGGTGAGTGTTCACATCAATAGGTTTAGGATAAGCCGCAGTGTGGCAGAAAGACTGCATGGTTAAATCGGCGCTAAAGCCTAAACATGCTAAATCTTTCAGTTCGTCACGGGTCATTGGGCCTGTGGTGTCTTGTGAACCAACTGAAGTCATTTTAGGTTCGCAGTATTGACCTGGGCGAATACCTTTAACACCACATGCTTTACCAACCATTTTTTGTGCCAGCGTAAAGCCTTTATTGGTTGCAACCACATCTTGTGGGCGAACAAACACTTCAGAAGCCGCAAGGCCTAATGTTTCACGGGCACGGTCAGTTAACCCGCGGCCAATGATCAATGGAATACGGCCACCAGCACGTACTTCATCAAGCAGTACCTCGGTTTTTAGCTCGAACGTAGAGATAACTTCATCGCTACCGTTACGCTTAACGACGCCTTCGTATGGATAGATGTCGATAACATCGCCCATGTTCATCTTGTCTACGTTAAGCTCGATTGGTAGCGCGCCTGCATCTTCCATGGTGTTGAAAAAGATAGGGGCAATTTTACCACCTAAGCAGAAACCACCTGCACGCTTGTTTGGCGCATAAGGGATATCATCGCCCATGAACCATAGTACTGAGTTAGTCGCTGATTTACGTGAAGAGCCGGTACCAACAACATCACCCACATAAACAAGCGGGTAACCTTTGCCTTTAAGGGCTTCGATTTCTTTAACTGGACCAACAGTGCCAGCAACATCAGGTACAATACCGTCACGGGCATTTTTCAGCATCGCTAAAGCATGTAATGGGATGTCTGGACGAGACCATGCATCAGGAGCCGGAGACAAGTCATCTGTGTTTGTCTCGCCTGATACTTTAAATACGGTCAAGGTGATCTTTTCAGCTAATTTAGGACGGTTTAAGAACCATTCTGCTTCGGCCCAAGACTCAACAACTTGCTTAGCAAAAGCATTACCTTTTTGCATTTTTTCTACCACGTCGTGGTAGGCATCAAACATCAACAAGGTGTTTGATAACGCAGTAACCGCGATTGGCGCAAGTGCATCATTATCTAATTGAGCGATAAGCGGTTCAATGTTGTAACCGCCCTGCATGGTACCTAATAGCTCGGTAGCACGCTCAGCTGAAAGGATGGGTGACGATACAGTGCCTTGAGCCACTGCATCTAAGAATGCTGCTTTTACGTAGGCAGCTTCATCAACACCTGGGGGAATACGATTCTCTAATAAGTCAAGAATCACGGCCTCTTCACCAGCAGGCGGCGTCTCAACTAACTTCACTAATTCAGCCACTTGTTGTGCATCTAATGGCTTAGGGACAACACCCTCTGCAGCACGTTCTGCGACGTGTTTACGATATGCTTCTAGCACGGCAACATTCCTCTTTGTTATTGCGCCTAACAGCGAAACTGAACGTCATTCAATATAGAGAATGACCATTCCACAGGTTCGGGCTTGAAATCCGACCCGTAGTATACTACAGGTTTGCAAAAGTATGAATTAGATCACACTCTATCGGAGGCGAAATCTATCTGAATTTTGAGTTCGATGGCTAATTTACAGCTCACTTTAAACAAATAAAATTAGACGATAGTTTAAAATATTATAAAAAATGATTTAATTCAATATATTAAGTAATACATACAATTTAAACTTAACCGAGTCTACTTCAGCAAATTGTCGCTATTTTTTTGCAATTATTTTGACTGTTAGGCATAGTTATTTGGCTAATATTAATCACTTGCACCCACCAACATACTTATTCAACCCTATTGCTTAGATATTCAAAACAGTAAACAGGACTATTATGACATTGATAAAAATTAACGCGGTTATTTTTGATATGGATGGGGTCATTATTGATACCGAGCCCGCTTGGCAACGAGTCGAGGTGGCAGTATTAAGTCAATTGGGTGTGCCTATCACTCTTGCTGATGCCGAAAAAACCACCGGCATGAGAATTGATCTTCTGGTCCACTATTGGTATCAAAAATACCCTTGGCCTGAGTATGATAATCAAGCGGTTTCCCAACAAATTATTGATGGGGTTATTCACTTTATTGAAACTGAAGGCAAGCCGATGCAGGGGGTAGTGGCAGCATTACAAGCTTGTCAGCAGCAAGGGCTAAAAATTGGCTTAGCTACCTCATCGTCCAGTGACTTAATTGCTGCAGTAATGAATAAACTGGCTATTAGGGATTATTTTGAGGCCATAGCCTCTGCCGAAAAGCTGCAATATGGCAAACCCCACCCTGAGGTTTATTTAAATTGTGCCACGGCCTTAGGCGTTGAGCCCGCAACGTGCTTAGCTATTGAAGACTCATTTAATGGCCTGATCGCAGCAAGAGCGGCAAGCATGCAAACGGTGGCAATCCCTGCGACTGAATTCGCCGGTCAGTCTCGCTGGCAAGTGGCTCACCACCAGCTAGCACATTTAGATCAGCTTAAATCATTGATTGAAAATATCTAGTAGTAGTGTCTTGCTAACATCTGCCATAAAAAAAGCTGCCTTATCTAAAGATACGGCAGCTTTTTATATTCAAACTGAACAATTAAAAGTTTTTACCTAAAAATAAGTAAAACGATTGCTCGCCAGTATCTGTCAAACCAAAGCCAAGTGCGGCAGGACCCCAGCTGGTATCAGTGCCTAAATATAAGCTACCTGCATAGATAAGGTCATCAAAGTCCACTGCATCACGATTAGTCCACACATTACCCGCTTCAAAGCTAGTACCTATGTATAACGGCACATCACTGAGTAACACATCTCGGCCTAAATCATATTGATAAATCAAGGCGCCAAAGGCTTTATGGGCACCTGCCAATGCGCCTTTATGAAAACCTGACAGATTTAAAAAGCCACCGAGCTCTGCTACATGTAAAGTAAAATCACGGTCCACATCAACGGTGGCTAAAGCGACTTTACCTACAATGGCATGGTTACCTAGCTTAAGCGCCCCTTTCCAATCCGCTTCAAACTGCCAAGATAGTTCATCAGAGTCATTAATAACCGCGCCTTTATAATCTTCATTTCTTACCGAGGCCGTAAACGTTAACCGCTGCCCTTCTGTAGGGAAACTAATGCTATTTAAGGTGTCAAAACTAAAGGAAAAATAGCCGCCATAAGAGCCATATTCAAGATCTTGGGCAGAAACGGCTTTATTACTTAAATCACCTATTTCACCCACTGCGCCAATCTCAATTAATCCAGCGTGGGAATAGTTATAACCCACTCCAAATGCCAATTGATTTAGGGTGTTTTTAAGCTCAAAGACTCGGTTGTTATCATCATAATAATCCCAGTTTTTGATCTCGAATTCGTATTTAGAACGAATGTAGAAGTCTTGGTCTCTGTCTAATGGCTGATAAAATTCTGAGCTAACTCGCTTGTCGTAACCTAACTGAACTTCGTTACGCCACTCACCGCCATTATCAGTCAGCTCACCCATGGTATAAGCCAGACTAAGGGTAATGGCTGAATCTAAGGTAAAGTCATCTTCCCAGTTAAAACCGGCGTCAAAATAATTTGGCCCCCAGGATTTGGCATGGGTGGTCACTGTTAATATGCGTCCAGCTTCTGTGTCTTCAAACTCGGCATCAACACGCTGAAACTTATTAAGGGAATAAAGCCGTTTTATGCCCTCGTCTAAGGCTTCTTTGGTGATTACTGTGCCTTTTTTAAGAGCTAACTCTTCATCTAACAGGCTTTCACTCACTCTAGATTGATTATCAAATACAATCTTAATCACTGGACGGTTAACTTGATTAACTAGTAGTAATTTGGCGCGTTGTTTATTGTCTTGATAGGCCTGATATTCTTCAGCGCTGACACTTAAATGTGTCAACATTGGCAGCGCTGCTTCGCCCGCCACTGTGCCGGCAGCTAATGCGTCAGGCATGATATCAAAGTCAGTGGTGCTCATGTCATCAATCGCAGGACGGATCAGCACATCATCATCGGTTAATAATGTTTTTTGATGCTCTGTGGTGGCTTTGGTCAAAATGGTTGAAAGCTGCTCCAACACCGCAATCGTGCCATTAAGTTGCTCTTTGCTGGCCAATGGTGAGCCAATATCAATGGCAATGACCACATCTGCGCCCATGGCTTTAATGACATCGACAGGCATGTTATTTGAGATGCCACCATCAACCAGTAGCTTGCCGTCTATTTCAGCCGGTTGTAATGCCCCGGGTACCGTTGCAGAGGCTTGCATGGCTTTAACGATACTGCCTTGAGCTAATACCACTGCATGACTAGTAACTAGATCAGTTGCCACAGCGCGATAAGGAATAGCTAGATCATCAAAATCGCCAAATTGCTCTACCACATCAGTTGATGAACGTAATAGTTGCGACATGGTTTGGCCAAGTAATAAGCCACTGGGGACGGCTAAGCCGCCATCTTTATAACCTACGTTAATGGGGATATTAAATTTGTCGCGGTGTTGTTTATCGCGGTAAGTAAGTACTTCTCGAGGAATGGTATCTGAGTAGCCATCAGCCCAAGGGGAGTTAAGCATAATGTGTTCGATTTCTGCGGCGCTATAACCTAAGGCATACATGCCGCCGACGTAGGAGCCGATACTGGTACCAGTAATATAATCAACCGGAATGCGATGCTGCTCTAACACCTTAAGCACCCCAATATGCGCCGCGCCTTTTGCGCCGCCACCACTTAATACTAATCCCACTGACTGGCGTTCTTTAGCCATTAAGTTGTGTGAAAATAAACTGAGTAGTAACAGCAGTGCAATCTTACGGCCCATATAAAGCATCCTATCTTTAATCATGATCTACCGCGTCATTCTAACAGAGAAAACTCACATGAATAAAACCTTTATAACTTACTGTTAACCATGCGAACTTCGCTTTATTACAGCTTTTTCCCAATCCCGATAAACTTATCCAGCTCAGCCTTTGGCATAGGTTTGGCAAAGAAATACCCTTGGATGATATAACAACCTCGGCTAAAAACTTGCTCCATTTGTGCGTGAGACTCTATCCCTTCTGCGACCACCTGTAATTTTAGGTTTCTTGCCAGTTCAATAATACTGCTCACAATGGCTTGATCAGCTTCATTAGTAGCAATATCAATTAAGAAGGAGCGATCGATTTTTAAGGTATTCACCTCAAAGCTTCTTAAATACGCCAGTGATGAATAACCGGTGCCAAAATCATCGATGGCCACCTCAATACCAAGCTGCTTAAGCTGGGTTAAATGCGATCTTGCCACCTGCAGCTCTTTCATCAACACCCCTTCGGTAATTTCCATAGCAAGGCACTTTGCCGGCATACCAGTATCGGCTAAGGTCGCTTTTAAATTCTCAATAAAATCAACTTGTCTAAACTGCACTGCAGACACATTGACTGACAGCTGAAAAGGCTGGTCGTAAAGGGCATGCCATCTTGCACCATCGATACAGGCTTGGCGCAGCACCCAGCGATCTATATCAATAATTAATCCACAAGATTCAGCCACCTTGATAAAGATATCTGGCCGAATAAAGCCCTCGATAGGGTGACGCCAGCGGAGCAGCGCTTCCATCCCTACAAATTTATCACCTTGGAGTATGTCTACCTGAGGTTGGTAATAAAGCTCAAAGTCGTTATTTTCGATGGCGCTACGTAAGTCAGCTTCAATTTTCAAATGATATTGCGCTTCAGCATTGCGCTCAGCAGAGTAATATTGAAAGTTACCTCGGCCTTCTTCTTTGGCGTGATACATGGCTAAATCAGCATTTTTAATTAAGGTTTCAGAATCTTGGCTATCTTCAGGCCACATGCTGATACCAATACTGGTTGAAACAAAAAACTCACGGCCAAATAATTTAAACGGCGTAGCAAACCTTTGTAAAATTTGCTCAGCAATCAAATTTATCTGATCAATAGAATCAGCATTTCGAACCAATATGACAAACTCATCACCACCAAAACGGCAAACCAGATGATCATCACCAACACTATTTTTTAAGCGTTGAGCCGCTTCAACGAGTAAAGCATCCCCCATGCTATGACCATAAGAGTCATTGACGTGCTTAAAGCGATCTAAATCCAAAAACAATAATGCTAACTTTTCATTAGTGTGGCTAGCTTGCTCAATAATCTGTTGTAACTGACGAGTAAACATCGCTCGATTAGCAAGGCCTGTAAGCACGTCATTATTGGCTAAGTGCCGTAAATTAGACTCGTATTGTTTTCGCTGGGTAATATCTGAAAACACCACCACATAGTGCTGTGAGATATCGCGCTTATCAGACATTTTAGAGATATTAGCCCAAACAGGAAAATGTTCATTATTCCCCCGTTTAAAGCTTAACTCGCCATTCCATGAGCGGCTATTTTGCAATAAATCATCGATATTTTTGGAGCCATGATCCACATACAATAATGACTCAAACCCCCTTCCATCAAGTGCTTCATGCTTGCTGGTAAAGATAGTTGCAGCTGCGGTATTTAGTAATTTCACCCGCTTGCGACTATCAAGAATTAACATGCCTTCTGAGGTGTTTTCAAATGCCTTGGCAAACAAATCAATTTCATTTTGAAGCTCACGTTGCTCAGACACCTCAGTATAAATACCGGCAACTTGCTCTAATTGCCCTGTAGTCTGATTGCGGGTAACTGCGCGGCCTCTGATGCGCAGCCAACCAATAGCCTCTTCACCACGGTGATACCTAAATTCTACATCAATGGTTTCTTTATCGCCCTTTAACAAAGCTCGCCATTGCTGCTGGAGGTTATCTTTATCGGCGGCAACAATCGGTATATCAGGCACGAGATAAGATAACTTTCTTCTCTCACCCAACAGACCCGATTTATTATCAAATTGGATTTGGTTAGTGCTAGCTTGCCACTCCCATAAATCTGAATCGCTACCGCGCAGTGATTGACGTAATTTGTCTTCACTTTCCCTTAATGCCTGATTAATACCAATAACACGGTTTATTTGTTTTTTACGAAGCCATAAAGAGGTAAATACCCCAAAAAGAATGGCAAAAAGCACTAAGGCTTTAAACCACTGTGACGCCCACCAAAATTGTTCAACCTTAAAACTAAATTGAAACGGACTGCTTGCCCACACCCCATGCTGTTTATGCAATAGCTCTAGGGTATATTTACCCGCTTTTAAGTCAGCAATATTAATCTGAGTTTGGCCTTGCAGATAAATATACTGGCTATCTAAGCTATTATGCTCATGAAGCAAACGGTACTTTAAGCTGATTGGCGTTTCATTCACGTAGTCGAAAGTGGTTATTTGAAAACTGATTAAGTTAGCCCCAGGGCGCACTAAGTTAAAGGATTCAGGTATCAAGTGATACTCTGTATTGTCCTCATAGTAAATCGCAATGGACTCAAGGGCGATATCATCATTACTTACTCGAGGTGCAAGCTTATCAATATCAACTAACATCGCCCCATTAGGGCCGCCAATATATAAGCCTGCATTAGGGTCATAATAAGCTGCTGACTCATTAAACTCATTACCAATAAATCCATCGCTAGTAAAAAATACATCAATGGCTTTTGTCTGTTTATTTTGTCTAATGACCGAAGAGCTGCAGCCAACCAAATGATCTTTTTCAGTTTGCTCGATAAAGTAAATCGTCGGGCAATCAACATGCCAATAGTCACTCATGGATGAAATCTCATGGGTTTGGGTGTCAAAAACAATGACCCCATTTTGGCGAGTCCCTAACCACAGGGTTGTATTATCAACTTGGTGGATATTAGTAATCATAATATCCTTGTGGTTAATGCCTAACGCTGCGTTTAATGAAGTGACATTATTATTGCTATCTATATAGCCAAATAGACCTGCGCCACCGATCCACAGACGATCATGATTTTCACGGAAAAAACTTCGAATGTTCACTGAGTGGGATAGAAGAATATGCTCTGTCGGTGACACAGTGACGATATTGTCTAACCCTGGCTGCCAATAGTAAACATCATTATCTGCTCCCCACCAAACCCTGCCGCTAAACAGTGGGTCTGCATAGGAGTTAAATAATAATTTACCTTTTAGCGAGTCACTTGATGCAGCAAAATGGCTAAAATCAACTTGCTGATCAGTTTGTTTATTAATGACAAACAGTCCACTGGTTGTTGTTACCACAATATGCTGATTATCAAGCTCATTAACGCCGTAAATTGAATCTCTCGCTTCAAAGCCTGCAGGGATAAGATATTTTGAAGTCTTGGTTGATTTATCAACAATGGTCAAGCCACCATCACCGCCGAGCCAAACTTTATCTTGCTCGGCATAAATACTCCAAATCATGTCATCTTCAATTTGATAAGTTGATGAATGAGTGTAACTTTCCAATAAAAATTCAGGAGCTATTGCCAGTAACGCTAAACCTTCGCCTGCGCCGCCAAGCCAAATTAAACCATCGTCATCAACAGCCATATCGTCGATATAATCAACGTCAGCATCATTTTTTAATTCCTCTTTATATGAAATTGCCTTCGATGATTGCTTATCCCATGAAAATAGCCCACTTCTGGTATTAAGCCACAAATGACCACGACTACCTTCAACCGCGCCACGAATATCAAAAGGAAGCGCTGT
Organism: Shewanella sp. 5_MG-2023; assembly: GCF_030547465.1. Taxonomy (NCBI): domain Bacteria; kingdom Pseudomonadati; phylum Pseudomonadota; class Gammaproteobacteria; order Alteromonadales; family Shewanellaceae; genus Shewanella; species Shewanella sp. 5_MG-2023. Next base: position 133,464 of record NZ_JAUORC010000010.1, read on the forward strand.
GGTAGCAGTCATCCGATAGCTTTGAAGGGTTAGCTCATATAAGCCTTTGTTACTTAAGATCCAAATACGCTGTTCAGCATCTACAAATAGCTTTTTAATCAACATATTATCTATAGGTCGCTTAACTTGTTTTATCAATTCGCCCCAGGCATTTTTTATCACAACTTCATAGGCGGATGAGTAAATATAGCGGCCATCACTTAGCTGATTAACACTATTCCATTGCAATGTCTTATCCAATTCTTGGGCTGTTAGCGCTGAGATTGACAATGAATTCACATCAAACTCAAGCACCTGACCTAAACGGGTAAGCAGAATTAAGTTACCATTATCTAGACGTGTTTCGTCAACAATAGAATCATCACTAGTTATGAGGCCGGCAATAATGTCATCTGAAAAACGATTGAGTTTAATATCGTAGAGGTAAAGCGATGTGCCAGAAGCGACTAGAAGGCGCTGAGAAGTCACCTTAGCGATAAGATGAATGTTTTCTGCAGCTAATGCATTATCACTATCAGGTTGATCAATGCGGCGGGTAACAGTATCGCTAACACGAAATACTCCCTGCTCAGTTGCCAGCCAAACATAGCCATAATCATCAAATGCAATGTCATTGATAGTGTAATTAACCAGGCCATCTTTGATATTAAATAAACGTTGGACAAGATCGTCAGCCACGCTTGGAAAGCTGCAACTAAGGGTAAGAACGACCAAGGTGAGAAACGATTTAATGCCTTTTATCATTATGACTGGGTTACTCTTTTATTGATTTTATTATGCTAAGCGCTTCTATGTGAACCTAAATGGCTTTATGCCTGCAACAACAAAAACAATTAAATTTAATACTATATTTGAATATATCACCTAAAAGTAAATTTAGAGCAAAAAAAAGCACCTCGAAAGGTGCTTTGATACAAATTGCTACAAATAACTACATGTTACTTTTTCTTTTTTGCCTTCGGGTTTGGCAAATCAGTAATTGAACCTTCATAAACTTCAGCCGCAAGACCTACAGATTCATGTAACGTTGGGTGAGCATGGATGGTTAAGGCTAAATCTTCAGCATCACAACCCATTTCAATTGCTAGGCCGATTTCGCCAAGTAATTCACCGCCATTAACACCAACGATAGCACCACCGATAACGCGATGAGTTTCTTTATCGAAGATGAGCTTGGTCATACCGTCACTTGCATCAGAAGCAATTGCGCGGCCACTTGCAGCCCATGGGAATGATGCAGTTTCATAGGCTACGCCCTGCTCTTTGGCTTCTTTCTCAGTAAGACCAACCCACGCGACTTCAGGGTCTGTGTATGCAATTGAAGGAATAACTTTAGGGTCAAAGAAGTGCTTAAGACCAGAAATAACTTCAGCAGCAACATGACCTTCATGCACACCTTTGTGCGCAAGCATTGGTTGGCCAACGATATCACCGATAGCGAAGATATTAGGTACGTTAGTACGCATTTGCTTATCAACATTGATAAAGCCACGCTCATCTACATTTACGCCAGCTTTTTCAGCGTCTAGGCCTTTTCCGTTTGGTGTACGACCAATAGCAACTAATACTGCGTCGTAACGAACTGGCTCAGATGGGGCTTTCTTACCTTCCATAGAAACATAAATGCCGTCTTCTTTCGCTTCAACTGCAGTTACTTTGGTTTCTAAGATTAAGTTAAACTTCTTCTTAATCTTTTTAGTATAAATTCGAACGATATCTTTATCAGCAGCAGGAATAACTTGGTCGAACATTTCAACTACGTCAATTTGGCTACCTAAAGACGAGTAAACCGTACCCATTTCTAGGCCGATAATACCGCCGCCCATCACTAATAACTTTTCAGGAACTTCTTTCAGTTCTAAAGCATCAGTTGAATCCCAAATACGTGGGTCTTCATGTGGGATAAATGGCAGTTTAATTGGACGAGAACCCGCTGCAATAATGGCATTGTCAAAGTTAACCACTGTTACAGTGCCATCTTCAGCTGTCACTTCCATTGTATTTGGGCTAGTGAATTTACCTAAACCATTTACCACATCAACTTTACGCATTTTAGACATTCCGCCTAAACCGCCAGTCAGTTGACCTACTACTTTTTCTTTAAAGCCGCGTAACTTGTCTAAATCAATTTTAGGCTCACCAAAAACAACACCGTGATCGGCAACGGCTTTAGCTTCTTCAATGACTTTAGAGACGTGTAAAAGTGCTTTTGATGGGATACAACCCACGTTCAAACATACACCACCAAGGGTGCTAAAACGTTCTACAATCACAGTCTCTAGACCTAAATCTGCAGCGCGGAAAGCTGCTGAATAACCTGCTGGGCCGGCACCTAGTACTACTACCTGAGTTTTGATTTCGTTACTCATGTTTTCCTCTATTTTATCTATCGTTGGCGGAAAAACCGTCCAAACTGCAAAATGTGGTCAAATCTTGTAAGGTGGCCGCATTTTACCCTTTGTTTGATACTGATCACAATCCTAGTGATAAGAATAAAAAGGCCGCTCAATATGAGCAGCCTTTTTGTTTACAAAATTAGCGTACGAATATCGCTAAGAATGCTTGATAATGTCACGCTAAATCTGGCAGCCATTGCCCCATCAATCACACGGTGGTCGTATGATAACGATAGTGGCAACATCAACTTAGGTTCAAAATCAGTGCCATTCCACTTCGGCTTCATTTCTGATTTTGATACCCCAAGAATAGCCACATCAGGATAGTTAACGATTGGGGTAAATGCTGTACCACCAATGCCACCTAAACTAGAGATAGTAAAACAGCTACCTTGCATGTCTGCTGACTTCAGCTTGCCATCACGGGCACGAATTGAAATATCCGTTAACTCACGAGAAAGCTCTACAATGCCTTTCTTATCGACATCACGAACCACTGGCACCATTAATCCGTTTGGCGTATCAACCGCTACACCAATATGGAAATATTTCTTCTGGATTAACGACTCGCCATCAGGGCTTAAACTTGAGTTAAATACAGGGAATTCTGCCAGTGTTTTCGCCACGGCTTTCATCATAAATACTAACGGAGTAATTTTGTAATCCGCTTTCTTCTTAGCTGCAAGTGTATTTTGTTGTTTACGGAATGCTTCTAATTCAGTGATATCAGCTTCATCAAATTGAGTCACATGTGGAATCGTCACCCAGTTACGATGCAAGTTAGGCCCAGAGATTTTCTGGATACGGCTTAATGGCACTTCTTCCACTTCACCAAACTTACTGAAATCAACTTTAGGCGCTGCAATCACATTCAAGCCACCCGCGCCACCAGCAACCGCTGTGGCAGCACTCGCTTTAGGTCGGCTAAGTTCATATTTAATGAAGGCTTGAACGTCTTCTTTCAGAATACGTCCTTTACGGCCAGAGCCTTTCACTTGGGTTAAATCAGCGCCAAATTCGCGCGCTAAGCGGCGAACTGCAGGTGATGCATGTACAGCACCGGTTTTAGGTTGGCTACCAGCACTTGGATGATGCGGCACAGGCGGCTTACTTGCTGGCGCAGCGGTAACTGGTGCTGGTGTTGCTGCAGTAACTGCAGGAGCACTAGCTGCCGGAGCGGCTTGCAATGGAGCTGCAGGTGCGGTTGATTGCGTCTCAACCGTAGCAATAATGCTACCTTGAGATACTTTATCGCCAACATTAACCGTTAAACCAACCAGTTTTCCGGCAAATGGCGCTGGTACTTCCATGGTGGCTTTATCGGTTTCTAAGGTAATTAAACCTGTATCCACGTCAAGCATATCGCCAACAGCAACTAGCACTTCAATCACATCTACATCAGAGGCATCACCAATATCTGGTACTGCAACTTCTTTAACTTCAACAACCGATGTTGCAGGAGCAGAGCTAGCTGCAGGCGCTGATACTGCTTCAGCAACAGGCGCACTAGCACTAGTGCCTACTTCAAGCATCAGCACTAAAGAGCCTTGTGAAACCTTGTCGCCAACGTTCACTTTAAGTTCTTTCACCACACCTGCGGTTGGCGCAGGCACTTCCATGGTTGCTTTATCAGTTTCTAAGGTAATAAGCCCTGTGTCAGCTTCAATGGTTTCACCCACACTCACTAACACTTCGATAATATCAACATTATCAGCATCACCAATATCAGGCACATGCACTTCAATAACTTCAGTGCCACCCGCAACGGTTGCTGGCGCTTCTGCTACTGGAGCCGCGGTTTGAGCAGCAGCGGCTTGAACAGGCGCCGCTACCGGTGCAGCCACTTCAGCTGCAGGCGCTGGCGCATCGCCAGCCGCTTCTACAGAAAGTACCGCAATTAGCGAGCCTTCAGAAACGCTATCGCCCACAGCCACTTTCAGCTCAACTAATTTCCCAGCAAAGGGTGCTGGAATATCCATAGTCGCTTTATCCGTTTCAACTGTGATGATTGATGCTTCTTTTTCAAGCACTTCACCAATCTCAGCACAGATCTCAATAACCTGCACAGCATCAGTATCAAGGTTAGGAACCAAAACTTCTTTTAATTCAGCCATTTTGTTTCTCCCTATGCGAACTGTGGATTGATCTTATCAACGTCGATACCGTATTCAGTGATAGCTTTCGTTAGCACTTCTACAGGTAACTCTTTACGGTCAACAAGGGCTTTTAATGACGCGATGACAATGAACTTAGCGTCAACTTCAAAATGGTGACGTAAGTTTTCACGGCTATCACTGCGGCCAAAGCCGTCAGTACCTAGTACTTTATAATCAGTTGGAATGTAAGCACGTAATTGCTCACCATAAATCTTCATGTAATCCGTTGCTACAATAGCTGGCGCATCACTTGATAACACTTCAGAAATATAAGGCACTTTAGGCGTTTCAGTTGGGTGCAGCATGTTGTAACGCTCTGCAGCCTGACCATCACGGGTTAGCTCATTGAAGCTAGTCACGCTGTAAACGTCAGCAGTAATACCGAAGTCTTTCGATAATGCCACAGCCGCTTTACGTACTTGCTCTAAAATCGTGCCGCTACCCATTAACTGTACAGAGCCTTTACCTGAACCTTTAAGAGTTTCAAGCTTATAAATACCTTTAACGATACCTTCTTCGCTGCCTTCTGGCATCGCAAGCTGCTCATAGTTTTCGTTCATGGTAGTCAAGTAGTAGAACACGTCTTCTTGCTCGCCATACATGCGGCGAATACCGTCTTGTACAATCACTGCGATTTCATAACCATAAGTCGGGTCATAAGAAATACAGTTAGGAATCGTGTTAGCTAATACATGGCTATGACCATCTTGATGCTGCAAGCCTTCACCGTTTAGGGTTGTGCGACCTGAAGTACCACCGACCATAAAGCCGCGAGCACGCATATCACCAGCAGCCCATGCCATGTCACCAATACGTTGGAAACCAAACATTGAGTAGTAGATGTAGAACGGGATCATTGGGGTATCGTTAACTGAGTAACTGGTTGCCGCAGCAACCCAAGATGACATTGCACCTAACTCGTTAATCCCTTCTTGCAATACTTGACCGGTTTTATCTTCACGGTAGTAAGCAACTTGATCAGAATCTTGTGGCTCGTATTTTTGCCCTTCATGAGCGTAAATACCCACTTGACGGAATAAACCTTCCATACCAAAGGTACGCGCTTCATCAGGAATGATCGGTACGATTTGCTTGCCGATTTTCTTGTCTTTAAGCAATGCCGTTAAAATACGCACAAATGACATAGTGCTTGAGATTTCACGACCATTTGAGCCTTTAAGTACTGAATCAAAGATCTTTAATGGCGGCACTTCAATATCTTTAGAGAACTTCTCAAGACGCTTCGGCATAGCACCATGAAGGGCAGCACGGCGCTCTTTTAAGTATTTAACTTCTTCAGAATCAGCACCTGGATGATAGTAAGGAATGTCTTCTAACTGATCATCGCTAATCGGGATATTAAAACGATCGCGGAAGTATTTAAGCGATTCAATGCCCATTTTCTTCACGTTATGGGCAATGTTTTTACCTTCGCCCGCATCGCCCATTCCGTAACCTTTAACTGTTTTAGCAAGGATTACTGTAGGACGGCCTTTAGTGTTTTTAGCATGTTGCAGCGCAGCATAAATCTTAACTGGATCATGGCCACCACGGTTTAAACGCCAAATGTCATCATCTGACATGTTAGCCACCATTTCAGCGGTTTCAGGGTATTTGCCAAAGAAATGCTCACGAGTGTATGCGCCACCTTTAGCTTTACAGTTCTGGTACTCACCATCTACGGTTTCTTCCATTAACTGTAATAACTTGCCGCTAGTATCACGTGCAAGTAATGGATCCCAGTAGCGACCCCAAATCACTTTAACAGCTTCCCATCCTGCGCCGCGGAACTCGCCTTCAAGCTCTTGGATAATCTTACCGTTACCACGTACAGGGCCATCAAGACGCTGTAAGTTACAGTTAACAATAAAACATAAATTATCTAATTCTTCACGAGCTGCAAGCCCAATTGCACCTAATGTTTCAGGCTCATCACACTCACCATCACCTAAGAAACAGTAAACCGTTTGCTCAGAGCAATCTTTAATACCACGGTCAGTCAAATACTTAAGGAAACGTGCTTGATAAATCGCTTGAATAGGACCTAAGCCCATAGATACTGTCGGGAACTGCCAGTAATCAGGCATTAACTTGGGATGCGGGTATGAAGACAAACCTTTACCATCAACTTCTTGACGGAAATTATTCATTTGGTCTTCAGTGATGCGGCCTTCAAGGAAAGAACGAGAATAAATACCAGGTGCAATATGCCCTTGATAATAAACTAAATCGCCGCCGTCTTTTTCATTTGGAGCGCGGAAGAAGTGGTTAAAACACACATCATAAATAGTCGCACTAGAAGCAAAACTTGAAATGTGACCACCTAGCTCTAAATCTTTCTTAGAACCACGTAATACCATTGCAAGTGCATTCCAACGAACGATAGCACGAATGCGGCGTTCCATTTCCTGATTACCAGGCATATGTGGCTCTTGGCCAGATGGAATCGTATTCAAATAAGCAGTGGTCGCTTTATATGGTAAATGTGTACCATTGCGGCGCGCTTTATCGATTAATTGTTCAAGTAGATAATGTGCACGTTCAGGGCCTTCTTGCTCTAATACGGCTTGCAGTGAATCAACCCATTCTTGAGTTTCTAATGGATCTAAGTCTTGTAGAATACCTTCAGACATGTCGCTGTCCTTTCTCTAGATACAGATAATTAATGTGTTTCGGTATATTTATAATGCGTTTGATTATAAATCGGTATCAAACACCACTTTTTAAGCGGCGCAAGCTACGCTGTAACCGACTGTCTTCTTCCCTCACTGACAACATGACTTCCTCGATATAACTTAAATGTTCGTTCGAGGCTTCACGTGCCGCTTCAGGATCACGACGAATAATGGCAGCAAGCAGTGCTCGCCTATGTTCATTCGCCATGGTAGATGCTTCTTCGCGACGGCTTAAAAGCTCTAAATTTTGTGCCACGTTTTTGTGCAGCACAGGGGTTAAACTGAGTACAAGGTGTAACATCGCCACATTGTGTGACGCTTCGGCTACCGCACGGTAAAAACGCACAATGGCATCAGCCTGCGCTTCTACATCAACAGCCGCTTCAACTTCGTTAATTGAACGTTTAATGCTTTGCATATCGGCATCATTACCACGCAGCGCAGCAAAATAAGCCATCATGCCTTCAGTGGCATGACGAAACTCCAGTAAGTCGTACTGACTTTCTGAGTCGTTATGCATTAATTCAACGATAGGATCGGCAAGACTTTGCCAAAGTTGTTCTTTAACGTAGGTTCCGCCACCTTGGCGGCGCATTAGTAAGCCTTTGGCTTCTAACTTTTGAATCGCTTCACGTAATGAAGGGCGTGACACTTCAAATTGCAAAGCAAGCTCGCGCTCAGGCGGTAATTTTTGCCCAGGCTGTAAACTTCCTTCGAGGATCATGCGCTCTAATTGCTCCATGATCACATCTGAAATTTTAGGCTGAGTTATTTTGCTATAAGCCATTTGGGGCTCGGCTCCGTTGTCAATTGGTCTTACCAATTTATATGATATAGCGCACTTTATCAAATCAAACAATTGATGTCTAGTTAGACGAGCGTTGAATGGGTGTTAATTGAAGGTTTCAAACATCGCTACGCACTTTGAGCAAGAGCATAACGAAAAAAAACGTCTAAGAGGTTTGACCATCTCGGTGTTATCGCGCTAAAGCATTGATTGCCTTATTATCGCTATAACAAACTCATTTTAAGCTTAGATTGTAGCTATAAAAATCCGTTTTACACAGCACAATTTATAAAAACACTGTTTTAACTTATGATCATTATTTCGGCGGCTCAGGCCGCCCATCACCGCAATTAAAACTTATTAGCTAACCAAACCAAATATAGTCAGCACCGATAATACCGTAACCAGTAAAATAAAGTTTCTTTTGCTCAATGCAAGCAGTGCCAATGTGGGCTGTGCGCAAACAGGGGCATCGCTTTGCTCAGGCATCACTTCAGCGGCTAAAGCGGTATAGGTAACAATATTTTTGGCGCTATTATTAGGGTTAAAAACCTGCTTCCGCCACTGTGAAATACCTGCAGCAAAGTGACCACTTAATACAAACCCAAAGCTAAATACTCGGCTCGGTAACCAATCGAATAAAAATAATAATTGATCAATAAATGGCATATCCAATTGCTGCTGCTGATTGTATTGCTGATAAAAACGCACCGAACAATAAAGCACTGCGCCAACAGGGCCAAAACAAATCAGATATAATGCCACCGCGCCATAATAGCGATAATTAACCCAAGCCACGGTTTTACCAATCTGCTGACCTAAGTCTTTTTCATCAACCGCATCTAAACATTCACTGCAATCGAGCTTTTCTGCATGGTGATAACAGGCTTGAACATCGCCGCGACAAGCCGCCAGCATATATTTTTTAAATGCCGCCCGTAAACTTTGGTGGCTAAAGCACACAATCGAAACCAGCATCCAGATCAATAAGGTGATCACATCGAAAAAAACACCATCTAGTAACAGCAGCACCAAAAACAGTGTCATTGCTGGCAGTAGCACCACAAAGGCAACCCAGCCAGCAGAATCTAATGCTTTATCTTTCCAAAATAATTGCTGGTATTTAGAAAGTAAATCATCAAATTGCCAATGTGCGGGTAACAGCTTTAAGCGCTCAACCATAATTGCAATTAACAATGAAAATAGTGCCATGGGACCTCTGCAAACAATCTAAAAAATATTGGATTAAAGTAACACTAACATCATGACTTAGCCGTTAATGCAGTTAAATATCTTTGCCAATCAAAACTATCACCAGGATCGGTTTTGCGTCCAGGAGCAATATCACAATGTCCGACGATATTTGCTTGATTAAGCATAGGATATTGCGCAAACAACACCAAGGTTAATTGCACTAATTCGCGATATTGCGCATCGGTATAAGGGTCGCTATCTGTGCCTTCCATTTCAATGCCAATGGTAAAATCATTACAACCTTCTCGACCATTAAAACACGAAACCCCAGCATGCCACGCTCGGTCATCACAGCTAACATACTGCACTAACTCACCATCGCGGCGAATTAAAAAGTGTGCCGACACTTCAAGCCCGGCAATATCAGCAAAACTTGGATCTGCATCCACCGCTAAACAGCCCTGAAATAAACCATCAATGTGCGGCAAGCCATAACAACCTGCAGGCAAACTAATATTATGAATAACTAAGCCGCTAACCTCATTATTAGGGCGCGGGTTAAAATGCGGTGATGGGCATAGTCGTGCACCTTGATGCCAGCCTGATTTCAATTGTGTATCCATAATTAATAATAAAATCTCAAGTAATGAATTAACCATGCCAGCGTGGCTGCAGTTTGCATCTCAAGTAACCATCAGTAAGTCACCATTATCAGTGCCCAAAAAGCAAGCAACAAATACCTGCGATAAAAGATAAAAAAGCACCAAGGCTCGTCGCTGTAAAACCTTAAAATAATATTGCCCTAGCAGCCAACACAGTAACAGTTTGACTGCTATATTTTAAATTAACAACTGTGATAAAGTAATAGGCATATTGTTTCTCATTTTTTAAACATTGAGTTGGCCCAAGCAACTCAATTTAGTTGTAATTTCAAGGACATTCACATGATTGAAAATGACATCCGTCATGCCGTTAAAGCTGCACTTGATGAAGACCTAGGCCATACGCCAGCCCAAACCCCGCAAGATATGCTTAATGCCGATATTACCGCGCAACTTATTCCAGCAGATAAACATGCTGAAGCGGTGTTAATCACCCGTGAAGAAGGCGTTTTTTGCGGAAAAGCATGGGCAGAACAAGTATTTAATCAGCTCGGCGGTGATGTAGCCTTGCATTGGCATGTGGATGATGGCGACTTATTGGTTCCCAACCAGGTGTTATGTGAATTATCAGGCCCAGCAAGAGCCATCTTAACCGGTGAACGCACCGCGATGAACTTCATCCAAACCTTATCTGGTGTTGCCAGTCTCACTAAGCTTTATGTTAACAAGTTAGCTGATACCCACACTAAACTGCTCGATACCCGCAAAACCATTCCCGGCCTGCGCACCGCGCAAAAATATGCCGTCGCTTGTGGTGGCGGTAAAAACCATCGCATTGGTTTGTTTGATGCCTTCTTAATTAAAGAAAACCACATTATGGCCTGCGGCAATATCGAACTTGCAATAAAAACAGCCCGACAAGTAGCCGCTGACAAACCAGTTGAAGTGGAAGTAGAATCAATCGCCGAGCTAACCCAAGCGTTAGAAGCAGGTTCTGACATCATCATGCTCGATAATTTTGATGTCACCATGATGGTAGAAGCAGTAGCGCTTAATTCCAGCTATTTAGATCAAGGTAAAGGCGCAAAGCTGGAAGTATCCGGTAATGTCACCATCGACACCATTGCAGACTTTGCCAGAACCGGTGTTGACTACATCTCAGTTGGCGCACTCACTAAGCACGTTAAAGCCTTGGATTTATCCTTACGCTTTAAAAACTAATGTTAAGCTGAGCTTGATAAATCATTAGCCCGGTTAAATAGCAAGATAAGTCAGTAATCGCTAATAACAATCAAAACCAGCTATTTATAGCTGGTTTTTTTGCTCGCACTAAAAGCTTAGCTAAATAAGGCTGACTAAATAGATAGCGCAATGGCAGCCTTACAACAATTGTAGCCTTACTATAAGCCCTGTAGCTTGAATCAATAGCCACAAAGATTAAACTGATACCCACTTTTGACCTTTTGACCTTTTGACCTTTTGACCTTTTGACCTTTTGACCTTTGACAACTATCTCCCCCTAAGGGCTTAAATAACCTCCCTTAAAAGCTCAAATAACCTTACCACCAGGGCTTAAATACCTACATAAACCAAGCGCTATAACCTTACATTCTCTATGGTGTCATTTTTTTGACAAACAACAACCAAAGTCAAATTGACTAAATAACCGACTAAAAGTGTCAATAATGTGCTGCAAAATCATTACAAACAGCAGCTTAAAACAACCTTTTTATCTTTTTAGTTAAAAAACTCGCCACAAGCTATTCCATTTTCAGCAACTTTATACTAACGTTTAGCTTGGATGAATGAAGTATCAGATTTAACTTTTAATAATCAGCTTTTCAACATGTTACAAATGTAACATTGAGTGAGCGAAAAATGATTTTTAAAAGAACAATGATAAATCAAACATTTTGTTAACAAACTGACCTTGCAGCACTTTGTTGACCCTAGTTACAGATTAGATAGCAATTTGTTAATGACTAGCCTATTCTGCTTTCGAGGTATTTAGTTGGACATATTGGTTTTACTGATCCGTTTTACAAGAACGGCTTGATTGTTCTTGATGAAATCATTCATTTAAAACCCTTTGTAGTTTTTAACAGTTATCACAGTCAATTGGGCCAAGCTAGTTAAACCGTAAGTTCTGCCCAGTAGACTGTAATGCAAAACAACACTAGTAAATTAATGCCGACAGGTTGTGGTGACTAGGACACCACTCATAACAATTAAGGGCCTTTAACTGTTATGAGATTCAAGGATGACAACAAACCCGACGCAACACTTAAGCATCATAAGAGAGAGATAAAAATGAAAAGCATTAACCAAATCAAAAACGCTAAGGGTTTTACTCTTATTGAATTAATGATCGTAGTCGCGATTATCGGTATTCTTGCAGCAATCGCATTGCCTGCTTATCAAGATTACACAGTACGTTCACAAGCAGCATCAGCTTTAAGTGAAATATCTGCAGGTAAGGTTGGTTTTGAGCAAGCGATAAATGAAGGTAAAACCGCAACAGTTACAAGAGATGCCGCTGGCTTCATCGGTGTAGGCGGGAGCACTACATATTGTAGTACAGTTGCGCTCACCCCACCTAATACCAGTGGTGATGGTGCTAAAATTTCTTGTACCACCGGTGGTGGTAATGTTGGTAAATTTAATACTAAGAACATTACTCTAACAAGAAATTCTGATGGTGTTTGGAGCTGTAGTTCAGATCTTGATGCAACATATTTACCAGGCAAATGTACTGCTTCTTAATAAGTTTTCATCGAAAGCCTTAATTCATTTTAACTTCTCATCTACAAAAATGAATTAGCGGGCCAATCTATGTTAAAAAATCCAATAACCATGGTTATTGGATTTTTTATTTCTCAATTATAAAGCCCTAAATTCAGATAATAACTGCGACTGTACTGGTCAACTCAAATTGGACACTTTTAGTTGAGAATGTTCAAACTCTACAGGTGACAGATCACCATTAGCAGAATGAAGTCGCTCCAAGTTGTAATATTTCATGTAAGCAGTCACATCTTGCTTCATAAACTCCCTTGTTGGTTGAGAAACTTTAAAAAACCAATCGTGTTTCAAACTACCAAAGAAACGTTCAACGACTGCATTATCCCAACACGCACCGACATCCCCCATACTAGCTCGAATACCATAGCTAGAAAGCAGCTTGCCGAATTGCTTGCTGGTATACTGTGATCCTCGGTCACTGTGAAATACCAGCCCTCTGGCCGGTTGGCGCAGATTGTAAGCTTTCATTAATGCCTTAGATATCAAATCCGTGGTCATACGCTTGTCTATGTGCCATCCAACGATCCGGCGTGAATATAAATCCATTACAACTGCCAAATACATCCAGCCTTCACCTGTCTTTAAATAGGTCACGTCACCTGCCCAAACCTGATTTGCGGATACTGGGTTAAAGTTCATGTTTAACAGATTATCAGCCACGGCATCAGAGTGTTTTCGCTGTGTCGTCACCTTGTAAGCTCGTCGCTGGGTAGCTTTGAGTCGAAGGCGATGCATAATTTTACGAACGAGATAGCGACCAACCTGGTAGCCTTCCTTGCGCAACTTCTTCACCATTTCACGATTCCCTAAGCTGCCTCTACTTTGCTTAAATAGCTGTCGAACAAGGCGATAAAGCTTCAGTGTTTCAAGGCTTATCACGTGTGCAGGGCGTTTATGCCAATCGTAATAGCCTGACTTACTCACACTCATTACTCGACATAACAGTGCTACAGGAAACAGGTTTGATTGCTGTTTGATGAAGCGAAATTTTACTTCATTTCTCTCGCAAAGAAGGCACTTGCCTCGGTGTGCCCCTTGGGTATTTTTAGGATTTCTTTCTCCATGCGTAATTCTTTGTTTTCTCTACGCAATCTCTTCAACTCATCACGTTCTGACTCTTCTAAAGCGATACCTTGTTGTAGGGCTTGGTATTTTTCCTTCCAGTTGTAAAGCAAACTGGTGCTAACCCCAAGAGACTTTGCTGCATCAGCAACGCTATAACCTTGCTCTAGCACCATCAAGACGGCTTCATCTTTATATGCTTGCGGATAACTCTTATGTGATTTTTTTTGACTCATATAGACCTCTTAATTTATTGACCATACTGTCTCAAAATTAAGTGTCCGATGGAATTAGACCAGAACAACCTTAGTTAGTAACTAATCAACCCGTTGACCCATATCCTAGGAAATAACGCTGACAATAATTCATCACTTTTATACGTCATAAAAAGTAAACTGCCCATAAGAACAACTGAAACAAACAACACAACTCTAGTATGTAATGCAGCCTTATAAACATGACATGAATCAAACTGTGCCAGTATTGCAACTAGAAAGACTAAAGCTAACTGTGCAAATGGCATCACAGCTACACCGCTAAATAACGAACATATAAGACCGGATAATACGGCAAATACTATAGGGGTAATCCCTGGAATTGTCTGTTGCTGTATAGAATCTAATCTGCTGTATAACCGATTAACACACCAAGCCGTAAATGCTACACATGATATAGCACCGTACTCATATAATATTTGCATAATAAGATTATGTGGATGTGCATGCGGTAGTGGTTTTGCTTCTGCCCACGTAAAGCTCATAGGCCCAAACCCAAGCCAAAGGCTTTCAGGAATATGAGTTAGAATATAAAGCCATAAATCTACCCGCCCTGAACTAGTCGTTCTTAATTGAAAATTTGAACTCTCCATTAACCAATGAGGGATAGCAATGATAAATACTAGCCATAAAACTACTCCAGCCATGATTGTTTTAAGTACAATTGAGATAAATTGTTGACGAGTATGTTGCGATAAAAAAAATGCGATCAAACTAGATGCAAGGATTAGGGATAGCATGCCACCGCGCGCTTGCGTCTGTAGCAATACTAGCCAATGTAACGATAAAACAATGAATGAAAACCGCTTGAACTTAGTTAAATTTTGACAAAAATACGGTAAAAAAAGCAGTGGTATAACCATCACTTGTAATTGGTTAAAAAAACGAACATTAGCATAGCCAGAAATTAGGCCATGAATGTCAAAACTTTGCGCATCAGCATACGAAAACAGTAAAAATAAAATATATTTAATAAATGTAAATATAGAGAATAGTAAAGCACAAAGGTAAAGACCTAAAAAAAACTTTTCTCTATTAAGGGCTTTAATGCTGGTAGTAAAAATTAAGAATGCACACAACAATAATCCCATATTGGCAATTTCAAGCATCCCCCAAAATGGATGCTTACTGTACAAAGCAGATAAAATAGCTAATGAAAGAAATATCCCCAAAAAAGATGCTGTTACTTTAGATACTCTGATGAATTCGACTTCTTTAACGAAACACAAACCAAGAGAGGACAAACATATAAAAAACACTACCAGCATGCGTTTTATATCGTATTGACTATCGACACCAACAAAAGGTGTAAAATCACCCGCAAATACAGTTCCAAGAAGTAATACGCATACAAAGCTAATGAATACCAATTTAGAATAAGTTTTTAATTGAATGTACATCAGCTAACCACCCCTTGAACATTCAAACTTTGGAAGTTCAATTCATTATCCATTGTTGACTCACATGTTTTGCCAAAATTAATATCCTGCCCAGCATTACTTGAGCAACATTATCCATTGTAAAAATTTCAATTTATAAACACCCATAAGTAAATACAAATTGAATTATCTATAAAATACAGACACTTCACAACAGGCAGCCC
Organism: Shewanella sp. 5_MG-2023; assembly: GCF_030547465.1. NCBI lineage: Bacteria > Pseudomonadati > Pseudomonadota > Gammaproteobacteria > Alteromonadales > Shewanellaceae > Shewanella > Shewanella sp. 5_MG-2023. The sequence continues at coordinate 149,016 of NZ_JAUORC010000010.1, forward strand.
CAATCGACCGGTAACGCAGTTTAAACAGGTTGTTAACGCAAGTCATTCACAAATGAAATATTCACTTAAAATAGGAATAAAAATATTATTCTTACAGATATCTATTTATTGTTGAAATTGATATATTTTTAATCTTCTAATTTATGACAAATTCTGAAAAAGACGTTATCATTTAATACTTAGTTTCAACTGGAGCCTCCATGCCATCTAACGGCTTACATCTTGGTTTATCAACCTTGTTTATCCGTAAAGGGATATTATCTGATGAGCAGGTATCTTCTGCTATTACTCAATCCCGTAAATCTAAACATTCATTGGTAACAACCTTAGTTGATTCAAAAGTCATATCCGCCAGAGCAATTGCTGAATTGTGTTATGAAGAGTATGGCTCGCCACTATTAGATTTAGCTGAGTTTGATTTAGCCAATATCCCCGAAGACATAATCAATAAAAAACTCATCGCTAATCATCGCTGCCTGCCGTTATTTAAGCGCAGTAATCGCATATATATCGCCACTTCTGATCCAACTAACATTGCCGCCCTAGAAGACTTTCAATTCAGTCTCGGTTTACACGCTGAAGCCATTATTGTTGAAGACGACAAATTACATATAGCCCTAGAAAAAGTCCTTGAAGATGATATATCAGGCTTAAGCCTAGATGGTATGGATGAACAAGCACTAGCAGGCATTGAGGTCTCTGACAATGATAAACGCAATGAAGAACCAGAAGCTGAAAGCAGTGATGATGCCCCAATAGTCATTTATATTAATAAAATCCTTACTGACGCTATTCGTAAAGGCGCCTCTGATTTACATTTTGAGCCCTATGAAAAGCGCTATCGCATTCGTTTTCGCATCGACGGTATTTTGCACGAAGTATCTGAACCACCGGTTAATCTTTCTAACAGGCTATCCGCTCGCTTAAAGGTGATGTCAAAGCTTGATATTGCCGAGCGCCGCGTGCCCCAAGATGGCCGCATAAAAATGAAACTGTCACGCACCAAATCAATCGATTTTCGTGTCAGCACCCTGCCCACTATTTGGGGCGAAAAAATTGTAATGCGTATTTTGGACTCATCTTCAGCGCAATTAGGCATTGAAAAGCTCGGTTATGACGATGACCAACGTGAGCTTTATGAGCAAATGCTCGCCAAACCTCAGGGAATGATATTAGTAACAGGCCCAACGGGTTCTGGTAAAACCGTATCCCTATATACTGGCCTTAATATCCTCAATACTGAAGAACGTAATATCTCCACCGCTGAAGATCCGGTAGAGATTAACTTAGAAGGCGTTAATCAGGTTCACATTAATCTAAAAGCCGGCTTAACCTTCGCATCTGCATTACGCTCATTTTTACGTCAAGACCCTGATGTGGTCATGGTGGGTGAAATCCGTGATTTAGAAACCGCCGAAATTGCCATTAAAGCTGCCCAAACTGGTCACTTGGTGTTATCCACCTTGCATACTAACTCAGCTGCCGAAACCTTAACTCGCCTAATAAATATGGGCGTACCGGGTTACAACATCGCCAGTTCGGTGAACCTGATTATTGCTCAGCGCCTTGCCAGACGCCTATGCCCTGAATGCAAAGCACCTGAAGATGTGCCCGAGGCAGAATTAAAACGCCTAGGCTTTACTGACGAAAATATAAGTTCTAACTTTACGGTTTATAAACCTGTCGGCTGTGAGCATTGCTCTGGCGGTTATAAAGGCCGTGTGGGTATATATGAAGTGATGAAAATGACCGATGAGATTGCCAGAACCATTATGGAAGGCGGCAACTCACTGCAAATAGCCAAACAGGCCAAGGCCAATGGTATGCGTGATTTAAGACTCTCAGGCTTACTTAAAGTCACCCAAGGCATTACTAGCATTGCCGAAGTGAATCGTGTTACCAGTTTTAACTAAAGCAACCAAGCAGTTTTATAAAAAATTGCTTAACAACAGAATTGTCAAATAAAAACAAAAAGGATTTGCTTGATGGCAACTGCAACCCTAAGAAGAAAGCAAAAGAGCAAAAAAGATATCAAGCACCAACCTAAGGTGTTCACTTTTGAATGGAAAGGTGTCAATCGTGATGGTCAACGTACTTCAGGAGAATTACGTGGCAGTAGTATTGCTGAAATTCGCAGTGTTTTAAAAGCCCAAGGCGTCACCCCCAAAGGGGTCAGAAAAAAGTCAGCCTCTTTATTTAAGTCTGAGAAAAAGATCACTGCAATGGATATTGCCATGATCACCCGCCAGATTGCCACTATGCTGTCAGCAGGTGTACCGCTAGTGACTACCATTGAACTACTTGGCCGTGGCCATGAAAAGGCCAAAGTGCGAGAGCTACTTGGCACAATTGTTACTGACGTTCAATCAGGCATACCATTATCCGATGCATTAAGACCACACCGACAGTATTTTGATGACCTTTATGTGGATTTAGTCGCTGCAGGAGAACACTCAGGTTCACTAGATGCGGTGTTTGACAGGATTGCCACCTATCGAGAAAAAGCTGAACAATTAAAATCAAAAATTAAAAAAGCCATGTTCTACCCTGCGGCAGTAGTCATTGTTGCAATTGCAGTAACGGTTTTATTATTATTATTTGTAGTGCCACAGTTCGAAGAGATTTTTAATGGTTTTGGCGCTGAATTACCTGCATTCACTCAATTGATTATTAACATCTCAGAGTGGTTGCAAAGTTCTTGGTATTATTTTGCCATTGCCATAATCGTTGGGATTTACTTGTTTAAACGAGCCCATCGAAACTCACAAGCATTCCGTGACCGAGTGGATGAATTGCTGCTAAAAATTCCCGTTATTGGTGACATTTTACATAAAGCGGCCATGTCACGTTTTGCCCGCACCTTAGCCACCACGTTTGCCGCCGGTGTTCCCCTTATTGATGGCTTAGAATCTGCTGCAGGCGCCTCCGGCAATGCAGTTTATAAAAAAGCCTTATTAAAAGTCCGCCAAGAAGTGATGGCAGGCATGCAAATGAATGTGGCTATGCGCACCACAGGTTTATTCCCTGACATGCTCATTCAAATGGTGATGATCGGTGAAGAGTCTGGCGGCCTAGATGAAATGCTCAATAAAGTCGCCAACATCTATGAAATGCAAGTTGATGATGCTGTTGATGGTTTATCAAGCCTGATTGAGCCCATGATGATGGTAGTTATTGGTACTATCGTCGGCGGCTTAATTATCGGTATGTACTTGCCAATATTTGAAATGGGTAATGTTGTTGGTTAATACCACAATGTAATAATGTAAAATTAAAATTAAAATAAGAATAAAATGACCGAATTTATCGAAACCTTTACCGCTAGCATGAGCCAATATCCTTGGCTGTTTATGCTGATTAGCTTTATTTTTGCTGCCACCATTGGCAGCTTTTTAAATGTTGTCATTCATCGTTTTCCGGTAATGATGAAGCGCGAATGGCAGTCTGAATGTAATTATTACTTATCTGAATATCACCCTGACATAGTAAAAGAGATAGGTGAAAAAAGATTCACTAAGCCCATTGACCACTTCCCTAAAAAATACAATTTAGTGGTGCCAAATTCTGCCTGCCCCAAATGTAAAACTAACATTAAGGCTTGGCATAATTTACCGGTTTTGGGTTGGATACTACTTAAAGGCAAGTGCGCCAGTTGTAACACGGCAATTAGCCCCCGCTATCCCATCGTTGAATTTATTACCGGAGCCCTCATTGCCACCTTAGCTTGGCATTTTGGCCCAACATGGCAGTTTTTATTCGCCTCCATATTAACCTTTGTGCTAGTTGCCCTTACTGGTATCGACTTAGATGAAATGCTGCTGCCAGATCAACTCACACTACCTATTTTGTGGTTAGGCTTAATCATTAACCTCAATGGCGTATTTACCAGCCCTACCGATGCCATTATTGGCGCTGCGGCAGGTTATTTAAGTTTGTGGTCAGTTTTTTGGTTATTTAAGCTGGCAACAGGCAAAGAAGGCATGGGATATGGTGACTTCAAATTATTAGCCGTATTTGGCGCTTGGCTTGGCTGGCAGTATTTACCCCTTATCATCTTACTATCATCATTAGTCGGTGCTATTGTGGGTATCACCCTAATCATTTTTAAAAAGTTAGCCAAAGACAAACCAATTCCATTTGGGCCTTATATTGCCATTGCTGGCTGGGTAGCATTAATCTGGGGACAAGACATCATAAATTGGTACCTCAGTACTTTATAGACCACCAAAAAATCCTGTGTGAGAAAAAATTATGAGTAACTTCATTGTTGGCCTAACTGGTGGTATTGGTTCAGGTAAAACCACCGTGGCAAACTTATTTGCAGATTTAGACATCGAACTCGTTGATGCCGATATCATTGCCCGGCAAGTGGTCGCCAAAGGCTCAGCAGGCTTACAACAAATACAGCAGCATTTTGGCGCCAGTGTATTACTCGACACTGGCGAACTTAATCGCCCTGCGCTGCGTGAAAAGGTATTCAATCAGCCCGAACAGAGATTATGGCTCAATAATCTGTTACATCCCATGATACGCCAGCAAATGCTTCAGGCAGTAGCAGATGCTAAATCAATATATGTAATTATGGTTGTACCCTTGCTATTTGAGAATGGGTTAGATAGGTTAGTCAATACAACTTTAGTGGTGGATATTCCACCACACCAACAAATAGCAAGAACAGCTAAGCGAGATGGTGTTGATTCAACCCAAGTTGAACAAATAATTAATAGTCAGATAGATAGAGAGCAAAGATTACAAAAAGCTGACGCTATCATTGATAATACCCAGACACCTGAAGCACTTCGTCACACTGTTCAGTTATTACATCAGCAATATTTAGATAAAGCATCTGCAAGATAATAATAATAATGAATGATGACCTGATTTATGAGCAACCATTAAACGAAAAAACTAGAAGCTACTTACGCCTTGAGTATTTAGCAGATCAACTCGAGCTGCACTTAAAATCAGATCATCAACATCATTGTTTTTACCCATTATTTTCATTATCAGAACTAACAGATCGCTGTGACTATCGTTCCGACATCTTAAAAGATATCGACAAACAACTTATCTTGTTAGAAAAGTGGCATGCTTTACCTCATGTTAATAAAATTCAAATCCAACGTATTATTGATCAGCTGATTCAAGCAAAAGCACCGCTACAAACCAACGAAAGAATAGGTTGCCATTTAAAGCAAGACAGATTTATTGCCGCACTAAAACAACGATTTGGTATGCCAGGTGCTTGTTGTAATTTCGACTTACCGCAACTGCATTTCTGGTTATCAAAACCATGGGATGAAAGACAGCAAGATTTAAAAACATGGATAGCCCATTACCTGCCCATTTTAGAACCCATTAAAATACTCCTCGATTTAACGAGAAGTACTGCAGAATTTAGAAGCGCTGAAGCTGAACAAGGTTTCTTGCAAGGAAACAGTCCACACCCTCTGACACTTGTTCGAGTAAAAATCAAAAGCAAAGAAGGTTGTTACCCCACAATTAGTGGTCACAAAAATCGCTATGCCATTCATTTTGTCAATTTTGACAACCAAAAACATACTGACAAAAAAGTAAAATTCAAACTGGCTACTTGCAACTAAATTCTTTAATATCACCAAGAATTTTACAGCGAGGAATCTTATGTCTATTTCAGTTAAATGCCCAATCTGCCAGACTCAAGTAGAGTGGAGTCAAGAATCTAAATTCAAACCATTTTGCAGTGAACGTTGCAAATTAATCGACCTCGGCGATTGGGCCAGCGAAAAACATGCTATTCCTGTCAAGCCTGAGTTTGACCATGAAATGTTAGATTCTGAAGGTTTTGACGAAGGCGACTTCTTTAAACACTAATCACCTCCTCTATCCAAAAGAGCATTCTCATGAAAAGAGTCAATGTTGCCGTCGGCATAATTATCAATGACCAACAACAAGTTTTGTTAGCTAAAAGGCTAGCACACCTGCACCAAGGTAATAAATGGGAATTCCCTGGTGGTAAGGTAGAAGCGAATGAAACGGTCTCAGAAGCGTTAATTAGAGAGCTTAAAGAAGAAGTAAATTTAACAGTTAACACAACTGAACCTTTTATGGTCATTTCACACGACTATCCTGATAAACAAGTACTTCTTCAGATCCACCTAGTAAAAGACTTTACAGGTACAGCTACAGGTGTTGAAGGCCAACAAATTGAATGGGTTGATAAAACTAATCTAGCCAATTTTGAATTCCCTGAAGCTAATATCCCCATCCTTAAGAGGTTACTCGCGTAACAGCAACAGTTCCATCGCTATTAGAAAGTATATAAAGCACTATGTTAATGAGTGCTTTAATCAATTATTCTAAACAACAGTGAAACCACAATCCTTTAGCTGCTCTAGCTATGTAATTCACAGACACCACTAACAATTGTATATAGCAAAAAAATCATAATAGATATCAGCCACTAACTCATGTTCACTATTATCCTAAAAGCGAACAACAATAGCCTTCTTAATCCAGATTAAGCGCTTGGCGCTATTTAGCTGCGGATAAGTATTTCGCGTTTCATGTTTGTATAAAGTGTTGCTTTATAACCACAGACATTACCCCCTACTGTTACATGGGGATTCGTCCACACTCATCGCTCACGCTGATATGTTGCAGCTAATAACTCAAGTTATCAGCGTTAGGATTTATTCTTTTGCCCCAAACGAAAAAAGCCCTGACTGTTAAGTCAGGGCTTTATCGACTCTCTTACGAGAGATATTAGGCGCTTGGCGATGACCTACTTTCACATGGGCATTCGTCCACACTCACCACTCACCACTCACCACTCACCACTCACCACTCACCACTCACCACTCACCACTCACCACTCACCACTTACGATATTATCTAGCAGCTAATAACTCAAGATATCAGCGTTAGGATTTATTCTTTTTGCCCCAATACGAAAAAAGCCCTGACTGTTAAGTCAGGGCTTTATCGACTCTCTTACGAG
>NZ_JAUORC010000100.1:0-603 GCF_030547465.1 Shewanella sp. 5_MG-2023
TTCAAGGTGAGCTAATTCACTTCTCAGGAGAGCGATTTAAGGATTGGAATGCCGTGATGCGGTATTTTGCACTTTCGGAGGCTAGATAGGCGCTGGCTGACATATTTATGTCCAGGTACTCTTTAGTGTAACCACCCTAAGCAATTATTTGCCCCAAAGTATGTCAAGATAACTTAGACTCAATTTTAGTCATACTACAAAATGGCTACTGTAACTGTGACGATTCAAAGAGAAGAATTGATAATGAAGAATACTAAACTCAATATATTGCTCTCAAAATGTGACGCAACGGCTCCAATAACTGATAACTTAGCTGCATGGCTTGATTCTACTTCTGTTGGAAATGAGATTATTACTTATTGCGAAGAGGCGCCTCTGAGTTCTGAGGATGAGTATCGTACAGCTTTAAAGAAAATTGAAGGACTGTTTGATGCAATACCTAATACAGCTGAAGGTGCTGAGCTTGAAAAATGGATTTCATTAGTTGAATCATATGAAAATGAACACTTCCCAATGTAACTCACAGTTGCCCCAAAACGTGTTTGAAATGGATATCTCTCGAGGTTTAGTCATTTGTATTTACCCTCAATAATCTAATATCAC
>NZ_JAUORC010000101.1:0-589 GCF_030547465.1 Shewanella sp. 5_MG-2023
CTAGGGATGACTCATCTTAGGACTCGCTTCCCGCTTAGATGCTTTCAGCGGTTATCGATTCCGAACGTAGCTACCGGGCAATGCTATTGGCATAACAACCCGAACACCAGCGGTTCGTCCACTCCGGTCCTCTCGTACTAGGAGCAGCTTCCTTCAATCATCCAACGCCCACGGCAGATAGGGACCGAACTGTCTCACGACGTTCTGAACCCAGCTCGCGTACCACTTTAAATGGCGAACAGCCATACCCTTGGGACCGACTTCAGCCCCAGGATGTGATGAGCCGACATCGAGGTGCCAAACACCGCCGTCGATATGAACTCTTGGGCGGTATCAGCCTGTTATCCCCGGAGTACCTTTTATCCGTTGAGCGATGGCCCTTCCATACAGAACCACCGGATCACTATGACCTACTTTCGTACCTGCTCGACGTGTATGTCTCGCAGTTAAGCTGGCTTATGCCATTGCACTAACCGTACGATGTCCGACCGTACTTAGCCAACCTTCGTGCTCCTCCGTTACTCTTTGGGAGGAGACCGCCCCAGTCAAACTACCCACCAGGCACTGTCCCGAACCCCGATAAGGGGCC
>NZ_JAUORC010000102.1:0-586 GCF_030547465.1 Shewanella sp. 5_MG-2023
AACACAACGAAATATTAAAAAAGGCCACAGCTCTGTTGATGTCGGACTCACTGAACAATTCTTAATAATTGAGAAACTCAGGCAGAGCTATAGCATAAAAACATTATGCGAAGTGTTCAGTATTCATCGTAGTAGTTACAAGTATTGGAGAAAGAGACCAATAACCATTAACGCAGATAAGGTTAAGCTTCGCAGCCTAGTCAGCGAAGTACACACTGCAAGTAATGGATCGGCAGGTGCTAGAACGATTGCAGATATGGTTAGCCAGCAGGGTGTCTCGCTAAGCCGTTATCGTGCCACTAAGTTGATGAAAGAGCTTGGTATAGTTAGCTGCCAGATACCTAGGCACAAATACCGAAAAGCGACACTAGAACATATTGAAATCCCTAATCACCTAGGTCGACAATTCGCTGTCACAGCTCCGAATGAAGTCTGGGTTGGTGATGTTACCTACGTGTGGGCTGGTAACCGTTGGATGTACTTAGCTGTGGTGATTGATCTATTTGCACGTAAAGTGATTGGCTGGGCTATGTCGTTATCACCTGATAGTCGTTTAACTGGCAAAGCGCTTTCGATGGCCTATGAA
>NZ_JAUORC010000103.1:0-531 GCF_030547465.1 Shewanella sp. 5_MG-2023
ATGCATAAAAATGAAGTTTTTAATCATTAATTGTTTAAGTACAGGATACACACTTATTACCCCCAAGGTTATCCACATTATCAAGGATAAATGTTGTCAATCAGAGCTACGACCTATTAGCTTAATATCCGTTAATGCTGAAGGATTAAAGGGCTAAAGCCCGCTAATACAACAAAGTCATGAAGTATTGGGCTCACTCGTTAAGCGTGATTGCAGTAAAACTATCCCCAATTTTTCGAATGATGAAAATTACGGCTTTCTAAAAGACCAAAATTTGTTTACACAATTCTCAATGCGGAATTCAATTTTAGTTCAATATGGTGAAACAATCGAAAAATAAACAACATTATTTTAAGAGCTGGCACCTTAATACTCATTACTGTGATTGTCAGGCTTAAAAACGTCATATTGGAGCTGCACGTTGGCCAGCTAACGGTAAACTTGTTGGTAATAACCCTTATATATTTTTGCCAGTAACATAGAGTACCGCTCATAGAAAGTAATCTAATAGGAAAAAGTATCAAAACACCG
>NZ_JAUORC010000104.1:0-529 GCF_030547465.1 Shewanella sp. 5_MG-2023
GGTGTAACCCTCCCTTAAAATCAGAATGTTTTAAATAGAGTTTTCCATTTACACTAAACCAAATGGAGAATCACATGAAAAAGACACGTTTTACTGAAAGCCAAATTATCAATATCCTCAAAGAAGGTGAGTCAGGCGCACTCACTGTGCCTGAGTTATGCCGCAAACATAATGTTGGTCAAAGTACCTATTACAAATGGAAATCGAAATACGGTGGGATGCAAGCCTCTGATTTAACCCGTATGCGTGAATTAGAAGCCGAAAATGCCAAGCTTAAAAAGATGTTTGCAGATGTCAGTTTGCAAAACATGGCGTTAAAAGACATTGTTGAAAAAAAGCTATAAAGCCAGCAGAGCGGAAGGTGTTAGCCCACTATGCCATTAATGAATTTGGCCTAGGTGTTGTGTTGGCTTGTGATGCGCTAAGTATCAGTCGTTGCACATTTTATTACCAACTCAAGCGTATCGATGATAATGACATCATTGAGGCCGTATCAGGCATCGCAGAGAAGCATAGGGCTTATGGTTTT
>NZ_JAUORC010000105.1:0-517 GCF_030547465.1 Shewanella sp. 5_MG-2023
GGATAGCGACCTTTAGGCATAATGATACCGAACTCGGATAATAATCCACGCAGACGATTTATCATTGCGGTACGGTCTTTGATTTGACCTTGTCTGATGCGATGCAAGCACAAAACGGCTTGTTGTTCTTCGCTTTTAATACTGACAAAGCGTGTTTTAGGTCTGGTCACGGCTTCACATATAGCTTCAGCATCATTGGCATCGTTCTTTTCACTTTGCCGATATGGGATAACAAATTTAGAAGCCATGATACGGACATCGTGGCCATGTTTAGTAAATTCTCTCGCCCAATAGTGTGCACCTGAGCAAGCTTCCATACCGATAATACAAGGTGGTATTGAGGCAATTTTAGCTAAGAGCTTGTTTCTTTTAACTGTTTGCTTTAGTTTGGTTTTACCGTATTCATCAACACCGTGAATACTAAAAACCAATTTGGCTAAATCGATGCCAATTGCTTTAATTAAGGACATATGGACTCTCCTTGATTGAATGTTCGCACTTTCAATATGGCACACAA
>NZ_JAUORC010000106.1:0-514 GCF_030547465.1 Shewanella sp. 5_MG-2023
ACATTAGCTCAGTTGGTAGAGCGATACCTTGCCAAGGTATAGGTCATCAGTTCGAACCTGATATGTCGCTCCAATTTCTCATCTTAAGAAAATCATTCCTTTCAAATAAACCCACTCTTAGCTCAGTTGTGCTTTTAGAAATAGTGATACCTTTTTTATTGCCAAGGTATAGGTCATCAGTTCGAACCACTTTTGATGAACAGACAGGTCACTCCAATTTCTCATCTTAAGAAAATCATTCCTTTCAAATAAAAAAATAAACCCACTCTTAGCTCAGTTGTGCTTTTAGAAATAGTGATACCTTTTTTATTGCCAAGGTATAGGTCATTAGTTCGAACCACTTTTTATGAACAGACAGGTCGATCCAATTTCTCATCTTAAGAAAATCATTCCTTTTCAAATAAAAAAATAAACCCGCTCTTAGCTCAGTTGCGCTCTTAGAAATAGTGATACCTTTTTTATTGCCAAGGTATAGGTCATTAGTTCGAACCACTTTTTATGAACAGACAGGTCG
>NZ_JAUORC010000107.1:0-510 GCF_030547465.1 Shewanella sp. 5_MG-2023
CACCGTATCAACAGATAGGTTATCACCATCAATATCACTCGCACCTGCCAGCAGCTGCTCATCGGTAATGATGATAATGCCGTCTTCATTCATGGTGAATTCAACGTCTGGCGCTACTGCGGCGTCGTTAACTGGGTTAACTGTGAGGTCAACGCCTGCTGCCACTGTAGTGGTGCCATCTGAGACATCAAAGCGTAAGTCTAAGTCGCCATTAAAGTCCGCATCTGGGGTAATCGTAAAGCTGCCATCTGGGTTAGCTACAACTGTTGCATTATCACCTACTGATAGGTTTTCAGCGCTTAGGCTGTCACCGTCGATGTCAGATGCATTAGCTAGTAATTGCTCCTGGCTTAGGGTAATTGAGCCATCTTCGTCCACTGAGTAAGCGATATTGCCATCAACTACTGGTGCGTCATTAACCGCCAGTGTAGTGATGCCTGCGGTGGTTTCAGCAGTGGCGCCGTCATCATCGATAACCACCACATCCAGGCTGATGTCACCGTTGAAGTT
>NZ_JAUORC010000108.1:0-510 GCF_030547465.1 Shewanella sp. 5_MG-2023
TCTAGAACGGCGTTGGTAACGCGAGAAACTAACGTGGGTGATATCTCTGCGCCGTACCATTCATCAAAGGCTTGAACGATATCACGAGTACTCATGCCTTGAGCGTAGAGCCACAATATTTTATCGTCCATAGAGGTAAATCTGGACTGGTGTTTTTTAACTAACTGAGGTTCGAAACTGCCTTCACGGTCTCGCGGCGTATCAAGCTCAAATTGACCATCTTCAGTTTGAATGCGCTTGCTGGTTTTACCGTTACGGCTATTAGCAGAAGTCGATTTATGGTGTTTCTCATAGCCCAGGTGGTCATCCATTTCGGCATTAAGAGCGGCTTCGACCGTTATCTTTTTGAGCATCTGACTGAATTGATTTAAGTCTTCTGGTGTTTTAATGCTTTTAGCTGCTTCTTTAGCAAAAGCTTCAATATCTTTTTTGTTCATGAGTATCTGCCTATCCTTGACTCTCTATAGAGTACGTGTTGATAAGCAGTTACACAAAATTAGTTACAGTCTC
>NZ_JAUORC010000109.1:0-509 GCF_030547465.1 Shewanella sp. 5_MG-2023
GTAAAGTGATTGGCTGGGCTATGTCGTTATCACCTGATAGTCGTTTAACTGGCAAAGCGCTTTCGATGGCCTATGAAGGTCGTGGTAAACCTAAAGATGTTATGTTCCATAGCGAACAAGGGACTCACTATACAAGCAGAAGATATCGGCAACTATTATGGCGATACCAGCTCAAACAAAGTTTATCTCGACGTGGGAATTGTTGGGATAATAGTCCTATGGAACGTTTTTTAGGAGCCTTAAGACAGAATGGATACCAACTACAGGGTATCGTAATTTTACTGAAGCGCAGAATGAAATTACACGATACATTATTGGATATTATTGTCAGCTTCGGCCGCATCAATATAACGGCGGGCTGACGCCCAATGAGTCAGAACGATTGTTCTGGTTAAACTCTAAGACTGTGGCCAATATTTCTTGACCACTACATGCCAACTCATCTCTAGCCTACGCCTCATATGATGTTCTTGTTCATCAGCTCGCAAATTTGCTAGCGGCTTCCTCCA
>NZ_JAUORC010000011.1:0-155671 GCF_030547465.1 Shewanella sp. 5_MG-2023
ATGACGGCGCCACTGCTGAAACCACCGCAGGCATCACTACACTGGCGGTTAATGACGCACCTGTAGTTGATGGCAATGTCGCTTACACTATGGATGAAGATGGTGTTATTACGGTCACGCAAGAGCAGTTACTGGCTAATGCCAGTGACATCGATGGTGATGAGTTAACTGCTAGTAATTTAGCTGTTAATGGTAATGGCAGTGTGGTTGATAACGGTAATGGCACATTCTCCATTACACCAGATCCAGATTACAACGGCGATTTAGGGCTGACATTTGATGTTTCAGATGGTGAAGCAACTGTTTCTGCCGCAATGGATTTAACAGTAAATCCAATTAATGATTTACCGACAGCACCTACTATCAATCTAGAGGGTACTGAAGACGTCAGCATAACCATTGACCCTAACTATATCCTTTCACAGGCAAGTGATATCGATGGTGATAATCTGACGTTAGATAATCTATCGGTTCGTCAACCTGCCAACTCATCACTAACACAGAATCAGGATGGTACTTATAACCTCATTACTCCTGAGCACTTCAATGGCTTAATAGAATTAAGTTATACCATTTCTGATGAAACTGGAGAGGAAGTTGAAGGTGAATTGGCAATGGATATCATCCCAGTGGATGATTCACCATTCCAAAATGGTAATGCGCATCTGACTATTCAAGAAGATGGCGACATAACCTTTAGCGAAGCTGATTTATTAGCCTTATTCGGTGATGTTGACAGCTCACTAACCATTTCGAAAGTGGTTACCGCAGATGGTGAGGAGGCTGACGGCAGTATTACTGACAATGGTGATGGAACCTGGACCTTTAGCCCGACAGGTGATTTTGCTGGTACCGCAGGTTTGCAGATCGTCGCAACAGATGGAAATAGTGAAGCAACGGTCGACTTACCTATTTATATTCGACCTGTAGCTGACGGTACTGTTATTACCACAGCTCATGAAGGGCCACTTGTTTTTGCTGAAGATAGCACGGGTCATTTCTCACTTAATGTTGAAATGCTTGATGCATCAGAAACAATGGAAAGTCTTGTGATGACAGGCTACCCAGTAGGCTTCGTAGTGAGTGATGGCACCAATACCATGACTATCACTGAAGAAGGGCAGGTTGTTGATATAACCCAATGGAATCTTGAAGACTTATCAATGACGCCACCAGAAGACTACAACGGTAATTTCTTTGTCACAGTATCTTCAGTTACTTTAGATGTTGGCGATGAAAGTTCAGTAGAGGATGACAGTCCATTATTGAACGATGTGCCACATGAAGAAGCATTTGCCATGAATGATGATGGTTACGTACTTTTAGAGGCCAGCGATTTATTGGAATCTCAAGGTTTAGATTCAGAGGCTGTCAATGTTGAAAGCGTGAGTTATTCAGGTGAAGAAGGAGTATTGATAGACAACGATAATGAGACATGGACATTCTGGTCAGATCCTGATTATCAAGGACCGGTCACTGTCGATTTTACCGTAGATGACGGCACATCTCATTCGGTTGATTTTGAAATATCGGCAATAAACACAGAGGCAGCAGTAGATAATATTGCCGAGGCAAGTATCGAAGCGCCAGCTGCAACAATCGTAACTGTTGATGAGTTACTTGAAAATGTAGAAAGTATAGAAGGTGATAATTTAACTGTTTCAAACGTGCAGGCAGAAAATGCAGTCGTTATCGATTTACTTGATGGTAGCTATAGTGTTGAGCAAGATACTGATTCACAAGGTTCTTTAGACTTAACTTACAGTGTCAGTAATGGCACAGATACAGTCGATAGCTCAATAACCCTTGGCTCTGCAGTAGGGAATGAATCTGAAGATTATGACTATACAGCAGCACCTGGTGGCAGTGTAAATGTATTCATACCAACAGATATCAGCTCAAACAGTGAAGTCGACCATGTGATTATTTCTGGTTTACCAGAAGGTGTTTCGCCTCAGTCAGGTATAGAGCAAGGAGAAAGTGAATACTTAATTGCTGGGGACTTAAGTCAACCAGTCAAGCTAGAAATACCAGAAAACTTTAGCGGTGATATTAATATGGACATGAGTGGTGTTAATAGCATGGATCAACCAATTGATGGAGCTGCAACGTCTATTGCCATTGACGTTAATTCCTCTTATGAAATGGATGGCTCAAGTGCTGATACGCAACAATTAATCACAGGCTCTGATGATAGTAATGCAGGAGATTGGACTTCAGGTGATAACACCGATCTCGGTATTGACGTTATGGATGACAGCGCCAGCTTTGATGATAGCGCTCATACAACAACAGAGGATGACTCAACGACATTGGCTGATTCAATATAAATCACGATTAAATATTTACAGTGATAAGACGTTAAAGTGCAGGTATCTTTATAAAATATATGTTTTTTATAGAGATATCTGGATTTTAAACTAAAGTTATTATTAGGGATTATTAAATCGTAATTACACAGTACCTAAGTCGTCAATTTAGGTGGTGTTAACCAAGTCAAAATGAGTTTTAAATATGATAAATATAACAGCGTTAAGTGACATGTTTGATGGTGATACAGAGTGCGTAAAAGAGCTATTAGGTTTGTATTTAGAGTGCAATGCTGATGCCGCAACAACCATTGAGGCGCATTATAGTACTCAGGATACAGAGGCGCTTTTTCATGTTTTTCATACCTTATCAGGTTCTTTGTCTAACTTGTGCGAAGAAGATGCTGTTCCATTGATTAGGGAGGCCGAGGGGATAAGTAAAAAGGGCGAAATGCCAAGCAGGCAGCAAATAGATGTAATACAGCAACACCTATCAAAAATTGCTGAGCAGGTTAGCCTTTCCGTTTAAAAAAATTTATTTCATTGACATAACAAGGTAGTGATGGAGATAAATGAAAGGTAAAGATAATCTTGAGCAAAACTTTGAAGACATCATCGAGGAGTCTATTAACAGTGTTCATTCTGATAGCTCTAGCGTATTAATAGCTAAAAACAGCAGTAATAGTTCACAAAAAGTTTCCTCGGTTGCATTTGTCTTTTTCTTTATTTTATTGATATGGGGCTCACAAGCAGAGCTTGAAATTACTGTGGCCACAAGAGGGGAAATACTTCTAAACTCAGATATCGAAAAAGTGCAACACTTAGAAGGAGGGATACTTGAAAAACTCTATGTCGCCCCTGGCGATATTGTTTACAAAGGCCAAAAAATTGCACAATTAAGATCAAAAGATAAGCTTGGTGATCTTGCTGTTAATCTTTTTGAAATCAATCAGCTTAGGATAGAGCTAATAAAATACGAATCTTTAATATCCCAACAAGAACCCGACTTTTCAGCCTTTAAAGACTATCCACAAACGCTCAAAATACAGCAAGAGCAATGGCGAGAAGAGAATAGCAAAAATGTAACCAGTGATGATTTAATGGAGCATGATATTGCCCATAAAACGGTGATCATCGACTCTATGAAACAGCGAATACTTTCTTCTACAGCCCAGTTAAACATAATTAAAAAGCAACTCGCCATAAAAGAGCAATTGTATAAAGAAGAAATGGCGTCATATACCGACGTGCTTAATATGCAAGTGCAAGAAATGAATATGCTGCGTGAAATTGAAAATTTAGAGGAGTCAGTAGTTAATGAAGGTTTTTTATTAACTCGTCTCACCAAGCAACTGGAAAACACCAAGTTTATTAGGGATAGCGAATATCGAACCAAGGTTGTTGCGCTAGACAAAGAGCTTTCAATAAAGTCAAAAATGCTGCCATCGATTTCAGATAAAGTGGATCGCTTGTTTGTTTATTCACCGGTAGACGGTACAGTAGATAAGCTTAATTATAATTATATCTCTGCCATTATATCGCCAGGGGATAGCATTGCTGATATCACGCCGTTAAATAATGCTTTACGAGCTGAGATAAAAATAGCCCGCAAAGACATAGGTTTTATCGTTAAAGGCCAAAAAGTAAAACTAAAGCTTGATGCCTATAATTTTGCTAAATACGGTGTTATCGATGCGGTGATTTCATCTATCTCGAGAGGATCATACGAAGAAAAAGAAGAAGAATTTTTTCTAGCCGAACTCACAATCAATAAAAATTATCTAGAAAATAAAGGGGTTAAGTACCACTTAGCACCATATATGGAATTTACTGCAGATGTAAAAACAGGCAGTAGAAAAATTATTGATTATGCTCTTAAACCTATAATGGCTGCGTTAGAAGAGTCGTTTAATGAGCGTTAAACATGAATGTAAAATATAATAATAATGCGCTAAAAATTAAAATTGCTTTTGCTATTGTGCTGATATTAACTCTCGGCCAGGTGGTTTATTCACTAAAAAATACCGTTTCTGGTCAGAAGCCTGCCGTCACGGCTAATCAAGATGCACTCATTAACACCTCAAACAATATCGTCGATCAACTTGAAATATTAAATGCCACCCTCTCCTTATGCGAAGTAGGGCGCTCACCATGTAATAAGGCTCAAATTTCTGTTTTGACGCAGCAAATTGCTAAAGACGTACAGTCTTTCATTTCTATCGCATCTACTGAAAAAAAACTTATATCCCTTGCTGGTCTGTTAAAGTTTGACTACGTTAACTTATATGTAAAAAAGTATAATGATCATAAAGATATCAATACATTAAAACTTGATATCGAAGGAAGTTTAGCAGAAGTTAGTGATATTTCAGCTAACCTAAATCAAAAATTAGCAGCTGATATAAAGCAAAATTCACAATCCCAAATGGCGATATTTTTTGCCATCAATACCGCCATATTTGGTTTTTTTGTGTTTGGCTGGTACCTGATAAGGAAGCAAATTCGATACACAGTAAAAGAAAAGAGCAGATTATCGAAGTCGTTTCATCATATTTTAGGTGACGTTAAAACCCTCAATCATAGTTCTCTAAAGCATCGCTTATCAGATATTGACTCAAGCTCAGATGAAAAAAAAATCTACTCCATGCTGCTGTTTAGTTTTGAAAAGTTAGAGCAGCAAATGAGTAAAACTGACTTATACCAAAGGCTGTATAACTTATTAGGTTATGAAATTAGAGGCATAACTAACACCATACACGGGGGCATTGATCTACTGGTCAATAAAGAGAATGTTCAAGAGGTTTTACAGGCCAAAGAGATCACCACTGCGACCAGAACATTAGAAAACCTTGCTGAAAATTTTAATTTACTTTCAACAGTAGAGTCATCTTCTAGCACAAAGTTGGTCGATTTTTACAATTTAATTAGTGAATTAGTAGTACTACTATCAACAAAATCTAAGCAACAAAATAAACTTATAGAATGTTACGTCGCAAATACTATTCCCTTATCCTTTTATGGTCATCATACTGGTTTATTTTGGCTTTTGCTGATGCAAATTTCCGAAACAATCTCCAGTTCCAACTGTCGTAACGTACTGTTTTCTTTAAGTTGCAGCTCGGCAACAAGGGTTGAGAAGTTACAGATTAATATTGATCTATACCTCTATGATCAAGATATACCCTCCATGGAGCATATCGAAAATTTAGCTTGGGGTGTCGTACCTAAAAAAGACATAACCAACAAGGCATTGGTTAAAACATTACTCAATCAAATAAAAAAATATCATGTCATTCAAAAAAATATTGATGACATATCAAGAGTGCGGATCTCTTTTGATGTCACCCCTGTTGATTATCAGACTGAAAATAACCAGCTCTACGGCAGAACGCTGCTAATTTGTGGTGCATCTTATATGCAAGTTGATGTGATTGAACAAATGCTAACAGATCAAGGGGCTAAAGTGATTATTGCCCGCACCGGCAATGAA
Source organism: Shewanella sp. 5_MG-2023 (assembly GCF_030547465.1). Lineage (NCBI taxonomy): Bacteria > Pseudomonadati > Pseudomonadota > Gammaproteobacteria > Alteromonadales > Shewanellaceae > Shewanella > Shewanella sp. 5_MG-2023. The sequence continues at coordinate 5,800 of NZ_JAUORC010000011.1, forward strand.
TTATTTCAATCTATAAAGGAGCTTTCACCCCAAGATGGCATCATCTTAACCAATACTATTCAGGGGGTAAATTTACAGTCATTTTGTAAAATATTAAAGGCGAGGCTGAATAAGAAAGTGATCAAAATATTCTTGTCGTTATCATCCTCAAATATCGATGAGAAGCTCTACGAACATGTTGATCATGTCTTTTATCACCCTTGTCCACCCAGTGATTTTATCGCCCATATTGTTGAGCATATAAATAAAGACGAAGACGCAGCGGTAGATGAAAAATCAGAAAAAATATTAATCGTTGAAGATGATAGGTTGCAGCAATTTATCTTGAAGAAAATACTCACTGATTTAGGTTTTGATTGTGATACGGCTAATGATGGTAAAGAAGCCATTGAGTCAGTCAAAGTGGGCGATTATAAAACGGTGTTTATGGATTGTATTATGCCTAATCTTGATGGTTTAGAGGCGACATCAAGGATCAGACAGAGTGACAATGAAAATAATCTGCCTGACAGGGTCATCATCGGTGCGACCGCTTTAACCAGTAACGATGAACATCAAAAATGTATCAGTGCGGGCATGGATTATGTCATCCATAAGCCCTATAAAAAAGATGAGATTTTTAATGTATTAAGAAAGTATCTAGCAATTAATAAGGCGAATAAATGAAGATTATTAAATTCGCTTTAATACTGTTGTGTGTTGTTAATGCTGCTTCTACAAGGGCATCAGAGCTATCTTTGTTAATTGATCAGGCATTGAGGAATAATTATCAGATTATCAGTTCTGAGTTTGAATTAGTGTCTTCAGAATATGATCTACAAAAAGGGACTTCGCCTTTCTTACCAACCGTGAATATTCAGGCAAATTCCACTTGGAATGAATCTAAAACCACCTATCCTAACCCTGATGACGGTAGTCGTACCGATAATGACTATAACAGTAATGGTTACAGTTTATCCTTGTCACAGGTATTACTGGATTACTCTATCGTATATGACTACGACTTGAGCAAGTTAGAGTTACAAATAAATGAAATAAAACATAATAAAATTCTCAATGATATTATCATCAAGGTGGTTGAAAATTATTTCTCTTATTTAAAATTCAAAGCGCAGCATAAAGCCACCAAAGCGGAGCTAAAGTCATCTCAAGCACGCCTAGAGCAAATTAGTAGAAACAATGAGCTGGGTAATGTGGCCAAAACAGATGTTTATGAGGCCTATGCTAAGAAGGAGCAAAATGCAAAAAGCTTGGCAAGCATTGAAAAAGACATCAGGATTTCTCTAATCAAGCTCAATTCTACAACCCAAACAAAGCTCGAACCTAAGTTTGATATCCAATTAAATCAGCACTATCAACAGATCCCATCAAGAAGCAAAAGTAAGCTTAAAAAAAACTTAGCCCATAAAAACTACGACATTATTATTTCACAATACAATATCAAAAAATCAGAAACCACATTGGATAAAACCAAATCAGGCTTTTACCCCACCATTTCAGCGTCGGCAAATTATAGTGTCAATGATAGCAATAATAATGTTGAAACCTATAACGATGATATCAGCTACTCTTTAAATATAAATGTTCCCATAATGAGTGGTGGCTCCACTTATTATGAATATCAAAAAAATAAGAATAAAATATTCCAGAGTATCGCTAACCATAGGCAATCAATTGATGACGCAGGAGTTGAATTTGATGAGTTGATTTATCAAATTAATGACAATGTCACATCAATTAATTTGTTGCGGAAAATTATTATATCGAACTACTCAGTTTATAAAGGAACGCAAAAAGCTTATAAAATCGGAACTAAAACATTAACGGATTTACTTTCTTCAGAGTCAAATTTATACAACAGTATTCGTGATTTTTATTCTAATCAATATGATTACATCATCAATATGACTAAGTTTGACGCCTTACTCGGCCCAGTTGACCTTAATATTCTTAGTGCATTATCAAATAGTATGGTGCCGATACAGAATAATTTTGATTTGGAAGTGCTTGAAAAGTTGAAAAAGGAAGCTGATGAATAAATTATCCTATATTCCTAAACTGTCGATAATCGACTTAGTTTTTCTATTCACTTCAAGTATTCTGACGACCTTACTTGGGTTGGTGCTACCATTTGCAATTTTGATTATCTTTGACCGGGTACTGCCAAATCAAGCAACTTCCACTTTGTATTTTATCTATTCAATTATTTTAATAGCGATAATTTTAGATTACAAAGTGAAAGCATTAGAAGAAACCCTTATTGCTGATATTGGTAATAAGTTTGAAAGAAAAATCACCAATCAACTGTTTCAGGCGGTATGTCATGCCAATATCACCCGTTTTAAAAAGCTTGAAGTCGGTGAATACTTAGAACGACTCAATACGATCCCCAGCTTAAAATCCTATTTTAGTGGCGACTTAGTGTCATCTTTTATCAATATATTTACTTGTATTGTGACCATAGTCGTACTGGCGGTCATTAATCTGAATACCGGTATTATCATCAGTGTAGCGTCATTATTTCTATTTATTATTGCCTATTTTTCAACAAGTAAAAAAGTGCAGTTATTAGAAACCAAGTCGACTATTGAGGGGATTACAAACTCTAAAATAATCGAGATTGTGTCATATCCACTGGATATTAAAAGTCGCACCATGGAATACCGAGTTGAAAACTTGATGAATAACATGATCGAACAACGAGAGCATTTCAGTACTAAATTTGAAAGACAGGAATCAAATTTTGCCTTAATTCTTTCTTTGGTGCAGCAGCTTTCAGTGGCGGTAGTGGTAATTAATGGTGCCCTTAGCGTGATCGCAACAGAAATGAGCCAAGGGGTGATGGCGGCTATTATTTTATTAACTAACCGCTATTTTGGCCCGTATCAGCAAGCGATGAGAACTATGGGACAATGGAAAATCAATAAAATTTATATTGATCGCTTGAATGAAATGTTGCTGATGGAAAATACCAATAAAGCGGCTTGCACCTCGCCTGAGTCTGCTGCCGGGCAAGAGCCTAACACTAGCTCTGGTTCAAGTGTGTTGGCCAGTGATAAAGCTAACGAAGCGTTATTAGCCTACAACAGTAGGATCCCCAAGATAATTTTTAATAATCGAGAAATCTCTTTTACTAAGGGAAAAATAACCCTACTAAAAGGCAAGTCGGGTAGTGGTAAAACCCGGTTAATTGAGCGCATTGTACAAAAATCTCAAGAAGAGAATATCGATGCTAACCTTGTTGTAACTATAGATAAAAACAGCAGTTTTATTGAAGGGACTATCATAGATAATATCACTTGTTTTAGGCCGCAATTACATAAGGCGGCATATTCTCTTTGTGAAGCTTTATCAATAAAAGAAGATATCGACCAACTCAAACTCGGTTTTTTTACTGAGCTCAGTAGCGGTAATAGTAAAGTATTTTCTCGTCAGGTTTCTTTTTTATTACTTATTGTAAGAGCACTATTAAATAACAAGTTGGTTATTATTATTGATGATTTTGATCTTGTTTACGATAAAGAAGTGGCCATTAATTTGCTCTCTTGTTTGAGGCCCCGCACCGGAAAATACTCCTTTGTCATAGTGAGTAATAAAATCACCAATACTGACACCCTGGTTGAAACGATTACATTGGGTTAAAAAATGGATACTTTAATAGCATTTGATGAGCTTAACGAAAGACTAGAGCACTTTAAGCATGGTGAGTATCAGCAGCGCTTTGAACAAACGCCATTATTAAATGGCATAGCCTATGCGTTGATTGCATTAGAGTGGGAAGGGACCCCCAGTATTTTATCCGATGTCTTTATTCATCATGACAACCACCTTAGCGCATTTAAAGCCACATTAACCAGAGTTGGCTATGAGTGTCTAAGCATTGATATAAAAACAAAAGATCAATTACACGAGGTCACATGTCCGGCCTTTATTTCGCTAAAACATCAAAATTATATTTTACTCAGTTATAACGATAAAACCTGCTTCTTATATGATTATGAAAATGACAATATTTTCGAATATGTGTTTGATCCCAGCGGCGAGTTTGTCGCATCGATTTGTTACATATCAAGTTACTCTCGGTTATTTCGAGAGCCGCCGCCAGAGTCTCAAGATAAAAAGAATTGGATTAAATATTCGTTTTATCGATATAACGCAGAATTTAAAGATCTCATTAAACTGAGTTTAGGGATCAACTTGTTGGGCGCCCTGCAGCCTTTTTTTATTATGAGTGTATATAATTTTGCCTTAAGTGCAGGCTCGATTTCTACCTTATTGTGGCTTTCAGCAGGGGCTGTGATGGTCGCTTGTTTCGAATATATTTTGAAAAAGCAGCGTATGGAAATTCTAGCAACCTCAGGCAAAGAGCTCTCTTGTTATATTTCTTACAGTGTTTTGTCTAAACTGCTGTGGCTGCCCTATGCGATGACATCAAGTGCTGGTACATCTTCACAGTTAGCCAGACTCAAAGATATTGACCAATTTAGGCAGTTAGTGACAGCTGAATCAAGCTTAAGCTACTTTGATTTACCTTTTATCTTTATTTTTATCATTGCCATAGTCATCATGTCTGGCACCGCGGCGATAACCGTAATATCTGGTATTTTAGTCATGGTGGGCTTTTGTGTGTATGGCCGCTACATCTATTCAAAATCGGCTTCTCAAAGTTCTAGAGCCAATGCGATGGTTTCTTATCAGTGGAATGAAATATTATCCAATACCTCCTCAATTCAAGGGTTACCATTAATTTCGGTATTAAAATCACGTTTTAATTCAGCGTTAATACAACGATTAAGCGATTCACACCAAGTTAGTACCACTAACAGCAAAGTGCAGAGTATGGGTGGTAGTTTGATTCAAATTATCGGCATCACCAGTATTGTCACCGCGGTGTCAGGCGTGATGGAAGGCACGACAGATGCAGGTGCTATGTTGGCGATTATCATTTTAGTGTGGAAGGCACTAACGCCAATTATGGGGATTTATAATTCCTTAGCCAAAATAGATACTATTAAAGCTTCAACGGGGCAAATTAATGCGCTAATGTCACTAGATGATGACCGCAATAAAATGGAGAAAAGCTCGCCATTAAATCAATTTCAGGGACAGTTAGAAGTCACCGGGCTAACCCATCGTTATACGGGGCTTTCAAAAGGGTTAACTAACTTATCTTTTCGTGTTGGCAAAGGCCAGAAAGTGTCAGTTTGTGCGCCTTCTGGGGTAGGTAAAACCACGTTAATGAACCTTTTAGGGGGGATTGAAACCCGTTTTCAAGGTCAAATCACGCTAGATAATTATAATGTTACCCAGTTTAATAGCTTCAAATATAGAAATAGCATCTGCTATATCCCCTTTGACTTTCATTTATACCAAGGGTCAATTCTGGCTAATTATCGGCTTTATAATGGCTATGTTGATGAAGACCATATCGATAAAATGATCAGCTTTTTTCATTTAGAAAAATACTTGCCAGAAGGTAAGTCAACACTGATCACCAGCGGATTAATCAAAAGCTTACCAGATGGTATTTTAAGAAAAATAAAGCTGATGATTGGTATTGGTAGTTGTCAGCAAAAATTTCTTATTATTGATGAGCCATTTGTCGGCTCAGAAAAAGAAAATAGCCATTATTTAACTTCGCTTTTTTCTAGCTATTTAAAGAAATGCACAGTGATCTATACCAGCAATGAGAAGGCCATGGTGGCAACATCAGATCTGTGTTTACTGCTGGATGAAGAGGGGGCGCAGAAGTTTTTTGGTACGCCTGATAAGGTCTTATCAGCGGCGTCTAAAATATTGTATTAAAGGCCGTAGCCTTTGCAGATGGTATTCGCTTCAACAGGGTCTAAGGAGGCTACTTTTAATCCCCCTTTTTCATCAGTCAAATTTGGTAGTGTATTCTTGTAGTGGGCTTTTAATTGAGCTTAGCTGTGAATTGAGTTTCGCTATAAATAAAGCACAGATAAAAGACATCAAATAAATTTAGTGAGCTTTTCTACCAGAATTTCGCGTCTAAAGGGTTTAGGTAAATAATCGTTCATGCCCACATCGTAACACTTTTGAATATCATCATCTAAAATTGAAGCGGTTAAGGCTATGATAACCACAGGCTCTGAGCCTTCTACCTTTTCAAAAGCGCGTATGGCCTCAGTGGCTTCAAAGCCTGTCATAACTGGCATCATACAATCCATCAGTATCAATTCGATGTTTTTATGGTGACGTTTATATATTTCTAGCGCTTCGCCACCATGGTTGGCAATTTTGTAATTTATTCCTAATTTTTTTAAGTTAATTTCAACCACTTTCTGATTAATTTTATTATCTTCCACCAGCAAAATAAGTTTGTCACTCTTCATCGTCGCTTGAGTGCTTTCAATGTCAGCAGTAACTGATCTTGTGACGGTTTTCAGTAAGGTATCTAATCTAAGCCCTAACAATGGGATTGTGACGTAGCCAGAAATGGATTCGCCAAAGTCATCCTTGCTATCATTGTTATGACGAGATAGCACCACAGGCAAGTTTGGGTAAGCTTTAGTTATGTTAATGATGTCAGAGGCTTTAGTCGTGGGAGTTTGCTTGAGCAGTAATACTGCACTGTCTGATATTGATTCAGGCAGCTCATCAAAGGCCTTAAGTAAGATGACAGGGTAGTTAAATTCATCCAAATTTTGCAGTAATAGGGTTTCATGCTCGTTAGCACAGTAATAAATGGTTTGAGCTGGCTTAGCAGGGGCTGTATGGGCCTGCTTGTCTAAAATCAAATTGAAATAAAACTCTGAGCCGACTCCTTTGGTTGAGTTGATTTCAATTTTACTGCCCATCATTTGAACCATTTTTGCTGAAATAGCCAGCCCTAAACCTGTGCCACCAAATTCAGTAGAGGTGCTATTGCTTTCTTGTTTAAATTCTTCAAATACCTGACTTTGTTTGTCCTCATCTATTCCAATACCAGTATCTCTTACTGAGAAATATAAATTAACCTTATGGTCTTGGGCGCTTTTTAATGGCTGTTGTCGCAAGGTAAATTGCACTGAACCTGAGCTGGTAAACTTAATCGCATTTGATGCCAGATTCATCAAAATTTGTCTTAGCTTTTGCTCATCGGCACGGATTAACGTCGGTATTTGTGCATCCATATCGATACGCAATTCGATATCTTTTTGCTGTGCCTTGGGGGCGATAAGGGCTGCTGTATCGTAGATAACTTCTTTTATGGCGCAAGTGTGAACATTAATATCAAACTTGCCCGATTCAATTTTGGAGAGGTCTAAAATATCATTGATAAGCATTAATAGTGTTTGAGAGGATGCATTTATCGTCGCTAAATAGTCTTTTTGCATGGCGTTTAAATTAGAGTCTGTGAGGATCTCGGTCATGCCAATAATGCCATTTAACGGAGTACGTATTTCGTGGGACATATTCGCGAGAAACGAGCTTTTAGCCCGATTGGCCTTTATTTCATCTTGCTTAGCGTCAATCAGTTCTTCTTCAAGTTGATGGCTGGCAATGTTGACCGTATATAAGGTTATAAAGATAAGTAAGCATAATAATAAGGCAAGCAGATAGTCATACAATAAGTAATTTTTAATTTTCTCATCTATCATGCTTGGAAGTTGATTAAATAACCCATCAAGCTCCTCTTCAACCTGTTGAATCGAGGCGCGAAGCTCACCTTGTAGCCCTGATTTATAGTCGTAGCCAAGCTTTTGATGTTCAGTTTGTAGCGTGAAAAATGCGTTTTTATAGGCTTCTAAATGGCGAGTAATGGATTTATCGATATTATTTCGGCCCAGAAGTGAGCCAAGCGTGTCAAATTGCAGCGTAATTTGTTCAAGCTGCTTTGGGTCAAAGCTGGAGAAAAACTCGAAAGTCTGCTGCTGAATATCAAGCAGTACCAGGTTTAATTCAGCATCATGACGCTGCAAAGCATCTTGCTCAAATGCCAGCTCCGCAAGCTTAAATCTGCCTTGATAACCAGGTTCAAGGTCATCTCCGTCAATCAAAAAGGTTTGCTTGCTAAGTTCGTTAAAGGTGTTGGTATAGCGGGCGACACTCTTGATACTGTCAAGGCCGTTAAAGTCTATTTGTAAGTCATGGGATATCAATATGCTATTGATATCCAGCAGTTGTTGCTCTAATAATCTTTCGCTGTAATTAAGCTGGGTGATGTATTGCTCTTCACGTCTTAGGATAAAATCCTTTTCCAATCGGCGAAGTTGTAAAAGGGTATTGGAGGCAAGCGATATCTTATTTTGAAACACTCCGAGCTCGTGTCGCTGTTGAATAGTTTTTTGATTGGCGATTAAAAAAAGTATCAAAATAATAAATATTGAAACCGCACCAACAGCCATTAACTGCTTAAGATTAAGTCGTGCAAAAGTTTTCATATCCATAAACCTTTAGTAATCCATTATCATTGCCAATCCTATCTAATAACTATAGTTGTAAATCATATTAATATCAGAAAACAAACAGAAAAAGATTGATAAAACACTGATAAAATCAAGCCATAGGTTAAGTTTATCAGTCACAGTACAAACAAAATGCAGCAGGTTTAGCTTACTCATACCTGCATTGTTTCAGGCTGACATGGGTAGGGCTTGAATATAATGAAAAACCTTGCCGTTTTTGGGGAAGCACATAGCGTGATACAGATTGCTAATCATCCAAAGCTTCAAGATACAAGTGGTCAACTAATATTAATTACAGTTAAACCGCGGACTTTTTGGGTTTCTCTGGTATTTTAGTCACAATTTTTTGGCCAGTATTCTGGCTTTAGTTGTTTTGGGAATATGTAGGCATGAATAGCATCGATCTATTTGTAAAAAACTGGGGCAGTAAAAATGCCATGGTGCCAATAAAGAGTCAGTTTATCGCTGAACTTGAAGCAAAACTGACGGCAGTGCTGCCAGACTCATATAAGTATTTAATCTCAACCTATGGCTTGGTGCACACCCCTAATGTATTGACAAAAATTTGCGATTTAGGTGTCGATATTTCTGAAGTGCAGGACTTTTTAAGCCTTGAAGATGTGGCGTTACTGTCCAACTTATATGAGATGAGCGGCATGCCAAAAGGGCATATTTTGTTTGCCTCTGATTGTAAGGGCAACATGTTTTGCTTTAAGCAAACCGAGTGTCAAACTCAGCAGCAAGATGTGGCTGTGTGGTTTTATAATCAAGGTTGGGGGACGGTTGAAAAGGTGTCTAATTCGTTCAGTGAATGGCTACAGCAGTTCAATGATCTTTAAAGCGGATTTATCACTAGCTAAGTTACTTATTGTATAGCTTCCAGTAGGTTAACTGTCTAAGTATATTGATTTTAAGTGTAAGTTTCTGTTAGTGAAAAAACCGGCTTAAGTAATTAAGCCGGTTTTTTATGGATTATTTTTGTTTGCGTAACCAGTTCATTTGGTAAATAACAAAACTGATAAATACCATAAAAATGATTAAGAATGTTTTTTGCAATAAAGGGTCTTCTAATGATGTCACTATGGGGTCATCCATAGGGAAACGGGTCATAATCTCGGTGGCAGTAGGGATCAAATGAAATAGTATGGTTGCCGAAAAACAGAGGTTAACTAGATATTTATTCCACGATTCAAACAGCACTGTTTTCTCAAGTACGATGCCAATAACAGCCGCTAATATGGTTAATGTAAGGCTCGAAGTATAAGAGTCGAAGTTTAATTTGGGGGCATTTTTTGGCCACTGTGTTAATTCAGGCTAATTCATCCAAGGACTCGATATCGAGTCCTTTTTTGTTGGTTTTTAGTCAGAATATTACTTTACATAAGCGGTATCGCAAAGCTATGTTTAAGCTATTGTTTGCTTGAAATTTAAACTGCACAGGCCTTGAGTTTAATTCAGATGACGCGATGCAAGGAGTGGTTGTGGACATAAAATTGAATATCAAATTATCTACATTCTGTATTACTCAGTTCTCAATAGTCACCCTGTTGGTTCTTGCTGGGCTCGCTGCCTATATTTATGCTCATATCACTGGACATGAATATGTATTGGGTTTCTTGCCGTTATTTGACGTAGGTAATGAGCAAAGCTTTCCGACTTATTTCTCGGTATTAAATTTACTATTAGCGTCAATATTGTTTTTTGTTTTATATCTATTTGAAAAAACCAATCATCATAAAGGCTTTAATTATTGGTTATATTTAGCAGTGCTATTTTTATTATTATCCTGTGATGAGAGCGTAGGGGTACACGAAAATTTTTCAAATATTCATGATTACCTTGCTGCGAAAGACATCATACCGGCCTTAATTAGCTCACACACATGGTTACCTTTTGGGGGGTTGTTTGTGTTTGTTGTAGGCGTCTCGCTAGTGCCATTTTTAAGATCATTATCAAAACAAAGCGCTTTTTATTTTGTACTTTCAGGGAGTATTTTTCTCACCGGGGCTATTGGTTTTGAATATCTAGGCGCAGTGATGTTGGAAAACGGATTAGTCGATTCCAAGGCTGACTTATTGTACAAACTGCGCCGAGTATTTGAAGAGGCGTTTGAAATGTATGGCATCGCAATATTAAACTGTGCTTTATATCGAGAGATGCTTAATAGAAAGCTTTGTTTGGCTATTTATCGCTCAGAATCATAAGCTATGATCTTCGCCGTAGAGTTGCACATACTTTACCGGATTATAGTAAGAAAACTGTGAAAGCAGATTGATCGCTATAGGGTTTTTCCATTCATTCAAGTCACAAGAACACACAGCTAAAACCCCAAGCGCTAAAGTTTACTATCACCCAAGTTACGACTATAACTTAAATAGTCGACTCTAATGGGTGAGCCTGCCAAAACGTTTAGGAAAAGTTTAAACATGAACATGCAGATAGTTTCTCAGGCTAAAAATCTCACCGGTTTCTTCTTTCTTCTCTATTTTTTACCCCTTGCCTTATTGCTATTTGTTATCCTCGCCAGTACCACAATGGATTTACCTTTTGGCATTTTTACCCGTGATCTCGCTGCGACGGCAGAAGTGAATCCTTTAACTGGGGTGACATCAAATGTTGGCGCTTTATTGTGGGCAGCTGCTGCGACCATATGCTTTTTAACTTGGGAGGTTTTTCGTCATCAGCCTAAAGAAAAGTGGTTCGCTGTATTTATGTTGTGTTCAGGCCTATTAACCACGCTGCTATTATGTGACGACTTTTTTATGCTGCACGATTATATTTTTCCGCGTTATTTAGCTATCAAAGAGAAGTTTTTTCTATTGGCTTACTTCAGTTTAATGTTTTGCTGGATGGTGGTTTTCAGAAAGTGCATCCTAAAAACGCAGTATCTAATTCTGCTGCTCGCCTTTGTTTTTTTTGCTTTGTCAGTGTTGGTTGATCAGTTTCAAACTCCAATCGAGGCCTTTATTGGTGACTCACGTATTTTGTTTGAGGATGGCTTTAAGCTGATTGGTATTGTTAGTTGGCTTGGCTATTTTTTTAAATGCTGTTTATTGAAAATAAACGAAAATATACTCGAGTAAGGGGGTTAATTAATTTCTTTGGCAGATTGGATTGATCTCTTAAGGTATTATGCAAGATGCAATTTTTATCAGCAGCTAACGTTGGCGCTTTAGGCTAAAACTAGCACCAAAACCTAGGCTGAAAACTAGCACTAAATCTTAGTGCTAAATCTTAGTGCTAAATCTTAGTGTTAATATAAAGTCTCAACGCGCTCTCTCAAAGCTCACCTAAAAGCTAGAAGTAAACCTAATTGAGTTTTGCCAACCTATAACCTTGCTCAATCAATAGTCCTATTTATTGAGTCGCAGCCCTCTCATTTCGCCATTTTAGCCTACAATTTATCAGTGCCCTTTAGGGCGAGTGGCGTGATATTTCTTCGTAATAAACTCGCTGTTAAATATTAAACGCCAATGTGATTCACCTGAATCAAAGTAAGGATATAGTTTATGAGTAATTCACTGTATGAACGACTTGGCGGCAGTGCTGGCATTGAGAGTATTGCAAATGACTTGGTCGATTTGCATATGGCCAACCCGACAATCTCCCCAAGATTTGCCAAATCAGATCCCGTAGCGCTAAAAAATGCCGCGGCGACATTTTTCATTGCAGGAACTGGCGGCCCAAGTGTGTATAAAGGCCAAGATATGCTCTCGGTACATAAAGGCATGAACATATCGGCGGCTGAATTTATGGCGGTACTGGATGATGCATTGCAGGCATTTGAAATGAATAATATTAGCCAGCGGGATCAAGAACAAGCGCTGTATATTTTGTACAGCATGCGATCAGATATCGTGTTGGTTTAGCTTGTTACTGCCCTAAATGGCTCACTTAACCCCGAGAGTAGGCTAAGTTAACCAGTTATTCAGGATCGACTTAGTCTCTTATCACTAGTCTCTTATCACTAATCTGTTAACGCAGACTTCAAACCAGCTCTATAGCTTGTGTCATCAATAGCTCGGCTGCAAAGGATAACCTTATGGGCACATTTCGCACAGAAACGGATTCATTTGGGCCATTAAAGGTGCCTGCGGATAAATACTATGGCGCTCAGTCGGCGCGCAGCTTAATCAATTTCGCTATTGGGGGCGAGACGATGCCCAAGCCATTAATTCATGCTTTGGGAATGGTGAAGCAATGTGCGGCCAAGGTGAATATGGAGTTTGGCATTCTCGATACTGATATTGGTCAAGCGATTGAACAGGCCGCTGGCGAGGTGATGCAAGGCAAACTGGATGAACACTTTCCGTTGTCGGTATGGCAAACTGGCTCGGGCACTCACACCAATATGAATATCAATGAGGTGATTGCTAATCGCGCCATTGAATTGCTTGGCGGCGTGCTTGGCAGTAAAACCCCCGTGCACCCAAATGATCATTGTAATTTAGGCCAGTCATCAAACGACTGCTTTCCCACTGCAATGCACATCGCAGCAGTACTGGAGTTACACCAGCAATTGTTGCCCGCATTAAGGCATTTACAGCAGCAGCTAGCGATAAAATCGGTAGCATTTAATCATATTATAAAAATCGGTCGAACCCATATTCAAGATGCCACTCCGCTGACCTTAGGTCAGGAGTTTTCAGGTTATAGTGCCCAAATGAGTCATGGCATTGCTCGAGTTGAAGCGGTAATGCCTGCGTTATTACAGTTGGCTCAGGGCGGCACTGCTGTGGGGACCGGCATGAACTCAATTAAAGGCTTTGATATAAGCTTTGCTCAGCAAGTTGCCAAGCTGACTAAATTGCCCTTTATTACTGCGACCAATAAATTTGAGGCCATAGCGAGCCATGATGCCATTGTTGAAGCCAGTGGTGCATTAAATACCGTGGCCGTCAGTGTGATGAAAATTGCTAACGATATCCGCTTTTTGGCCTCAGGGCCGCGCTGTGGATTAGGGGAAATTAATCTGCCTGCAAATGAGCCCGGCTCATCGATAATGCCCGCTAAAGTGAACCCGAGCCAATGTGAAGCGTTAACTATGATAGCGGTGCAGGTTATGGGAAATCATACAACCATTTCAGTGGCAGGCAGCAATGGCCATTTTGAGCTCAATGCCTTTAAGCCAGTGATGATTTATAACCTACTGCAATCAATTGCTTTACTGGCAGATAGTTGTAGCAGTTTTACTGATAAATGTATTTGCGGTATTAGTGCCAATGAAGCACAACTTGCTAAGTTTTGTGATGAGTCATTAATGCTGGTAACCGCGCTTAATGACTACCTTGGTTATGATAATGCCGCCAGCATCGCCAAAAAAGCTCATCAAGATGGCTCGACACTACTAGCGGCAGCCCTTGCCCTTGGATTACTCACCGAAGCGCAGTTTAATCAGTGGGTCGTGGTAGAGAAGATGCTAGCGCCCCGTGATTTACCTAAAGGCAAACCTTAGATCGAATGATCTCGCTTAAAACACCGTCTAAGTAAAGAGTTGCTTATGAAACTTAATTTTAATATGGAAGATGCCAGCCAAATATTTGTCGGCGCTTTTGCTTTAGCTGTACCGATTTCTTTTTCTGAAGAAGCGTGGAAACTGGGTGAGACTTTACCCTTAATCAACGTCATGATGCTGTTTGTGTTGTCGGTGGTATTTTTGGGGTTATTTACCTATCACAGCGTGTTTCAACATGATGTTAAATCACGGGTTATTGTGTTTATATTTCGGATTGTGATCGCTTATTTGATGGCGGCCTTGGTAGTGAGTTAGGTGTTATTATGCCTTAATAAATTACCCTTATTAGACGATCCCATAACCTCATTACGGCGGATTATTATCATTACTATGCCAGCCTCTATGGGCGCCATAGTGGTGGATAGCTTTGATAAAGTGTAAGCCTTAAAAGAGTAACCTGTAAAATAACCTTGCCTCTTTAGCTATAAGTATTTAGCAATAAGTATTCAGCTATGACCGTTCAATTTGGCCGCTAATAACTATTCGATTAAATCGACTAAAAGTAGCGTTTTATTGCAATATTTATTCGATTAGTTGCTTGTTAAGCTAAGGCTATTAATCACTCATAGAGTAGAACATCATGAAAGTATTAGGCCGTTTTAGCGCTCGACCAGCAATGGATGGTGACGGGGTTAACATTAAGCGGGTTGCGGATTTTATCAATACCCGCTTTGATCCTTATTTAATGATTGATGAGATCAAATCAGATGATCAGCAAGATTTCATTGGTGGTTTTCCACCGCATCCTCATCGCGGTATTGAAACCTTTACCTATATTCGTAAGGGTGGCTTTGAACACCGCGATCAATTAGGTAATGTTAAAGCCATACGCGCTGGCGATATGCAGTGGATGAGTACTGGCAGTGGGGTGATTCATTCTGAAATGCCATTAGCCGATGCTGAAGATGGCCTACATGGCTTTCAAATTTGGCTCAATATGCCCGCTAAAGACAAAATGCGTCCGGCGATCTATCAAGATACCTCAGAAAAGGCTAATCCAACGGGTACTAACCAAGACGGTGCGCAGTTAAAGGCGCTTGCTGGCCATTGGCAATTTGCTGGCAATGATAGGGACAATGACGCTGAGGAATTAGTCTCGAGTATTCAAGGCTTGGCGGGCAATGGTGCCATTGCGGATTTAACGCTCGCAGCTAATGGCCACGCCAGTATTGATTTATCCAGCCATGAGGTGGTTCATGCCTATATCTATCAAGGTGAGCTTGAATATATCGCCGCCAATGGAGACTTGATGACGGCCAGCGCCGGACAGTTATTGTTATTGTCAGCTGAGCTAAGTCATTTTAACAATGCTATCTCTGCCGAGACAGGGTTATTGTTACTGGCAGGTTCACCCATTAATGAAAAAATAGTCCATATGGGCCCCTTTGTGATGAATAGCCAAGCTGAAATAGATCAAGCAGTAGATGATTACCAACAAGGGCGCTTTGGTAAGATCATTTAGCAAAGATATATCTGCCATGTGCGGATAAAATTGCTACAATATGCAATTAGGCCAAGGTATAAATATCTTGGCTGTTTTGTTTGTACTCGTTTTGTTTCAGTACCCGTTTTATATCAGAGGATATTCGCCTTGAGTCAGTCTACTCAACAAGCCGCTAATACGGCTTTCGCATCACTAAATCTTAAACCTGATTTGCTTGAAAATCTCAAAACCATGGGATTCGAGTCAATGACTCAAATTCAAGCTGAGAGCTTACCAGCAATCCTTGCAGGTGATGACGTGATTGGCCAAGGAAAAACCGGCTCAGGTAAAACTGCAGCATTTGGTTTGGGCTTACTAAACAAGTTAGATGTGAAACGTTTTCGCATCCAAACCATGGTGTTGTGCCCAACACGTGAACTCGCCGACCAAGTGGCAAAAGAGATCCGTACTCTAGCTCGCGGCATTCATAACGTGAAAGTACTAACATTGTGTGGCGGCGTACCAATGGGACCACAAATTGGTTCATTGGAACATGGCGCGCACATTATTGTTGGCACCCCAGGACGTATTGTTGATCATCTTGATCGCAATCGCTTAGATTTAAGCAACGTTAACATGCTGATTTTAGATGAAGCCGATCGCATGTTAGAAATGGGCTTTCAGCAGCAATTAGACCAAATTATTGAAGACACGCCGCGTGAGCGTCAAACCTTGCTATTTAGCGCGACCTTCCCAGAGCAAATTAAGCAGGTTGCTGATCAAATCATGTATAAGCCATTAATGGTTAAGGTTGAAGCGACGCACGACAACCTCACTATCGATCAGCATTTTTATCTAACCGAAGACAATCATGCACGTATGGAGGCTTTACAGTTATTGTTACTGGATAAGCAGCCTGAAAGTGCGGTGGTGTTTTGTAACACCCGCCGTGAAACTCAAAAAGTGGCGGATACGTTAGCTGAACAAGGTTTTAGCGTACTAGCCTTACATGGCGACTTAGAGCAGCGCGAGCGCGATCAAATGTTACTGCGTTTTGCCAACAAAAGTGCCCGCGTATTAGTGGCAACCGATGTGGCGTCTCGTGGTTTAGATATCGAAGACTTAGACGCGGTATTTAACTATCACATTGCCTACGATACCGAAGTACATATTCATCGTATTGGCCGTACCGGTCGTGCGGGCAGTACTGGCGCAGCTTACACTTTCTATAGTCATGAAGATGGTCATCGTATGGTTGAAATCGGTGAGCTAATTGGCCGCGAAATCGACGGTGAAGCATTACCAGCCATGAGTGCGTTAACGAAAATGCCACTTGAAGCTGAGATGGTTACCATTCAAATCGATGCAGGTAAGAAGCATAAGGTTCGCCCTGGCGATATCGTTGGTGGTTTAACTGGCGAAAATGGCATTGATGGCGCAGACATTGGCAAAATTAAAGTGACCGATATCCGTTCATTTGTGGCAGTGAAACGCACCGCGTCTAAAAAGGCACTTAACAAGATCACTAAAGGCCGTTTAAAAGGTAAAACCTACCGCGCTTGGTTCTTGTAGGTCTGAACTTTAGTCGGTAACGTCAGCGTTACTTACTGAATTGAAAGAGAGTTTAGTGAATACTAAACTCGCTTTTTTGTATCTGTGGAATAAGTTTATTGCTCATAAAATGAAGCTGAGTTTTAGTATACTCATCATCAGTACATAGCAGGCTAGGAGTTGCGATTTTCTGCGCCTTTGAGGTAATAGCTCGCTAATTACTTTTGTCTTAGTCACTTCTGATTTAGTCGGTTTGATTTTAGCAACCTTGGTTTCAGGCGATTTAGTTTTAATAAGATTATCTTGGCTGCAGCTAGTTGAGGAAGGCGTTAATCTATAAAGCGTTGATTGCCAGACAACAAAGAAAGAGATATTAATTTGATAGTCTTGCTGATCAATACTGAACTTGAACCGCTTAAAGGGCAAACAGTAGATCAATTGCGAAATGAGCTTTTTATCTTGATGTATGACTTCGAAGCGAGAAGTGAAGCGGTCATAGCGAACAATTATTTCTTGTTCGACTTTTTTGGCGTTAGCAGGGGCGGCTTCGCTTGCTGTAACAAGTGTATGCCGTTGCTGTTGAATCCGTTCAAATTTAAGCAAAATATTCCTTTAACTATGTATTAAATAAAGCGTTAAGTCATTTATTTAATAATAAAAGGACAATTATCCCAAGTTAAACTTAGTTCATCTACATCGACGCTCCCACACGAAAAAAAGAGTTAATTGAGGTGCGGTTATTAGGTGACTTCTTATCAAAATCAATATGCTCAGTGATGTTTGCACTATGAAGTAAATTACCTGAATAGATGATAATTCGATTGGGTTTAGCATCAACACTGAACACTTTTTCAAATAACTCATCTGAGTCATCCATATAGCCTTTTCTGTTATTGGCAGCCTTTTTTACATCCTCAACCATTTTTATAATCACTTCTTTGTCATCGACAGATAAACCCAGCTTCTCAGTTCCCTTGTAACGATAGAAACAGGTACCACCCAAGTCACTACCGTTGAGGTAATGTACTGCCGTCATATTTTGGCTGGTTAACGAATCAAAGTGGGCATAGTTTGTGTGGCATTAAGCTGTATCGGTGCCAGTTGCGCTTTTTATCCGCCGCCTTGTTATTTTCTGTTGTTAGTTAATGTATGCAATCACTGTCTTTTGAGAACAATAAATTGTCATGGGGTACTTTATGCATTAATGAAGTGGTTCTTGTTGTTTTTAAGAGTTTTTATCTTGTGTTTTAATCGGGTGTTATGAAGGCTTTAGGTTCCATTTTATTAAAGAAAAAGCCATAAAAAAAGGTATGAAAAACATTGTCTTCATACCTTTATTAACTCATCGCTGACTAACTTTAGCTACGCGCTTTCGGTCTTGCATTCGCATATGGGTCAACACTTGCAGAGCTTGAGCTATTTGCAGAGGTGTTATTGTTACGACGACGTTGCGGCTTTTTCGCTGCGCCACTGGCATCTGAATTAGCATCAGAACGTGAGTTTTGACGAGAGTGATGTCTAGATTCTGGTTTACCTGATCTATCACTGCTGTTTTGGCTCGCATGCTTACGGCGATTTGGGTTCGGCTTTTTATGGTTGCTGTTGTGGCCACCAGCGCGATTCAAATTCGGCTCAGGCAAAGTATGACATGCTTCATAACCGGCAATCTGTTTACGTTCAATTACGCGCTTAATAAGACGCTCAATATCATGCAGTAATTTGACTTCTTCATCACTCACTAATGATACCGCTTGACCAGATGCACCCGCACGGCCAGTACGGCCAATACGATGCACATAATCTTCAGGCACATTCGGTAAGTCAAAGTTAACCACAAATGGCAGTTGGTCAATATCGATACCACGGGCAGCGATATCGGTGGCCACCATCACTTGTGCAGTGCCCGCTTTAAAGTCAGCTAAAGCTTTAGTACGAGCGCTTTGACTCTTGTTACCATGAATAGCAACCGCTTTAATGCCATCAGCTTCTAGGTTTTTTGCTAAGCGGTTGGCGCCATGTTTGGTGCGTGAAAAAACTAACACTTGATGCCAATCATTTTCTTTAATTAGCTTGGTTAGAATTTTAGCTTTACGGCTTTTATCAATGGCGTATACCGCTTGATCAACCGTGTTCGCTGTTGCGTTACGTGGCGTTACTGAAATTTCAACTGGGTTATTCACTAAGCCTTTAGCCAGCTCGCGAATTTCATCTGAGAAGGTGGCTGAGAACATTAAGTTCTGACGTTGCTTTGGCAACATGGCTAAGATTTTCTTAATGTCACGAATAAAGCCCATATCCAGCATTCTGTCGGCTTCATCCAAAATAAGCACTTCAAGCTGACTAAAGCTCAATACTTTTTGTTGGCATAAATCTAATAATCGACCCGGTGTCGCCACCAAAACATCAACGCCATTTCTTAGTGCTGCAATTTGCGGGTTAATAGATACGCCCCCAAATACCACTGCAGATTTTAGCGGTAAGTTTGCGCCATACGTTGACACGCTTTCAGCAACTTGAGCGGCTAATTCACGTGTTGGAGTTAATACCAAGGCTCTAACTTGTCCGCGCTGTGCACGTTGACCTTTTGAAAGTAATTCTAGTAGTGGCAGGGTAAAACCTGCTGTCTTGCCGGTGCCGGTTTGTGCTGCAGCCATAACATCTTTGCCTTCAAGTACAGCAGGGATCGCTTGTGCTTGAATAGCGGAAGGCGTGTCATAGCCTTGTTTTTCAACAGCTTTTAAAATTGCTGCACTTAAGCCAAGGGAGGCAAAACTCATAGAATGATCTCTTTGGTCAACGCTAACGTTGTTTACAATAAATGGGAGCCAGAATGTGGCGGGCGTGAAGCTTACCTGAATAGGTGCATAAGTGCTAATAAATCGCCAATTTAACCCTTGGCCTTAGGGCATGGCATCCACAGCTAACGCTGGTGTTAGCGGTACTTTCACTCAGCACAATGGCCGAAATCGATGAATAAGGATTAATCTTTGATGGCAAAGTCGGCTATTTAACATACAATGAAATACAATCACTTACCGAATGGAGTCGCGATAAATGAAACCGCAGTTTGCCGCGCAAGTTCATATTGAAAAAACGCTGGCTTGCCTTCGTGAACAAGCCTGTTCGGTGATTAAAAATATTTTGCTGATGTCTAATATTTCCAGCCAAGATGTGCAGCAGGGAATGAAAAAGTTACATGCCCACGGCCAAGTGGCACTGCATTTTCATCCCGATCGCATTGATAGTCGCGGGCTCAGTGTGGCTGCTGGGCTATTAAAAGATGGCTATTATAAAACCCAGTTTGAGACTCATATCTCCAATGGCCAGTTATCACCTGAATTAGGTGGCCCTCGAGATCATTGGGAGAACCAACTGTTTGGTCAATGCTACTCTGGGGTAAAACATCGGCCTAAATATGGCGCTTTAGATTTAGGTTTTTGCCCACTAGGCCCAGCACCCCGTTTTGGTAGTTGTTACTTCATTACAAAGCCCCAAGTGTTATCTCGCTGCAGTTTTAGTTATATGGATTCATATCGCTTGCCAAAAGAAAAGGGCACGCTGCAGTGTTTTGAAGTGATTTTAGCGGCGTTACTTAGTGAAAGTTTTGAGCGCCATTATGCGCTGGGGCTGGCTAATATCAAACCGGCGCAGATTATTACGCATTTACAGCAGCTGCCTATGGAAGTTAATGTACGCTTTGCTCGCCAGCCCTTAGGTAATCTTGATCATTATATCGAAGCGCAGATCCACGGTGATGTATCACTGGATGATGATATTGCTTATCTGGTGGCAGACCCAAGTTTTAAACTCACTGAAGTGGGGGATTGCATGCAAGCCCTGTGTGAGGAATATGACATCAGATTGCTGTGGCATCAGGGTTATCAATTAACAGTTGATAGCGTGCCAAAAGATTTTCGTGGCCCTGATATGCCAGTACTTGCTCAAGCAATTGCGAAAGACGGCTTAATCACCGCACAATTAATTGGCAAAGCGGCAATGGATCTCACCTTAAAGCCAATGTTATGGAGTGAGCGCGGTAAGCAAGCACAGCAGTTACAGCAGTTGAAGTTAATCTGGCATGTGTTAGTGAAATTTGGTGCGATTGCGCCAACTGAGCCAACGGCTTAAGCGACTTGCTAAAGCCTGTAGCTAAATCAGCAGCCTGATAAGGCTAGCTAAAACGATAGGTTGCTCCGCCTTGGCGCTTGGATTTGTACATGGCAAAGTCAGCTGATTTAATCAAACTATCAAAGCATTCACCCGAATCAGGGTAAGTGGCGATACCAATACTGCAATTAACGTTTACCGATTGTTCGCCCAATTGAAAGGGCTTATATAAACATGCAATTAAGGTATCTGCCACAGCGGCAATGTCGTTGTTGTCGTGAATGCCTTCAATCATTAAGACAAACTCATCACCACCCATTCTAGCAATGGTGTCAGCATCTCTGATTTGGGCATTTAACCTGCGGCCCACTTCTATTAGCACTTGATCACCTTCCTTATGACCAAGGCTGTCATTGACCTTTTTAAAGTCGTCTAAATCAATATAAAACAGACAAAAACGACTGTTATTGCGTTTGGCTCTTTCGATATATTGTCCGACTCTGTCAGTGAGTAAGTGACGATTGGGCATTTGGGTGAGTTGATCGTAATAGGCAAGGTTTAATAACCGCTGGGCATCTTCAATGCGTTTGGTGATATCGCGGTTGATGCCGAGTGCGCCGAGAAACTGCTGTTGCTCATCAAACAGCGGGATACACATGGACTCAATCCAGCCTATGGTGCCATCTTGATGTTTAAAGCGAATTTCACCGCTCCACTTGCCATGCTTGGCCACTGCAGACATCACTTGTTCGGTGATAGATTCAGTATCCTCCGGCGAATGCAAAATACTGACGTGTTGACCCAGTATCTCGGCTTTACTATAGCCATATAAAGATTGAGAACCTGCGTTCCAATCGATCACAACACCTTCAGTGTCGGTGACCACCACAGCATCAAATAAATAATCAAATGCTTGGGCCCGCAGCGCAGGAAGATCAAATTGCATTTAATTGCATCTCCACAGTGAATTTTTAGTCATTAAAAAGGACTAACTAAATGTGGGTAGAATTAGGGTATTTGTCAATGGTTAATATTTGAACGTAGCAATGTTTATGGTTTTAGTCATGGGGAGTTTTTATGGCTCTGGTCATCAAAGCCGCTGTGGTTTTTAAGCAGATCTTTTAACCCTCTAAACAAGGTTAATAAGCTTTACCTACTATAATTTTTATTAGTATTGTGTGAGTCAGTTAACACTTCTAAGGTGGCGGCTGTAATCTAGGGCTTTAGCTTGCGATACTGCGGCAATTTTCCACACTTTACTGCGCCAATCTAGGCGTATTTCTCTTCAGGAATCTAATGGATAAAACTTTAGAAAAGTCCCTCACTCACTGGCTTAAATCGCAGAAATCATCTTGTGGTATTTTCCTTAAATTAGCCATTTTTACCGGGGCCGCTAATGGGGTGGCAATTGTTGCCCAAGCTTACTTGTTGGCGACCATCCTCCATGGGGTGATCATGCTGGAATTACCCATGGGCAGTTTTACGCTGCAATTTGGCGCTTTAATTAGTTTAATTCTAGTCAGAGCGGTGCTGGCATATGCTAGAGAACGTTTGAGTTTTGAAGCGGGTAAACGCCTTCGTGGCGACATTCGTGAAGCTGTGCTCAATAAGCTCACCGATTTAGGTCCAGCTTTTATTAAAGGTAAACCAGCAGGGGCATGGGCCAGTGTGGTTCTTGAGCAAGTTGAAGATCTGCACGATTTTTATGCTAAATATTTACCGCAAATGATGCTGGCAGCGTTTATTCCGCTAATTATTTTAGTGGCGGTATTTCCGCTCAATTGGGCCTCAGGGCTGATCTTACTGGCCACAGCGCCGTTGATCCCCATGTTTATGATTTTAGTGGGCATGGGCGCCGCCGATGCTAATCGTAAAAACTTCAGCGCGCTGTCACGTTTAAGCGGCCATTTTATGGATCGCTTAAAGGGCATAAGTACCCTCAAGCTGTTTCACCGCGCAGAAGCTGAAGTAAAGCAAATCGAAACTGGCTCAGAAGACTTTAGGCAACGCACTATGTCAGTGCTGAGAATGGCATTTTTAAGTTCGGCGGTACTGGAGTTTTTTGCCGCGCTATCTATCGCTGTGCTGGCGGTGTATTTTGGCTTTAGCTACCTAGAGCACCTTAATTTTGGTCATTATGGGGTTAAAATTAGTTTATTTACCGGTATGTTTGTGCTGATTTTAGCGCCAGAGTTTTTTCAGCCATTACGTGATTTAGGCACCCATTACCATGCTAAAGCACAAGCCATTGGTGCAGCAGAAGCCTTGGTAGAACTTCTTGAACATCCTAATCCATTAAAGCAAGTTGACGAAAACTTTAGCGAGCAAACTGGCCAGCTGCGAAACACCGATCTCAGTAAAATTGTGATCACCGCAACAGATCTTGAAGTGCTCACCTTAGAGGGAAAACCCTTATTAGGGCCGATTTCATTTAGCATTAAAGCCGGCGAACATATTGCTATTGTTGGCCCAAGTGGCGCCGGTAAAACCAGTTTATTAAATGCCTTGCTGGGCTTTTTACCTTACAGAGGTTCACTGCAAATTAATGCCGCTGAGCTGAGTTTACTTGATAAAAACTATTGGCGCTCAAGGCTTGCTTGGTTAGGTCAAGACCCGCAGTTGTTCCATGGCTCTATCCGCGATAATGTCAGCCTAGGCAACGCACAGCTCAGCGATGCTGAGATTATGGCGTTACTGCAACAAGCCAATATTGCTGATTTTGTTCAGGCTCATCCCCAAGGGCTTGATGCCATTATTAGTGACCAATCAGCGGGTATTTCAGTGGGACAAGCTCAGCGTATTGCCCTTGCGCGGGCGTTGTCGCAACCTGCGAGCTTATTCTTGTTGGATGAGCCCACCGCCAGTCTTGATAACCAAAGTGAGCAACTGGTTAGCGCCGCCCTTAATCAAGCCAAGTTGCAACAAACCAGCTTGATGATCACCCATCGATTAGACCAGCTACAAGATATGGATAATATTTTAGTGATTGATAATGGCAAACTTGTGCAACAAGGCGACTATAAAACCCTCAGCCAGCAACCGGGTTTATTCAAATCAATGCAGCAACAAGATGATGGTTTATCACTGTTTATTACTGCTGAATCTGATACTGACGCGGCAAACGTAAATAACCAAGCCGAAATGGCGCAGAGCATTGGCACTAAGGAGGATAAATAATGCAAGTTTTATATCCGTTCCTTAAATTGTTTAAACGCCAATGGCTGATGATGGCCATTGGCTTGTTTCTTACCTGTACTACTATCCTTGCGGGTATCGGTTTATTGTCATTATCGGGCTGGTTTTTATCCGCAACCGCCATCGCGGGTTTAACTGCAGCCACGGCATTAGCCTTTAACTTTTTTACTCCTGCTGGTGGGGTGCGTTTTTTCTCTATTGCCCGCACCGCAAGTCGTTATGGTGAGCGCTTAGCTACCCATGAGGCGACCTTTAAATTACTTACGGATTTACGGGTTTGGTCTTGGAAAAAGCTGTTTCCGCTTAGTGCCAGTAATCTGCAAGGGTTACGACAAGGCGACATGCTTAACCGTCTAGTGGCCGATATCGATACCTTAGATCATTTGTATTTACGCTTACTTGTGCCAATGACAGCGTCGTTATTGACCATCATTGCCTTGTATGCATTTTTATCTTGGTTTGATTTAACCCTAGCGTTAAGCCTATGTGGTTTGTTGCTGAGTGTATGGATTGTGCTGCCATTGATATTCTATCGCTTAGGCAGAAAACCTGGTGAGGCTGTGGTAGATGCTAAGCGCCACTTTAGAGTGTTAATCCTTGATGTTATTCAGGGACAAGCTGAATTAAGCATTTTTGCAGCTAATGATCGTTATAGACAAAAATTACGTGATGCTGAAACAGCCTTATTTAACAGCCAAACAGCCATGGCCAATATTACTGGTTTTAGCCAAGGGCTATTGATTGCGGTGAACGGTTTTGCTGTGGTAATGATGTTATATCTTGCTGGACAAGGCGTTGGTGCGCAGGTGCCGCCAGGCCCCTTAATGGCGACAATGGTGTTTGCTACTATGGCGTCAATTGAAATGATGATGCCAATCTCTGGGGCGTTTCAGCATTTATCTAGCTGTGTGTTATCGGCTAAACGTATTACTGAAATTACCGATCAGCAAGGGGATATTCAGTACGGTGAGCGCCAATTTCAAGGGGGTGAATTAGCTGCTACAGAACTTGAGTTAAACGACATTCACTTTGGCTATCAAGCTGAGCGGTCAATTTTAACCGGGGTTAATTTACATATAACCCAAGGCCAAAAAGTGGCCTTACTTGGGCCAACGGGCTGTGGTAAATCAAGCTTGCTTGCACTGATCACCCGTGAGTGGATGCCGCAACAAGGTCAAATCAGATTATCAGGTCATGATATTGCTGACTATGACGAAGTGTCATTACGCAACGCGATGACAGTGGTGAGTCAGCGGGTGCATTTATTTGCTGGCACAGTACGCGATAACTTAACCATTGCCTTACCTTATGTTGAGGGGCAAAAGAAAAAGGCCAATGATCAGCGCTTAATCGCAGTGTTAAAGCAAGTGGGCTTAGGCACGTTACTTGAGTCCGTAACGGCTACAGATCGCGGTGAAGAAATTGGTTTAGACAGCTGGATTGGTGACGGCGGGCGTCAGTTATCAGGTGGCGAACAGCGCCGAATTGGGGTGGCTCGTGCATTACTGCGTGATGCGCCTATTTTATTGCTTGATGAGCCAACCGAAGGGCTTGATAAACGCACCGAACGGGAAATTTTACGCTTACTGTTTACGTTTGCTGAAGGTAAAACCTTACTGATGATAAGCCACAGACTCACCGCCATGGCTGAAATGGATCAAATTCATATGCTGGATAATGGGCTGATTGCCGCCAGTGGCACCCATGAAGACTTAATGCAAGATTGTGCTGAATACCAAAGTTTATATAAGCATTTAGCCAAAGAAGCTTAATAGGACTGTTATTGTTTGAAAGCTCTTTTGAAACGATAATGGCAACAAAAAAACGCTAATCGACTTGGGATTGAACCAAGCGATTAGCGTTTTTTGTTTTAGCTTCAAATTGAGCTGGTTACTTGCAGACTATAAAGATTGAAACTCATTTCTGGACAAAAGCTTGTTAGAGTTAAAGCTCTTAAGATGATGAGTCTCATTAGGGAAAGTATGACAATCGGATATGAGATAATGCCAATCTAAAGCTTTAGTCACCTAATAGAAGTTTTTGTTACATGGAGCTTTGCTCATGGCCCTGATTTATCTTATGTTGCATATAAATAACATGTAATAGTGAAGTTTTAAGTGGATCCAACCACAGAGCCTCACCTTTTTTGGCGCCAGTGATTAGATTCATTCGATTACGAACCATTAATATCCATGAAATATCAAAAACGGTAGAAAGAACATGTAACCCTAGCGAACTGATTAAAATTTTCTTCTCAGGTAAATAGAATAAACCAACAGCAAGAGTAATAAGTGAGACCGAGAACAAAACAATAGTTATAGTCATAAATACTTTTGAAATTTTCATTTCTGTATTTTCATTAATTTGCACTGAAAATGTATACAATTTATACATCAAATATCCCCCTAACGTCAGCATACATAGTATTATTGTTTTAAATACTGATTCTTCCTTGAAAATCATAAAATTATCCTTTTGATTGTTGTGTGAGTCAGATTGATATTTATCGGCCATGATATTCGCTCAATATCGGATTTTTGATTTAGAATTTTTCGCGCACAAATTTGAAATGAAGAATTAAAAGGCTTAGTGGCTTAATTTACTATAACTATAATTAACCTCACTCTTCATCTGGCGGATCACCACTATCCTCTTTTCTCTTATGTTGCTCCTGTTTCGCTTTTTCCACATTTTTAAATGCTGGGGGCGGGATCGGAAAAACTGAAATTAAGGGAAAATTGCCAAAAATATAAATGCTCCTTTGGACATTTTCTTACCCAAAATAACCATTTTATACAAAGAGTTAACTAAAATAAGAAATAGAATGACTCCAACACAGTATTGAAGAAGCACATCCTTTATACCAATTGAGTTAAGTAAATCCATTTTCACTCCATCTAGCCATATAAATTAGATGGGGATAATGTAGCCACTATTCAAGTAGTTTTAAGATGCTTATTTAGCGTGAGTTTCAATAAATACTCTAGCGCCGCAGGTTTTCCTAATCACTTATAGTGGTACTTATTCGAAATTATGTTAGTAAAACAACTCTATCTAATATCTATAAATCAACAAGATAGTGACACCTTCCAGTTTTAAGCTCCATGCCACATTAAACGATCAAATCATATTTTTAGATTGGCGGTTGAAAGATGACAAAGTACCAATTAACGATGCTTTTGCTGAAAAGCAAAGATAGGACAGGCATAGCTTATAGACTAAGCAAACCCATTTATCATTAGCTTTTCTAAAGCCAAAGCTTTATTCGGCCAACTTGCCTTTTGAGTTGCGAAACACATTTTGGGACATAAATGCGTTACAGCCACCAACTTTATACTTCGTTTATATTGGGGCAATTACTGTAATCCATCACTTCCATCACTTCCATCTAATCCATTGCCTGCCGCAGGCTTATGTGCAGATACAACTGCGAGACGCTGCAAGTACGTCCATGTAGGCTCTGCCAAAACATCCATGTTTTGGAAGCTCGCTGCTGCATCTACACTGGGATTATTGTCTCTTCGATGTGACTGTATTTGTGACAACTTAAAGGGCTAGAAAGCTTAAGTTGTATAGGTATTTTGATCTTCTAAGAATGCACAATTTGAATTGAGGTCATCGAGAAAAGGCCGTGAGCTTGGCATGGATGCCAAGCTAGCTTTCGTTAGGCCATGGATGGCCTATCGGAAGCGTTAGGGCTTTTCGACAATGACCGAAGGCGGCTAAAGATGAAGTTAAAAGCTGGATCAATCCCCGTTGAAAATATGCGATTTTCAGCATTTTTCGTTGGGGCTGCGGGGTGTTCTAAGAGGGAGTCGCAGTTCACTCCCTTTTAGTCTGGTGTGGGCGAAGCGCCACGACCTTGACTTTTTTCAAAATGATAACTTCAACATGGTACCAAACCTTGGGGACAAAACTCAGTTAACCAGTCGATGCATCTGTTTATTATCAATAATCCTAACAGCTTTGCTCTCTAACGATGTATCACTTACTAGCTCTTTATCTTGTATTGCAATAGCCAACATATTGTCTGCCACAAGCTTGCCTGTAATGGGTTTGTACTTGGCTAAAGGGCCGATAAATACCCCAGAGGCAATAGCAAAAAACTTCTGGCCTATATCTTCTAAGGTTCGCTGATGCGCCCGATGTCCTAATAACAAGCTTGGCTGAAATATGTAGAGTTTGGACAATGGAATTAAGCTTAAGTCTAGTTGTACTTGGCCTTTTACCCGATTGTAAAATACATTCGATTTTTCATTGGCACCTAAGGCTGTCACAACAAATAATTTCACCCCAGCTTGGCTTTGATTTGGGCTTTGATTTAGGCTTTTATTTTGGGCTATGAGTTTGGCAAAGTCGATGACGGCAGTGTGGTCAACTTTGATAAAGTTTTCCTGGCTACCCGCTTGCTTAATGGTGGTGCCTAAACAACAAAATGCATGATCGATGTCGATCGGAATGGATAAACTGGGGATGTCTTCTAGCTGGCATTGAATAAAGCTGAGCTTGTCGATGCCGTGGGTGCCTTCAGCCAGTTGTGGCAGACGTCGACCTAAAACCATTACTTGCTGGTAGCG
This sequence comes from Shewanella sp. 5_MG-2023, assembly GCF_030547465.1. Classification (NCBI taxonomy): domain Bacteria; kingdom Pseudomonadati; phylum Pseudomonadota; class Gammaproteobacteria; order Alteromonadales; family Shewanellaceae; genus Shewanella; species Shewanella sp. 5_MG-2023. The sequence continues at coordinate 34,579 of NZ_JAUORC010000011.1, forward strand.
CTCATCAGCCAGTAATCCAAGTAACACATCTGCACCAATAAGCCCTGTGGCACCAATTATTGCAGCATTCATATTTTTCCTAAAGTACCAAGCCAGCATGTTGACTCTTTTTTATAAGCAGAGATTTTAGCATGGAATAAGCTTGTTAATACGGCTCAAAATAAGTGCGCACAAAAGCGCTGCTGCATAGGTAATTGCAGGATTACTGCAGTGTTATTAGTCCATAGCAGTTGCTATTGAACATTTATAAGTATTGGTTTTAGCATGGAATAAGCTTGTTAATACGGCTCAAAATAAGTGCGCACAAAAGCGCTATTGCATAGGGAATTACCGGGTTATCAGTACATAACTGCTGTCATTGAACATCTAATAAGTGTCGGTTTTAGCATGGAATAAGCTTGTTAATATCATCAAGATAGCGCAGTATTTTGTGGCATAAATATAATGAATAAGCTGACCATTCAGTTTGAAAACATAAAAACAGGGAGACGTTATGGGATTATTTGATGCGATATTAGGTAACTCGTCAGAAGTTGATTTAGCAGAATTAGAGCAAGTGCTTGCGCCAATTTTGGCTGACAATGAGTCAGTGCATTTGGGCTATAAATTGATCCGCGATATGTTTGTGTTTACCGACAAGCGGCTTATTTTAATTGATAAACAAGGCATGACAGGTAAGAAAGTCAGCTATCACTCGATAGCCTATAAATCGATGACCCACTTTATTGTTGAAACCGCAGGCACCTTTGATATGGACGCCGAGCTGAAAATTTATATTTCAGGCACAGAGCAACCCATAGTTAAAGAGCTAAAAAAAGGCACTGATGTGGTGGGCATTCAAAAAGCCATTGCTAACTTTTCACTTTAATTGCGAGTTAATGTGTTTTATAACAAAGCTGCCAGCTAACGGCTTACAAGAAACCGCAGGCCAACAACAATTACTGAGTTAACATATTGGCTGAGCCTTAACGCAATCATTATGTGCGTATGGTTAGGCCTACTTTACATATTGGATAACGCAAATGACCACAGATAACCCGCAACCATCAGCCTTGAATGATGCGCCTAAAGCCATTCAACTTGCGGTCGATTTAATTCAGTTACTTGAAGAAAATAAAATAGATACCACAACGGCGATTGAAGCATTACAAATCACCTTAGCTGATTTCAAAAAAAAGCAGCAACAGGGCACGTAATTGCCCGGAGTAACGGCTTGAGAACCACTCACATGGTCGAACTAAAATAATCAAGGAACAGATATGACCGAAGCTCACTTACCACTGACTGATTTCATCGAATATAGCCAAGCAGAGATGATTGAACGGGCGCAGCAAAACTATCGAAATGTAAAACGCCGTCATTCGATACGTAAGTTCTCTGATAGAGAGGTTCCTCAGCAGGTCATTGAGCAATGTATTTTAGCGGCAGGGACAGCGCCAAATGGCGCGAATCATCAGCCGTGGCACTTTGTCGCCATCAGTAACCCTGAGATTAAAGCGCAAATTCGCCAGCAAGCTGAAGCCATCGAACAAGCATTTTATGCCGGTCGCGGCGGTGAAGAGTGGCTCGATAATTTAAAGCCATTAGGCACTAATGCCAGCAAACCTTATTTGGAAACCGCCCCTTGGTTAATTGCGGTGTTTTCTAAAAAACGCAGCGAAGATAATGGTGAGCAAAAGCAGAATTATTACGTACATGAATCCGTCGGTATCGCTACGGGGTTTTTAATTCAGGCGCTGCACAATGCAGGGCTAGGAACATTAACCCATACCCCAAAACCTATGTCATTTTTGAGTAAAGTTTGCGGTAGAGACAATGATAATGAGCGACCTTATATGCTTATCATCGCAGGTTATCCGGGAGAGGGCGCGACAGTGCCTGAACATGCATTACAGAAAAAACCATTAAACGAAATATGTGATTTTATTTAATTACTCACTTAAATCGTTATTGGTAAGCTTATTATTTCCAGCCTTGTAACCAGAGGCTGGTATTTTTTAAATCCCGCCAATTTATATCAAACTCCTGTCCGCTAAGTTCTGCTCGAATTAAACATTCTATGACATTCTGGTCTTCATCAAAGCTGACTTTGGTGATTGAAAAGTGTTTTAGTTTTTCGGTCACATTGACCTTAGTCCACTTACTATGAAGTAACTTTTTTGGGTGTAATGGGTTCATTCATTTTTCCTAGTTGGTGGTCTATATCTCATCTGATTGTTTATTTACCTCATTACGTTATTACGTTGAATCGGGTTAAAAGGTTCAGCTATAGAAGGGTTCTGCTTCCAAATTCTGTTTGGATTAACATTGTGGTTTTTTCACATTCACACTTGCCCTCAATTTATTTTGCCATGTAAAAATCAAAGTCGTGGCGCTTCGCCCACACCAGAGTCAAGGGGGAAACTGCTTGTCCCCCTTAACAATCCCTCAGCCCCCGACGAAAAATGCTGAAAAGCGCATAATTTTCGACGGGGATTGATCCAGCTTCTGACTTCGTTTGTTGCTAACTTCGGCCCCTGTTTATTATAAATAGTGAAAATGCTAACGCTTCCGATGGTGAGTCTGAAGTAAATGGATTTACAAATGTCACGGTGGCATGGATGCTAAGGAGTGACCCTGCACCGCGAAAGCTATGCTCACATCCATGTGAGCACACGCTATTTTCTCTGCGTCCTCAATTCAAATTGAGTCGGAGGCAAATAGATCTTCAACTCTTTAGCTTTTACTTGCCGCAATATATGAGGCTAAATCGAAGATATGAAAATTCCGGTGTAAGCGCAGCTGTGACCGTCCATGACATGGCGAAGTTTCACAGTGTGAAACGTTCTGAGCGAGAGGCATGGATGCCGAACTGGCCGTTTAACAAGGATGTTATTTGTTTTGGCAGAGCTTTCAGGGACCTTTTGATTTATATAAAGAATGCAGCGTGTCACAGTAGTGCTTGCACATAAGGTCGCTCTTTCACATCTGACCCATAGGGATTTGGGAAATGTCATGATGATGTCGGGAACATCATTGACCATGTGATCGCGACATTTGTATATCCTATACATCACCTGCGGCAGGCAATTGGTTAGATTGAAGTAATGGCCTGCTGTAACGGGGCCAATATAAATGAAGTTTAAAGCTTAATATCACTGTGTATTAACGCAGTTATATTAATCCTCTAAGAATTTTTCATTATTATCGAAGCCAAAATCAGGTCAATTGGCATCGATAAATTTGAGGTTGAAAGTTTAACTTATATATTTCATGGGTTTATGTTATTCATATTGAGTAACAATGGACCCGATAAATGTTCAGGCTCAACTTTGCGGAGTGATTAACCTTAATGTGGCCAATAAAGTAGGTATTAGTTCTTTTACATCAGTAAGTTACATGATAAATTGAATTCAAAATTAATTATAAGCAGGGATTTATCCGAGACGCTGGATAATAAGCTGTTATAACGTTTTCATAATCAGCTGTCGATTTCAATTAAGGTTAAATAATGACAAAAACAATTCGTGACGATGGAACATGGAAAGCAGACCCTAGCGGTTTAACTTCGGGAGATTTAGATGCTTGGCGTGAGAGAATGCATGAAGCCTGCCCAAACCCAAGTGTTGGTGAAATCGTGATTATCACTAATGAAGATAATGGAAAAAACTATGGTTATCGTGCTCAAACTGCTGAAGGGTATGACACTCGTTGGCAAAGAGTTTCATCTGAGATTGTTGAGAAACACCTAAGAATGTTAGATGTCAAAGATGGTGGTGACACTTTGAGTAATCCTGATGATTATGTGTATTTATCTGATGGTGTATACGTCCATAAAGATGATGCATGGTTTTAAGCACAGAACGTTATAACAAGGCACTTAAACGGAACTAAAACAGTGGGTTACGTTTCGCTTTGCTACACATTTTAACCCACTGTTTTAGTCCGCTTAGTGCGGCGTTAAATTGCAAAGGGAAGTCATGCGTATATTTCTATTTATTTCATTGTTTATTTTAAGTTTTTCGTCTTCAGCAATAGTTGTTCGTCATGATGTTGATGACAAAAAGTACCAGGCTATGCCAAGTGATTTTGCTCCATTGGCAACATTCTATGTTGATGGCGCACATGGAACATTAATTAAACCTGATTGGATAGTGACCGCTGCGCATGCCACATTTTGTGTGACCCCCGAAAGTTATGTAGCGTTCAATAATGGTCTGCATAAAGTAGAAAGTGTATTTGTCCATAGAGACTACAAACCCGGTAAAAGTCACGATATAGCTTTAGTCAAATTAATTAATCCTGTAACGGGAATTGAGCCTGCAACTGTTTACGGAAATACTGATGAGCTTGGAAAACCAACTTGGTTTATCGGTGTAGGTGGTACTGGTAATGGTTTAATTGGCCAAACGGTGGATAACTATGAAAATAACGGGGTGTTACGTAAAGCTCAAAATATAATTACTATGGCCGATGGGCCATTATTAAAATTTGTTTTTGATAGTGGAGATTCAGCTTTACCGTTAGAAGGGGTTTCTGGTGGAGGAGATAGTGGAGGACCTGCATTTCTAAAATCTAATGGAACAAATTACTTGCTTGGTGTTAGTTCTAGAGTTGAAGGTGGAGGTATAGGTAAATATGGAGTTCAAGAGGTTTACTCAAGAGCTTCCTACTTTAAGCCTTGGATTGACAAAGTTACAAGTGGTGACAAGGCTGTTCAACTACAATTAACAAGGCCAAAATTAGAAAAACTTCCCTCTGGCCTAACAGACGAAATCTTACCTGAGGTATGTTCTGATATTGGGATAAAACCAAATGCAATTTAACAAGGGTCATCAAATGGACTCCACAAGCTTGGCGATTTTTATTGCAAAGAAACGCAATAAAACTACCAAACTTGTTCCGCCATTTATGCCAGCGTTATATTTCATAATCAGTAAATCGGGAGGTTATTTTTATGTCGTATGATAAATCCGTATCAGACCACTATTTACATGGCAGTTTGCTTGAAGCTATTGAAGCAGCACTCCCAGCTCTAGGTAAAACAACCGAGAATGTGACAATTGAGGACCTTGCGCCAGTCGATGAGTTCCATATCGGAGGACGCTTGGCAACAGACAATCTATTTGATCAGCTCAACTTTTCTGAGCAGGGCTATATAGTAGATGTCGGTTGTGGTTTAGGTGGTGCCGCTAGATATCTCGCATCTAGATACAAAAACCGTGTTACTGGTATCGACCTAACACCTGAGTATATTGAGACAGGAAAGGCGCTATGTAGCTGGTTAAATCTTGATGAATATATAACGCTTGAGCAGGGGAGTGCATTGTCGATGCCTTTTCAAGATAGTTCATTCGATGGAGGTTATATGCTCCACGTAGGCATGAATATCGATGATAAAGTGTCGCTATTTGCCGAAATATTTCGAGTGCTAAAACCCGGGTCTACCTTCGGCGTTTATGACATTATGCGACAAAATGATGGTGAGTTGATTTATCCAGTTCCATGGGCGACCGAAGGCAGTACTAGCAAACTATCTACTCCCGCTCAATACAAACAAGCTATAAGCGATGCTGGCTTTGAAATCTCCAAGGAGAACAATCGCCGTGATTTTTCACTGGAATTCTTTAAACAGCAACGTGCTAAAACAGAGGCTAATGGAGGTCCACCCCCTCTGGGTCTTCATACACTGATGCAAGAAAGCACTTCCAATAAAATTAAGAACATGGTCGATAATTTAGCTAACGATTTGATTGCTCCGGTTGAGATTATTATCCAAAAAGTATGAATAAATATAACAAGCGCATGCAGTCGGATCGCCCAAAGCCCGCTTCGCGGTCTTCGGTCGACCGCTGATGCGAGGCGTTATACGTCATTCAGAGAGATGAGTTTTATCATGGCAATCAGTGAGTTTGAAATAAAGCGTTGTGAGAAAGAGTTAGATAAGTTTATTGATGAGCATCGGCCTCCTGTTCATGTAAGAGACCAGCTTGATATTAGTTATCAAATTGAAAATCAAAGCGTTGTGCTATTTGAAATTAGAGCTAACTTTAGAAATCCATCGGAAAAATTAGATATTCCGATTGCGAAAGCTACATATGTGAAAACGCAAAAAGTGTGGAAGATCTATTGGCAAAAATCTGATCTTAAATGGCATGTATATGAACCTGTAGCAACAGTCAAACACCTAGAAGATTTCTTGAATGTTGTTGGTCAAAATGAGTACGATTGCTTTTTTAGTTAAACGTATAGCAAGGTAGTTATAACGGAACTAAAACAGTGGGTTACGCTTCGCTTTGCTACACATGTTAACCCGCAATTTTAGTCCGATTATTGCGGCGTTACACGTACATTCGGAGTTGCCATGATCAAAACTGAAAGCATACAGATTCAATGTCCACAGTGTGGTGAAACTGAATTTGAACAACCTGATAATGTACAAGATGATGACTTTGTTAAATGTAATCATTGTAAATTTGAAATGATGCTGGCAGACCTTAAAGAGGTAGGTATTGAGCAAGCTAAGGAAGTCATTATTCCAGAAGCTAAAAAAGAAATTGAAAATATGTTAAAGAAAGCGTTCAAGGGGTTTAAATAAATGAGCAAATACGAAATTATAAGTAGTCTTGTTTCATTACTGGCTATAGTGGTTTCTTCAGCAGGAAAAAGGTGCCACCCATTGTTAATGTTTTATGTAGTGGCCAGACTTTATTAGCCACTGCACCCCAAATGAGTTAGCAAGGCTGAAAGCTTGTTGTTGGCAGGTAATCTACACAAACAGTTATGCTTATGGAGTGTCAAAGCATAACTGTTTGCTGAATAGGGCGAGTAACCGAGGTTTTAAAGTTATTTCACTTCATATCTAAGTAGGACTTCATTATCCAATACAACGTTGGTTGACCAGATGAAGCTTGCTCCAGCACCACTGAATTTATCAATGAAGTTCATGTAAGACTTTTTGTTGTTTACACCGATTTCATCTTCTGAATATTGTGTTGCTTGAGGCCATGAGGTTGCGTCAAACTCTTGTTCCATCCAGCTACTTGGGGTTTCCCAGTGGGCGGCATAAGCATTCTCACCATTATCTGTACCTTCCGTTGTACAGGTGGCTGATAAGCGTTTTCCATCAGCTTCGCTTAAACAGGATAAATCATAGATAGGAGCGGTATAAAACGTTTGTGCTTGCCAGTTTGCCCCTGTCACAGTGCCATCGCTAAAGCTTGCGATAAAGCCACCATCTCCAGGGTGGTATGCTTTGCCACGGTTGTCTTCAGTACCCAAGCCTAAGTTCTCTTCCCAATCAATGACCTTTACAGCAATCGTATAAGGTTTGTTAACCTTGAACTTTACGATGCTAGAGTTAAATGGCGTGAATGGTACGGTGTCTACTGCTACAAGCTGACCATTAATGTATAACTCAAAGTAATTGTCAGCAAAAATGTAACCGGTGATCTCTTCTCCGTCTGCATCAATAACTGCAACAGGTACTGAGTCCTCATCCACGTCCGCAATGCCTTGAGGAGTTATGTTGTTACACTCTTCATATAGGTCGATTGCTTTTGTTGCGGTAGTAAAATGATTTTCGGCAGGAACAATCCAAACCTTACCGTCAACATCAATTACTTCACCAATGCCAGCAACACGGCTTCTGCCATTCTTACACTCAAAAAGATTAGCCTCTATTGTGTTTGCAAGACCTTGGGTAATACTGGCTGAACCGCTGTAATCGCTGATGCTTTCGCTAACAGTTAGGTCGGCTGTTGGGGAGCAACCAGCCAACAATAAGGCGATTGATGAAAGGGCGAAAACTCGATTATTTGCAGTAATCATAGATGAAAATCCAGTAATAAGTATGAATCTTAAGTGTAGTTTTTAATTTATGTAGAGCAATGAGTTGAATTAGTTTTCTTAACAAGGCGGATATATTAGCCGATGTATTGTAAATGAACGTAAACTCATTTTTTCCAAAAACGAGTTACAAACCAATCCCAACTACGCCCCTAAAGTAGCGAGTTAACTAGCTATTAGACGCCATAATCGCGTGTTGTAATTGCAGTAAATCATTAACGATAAAATCTGCCTGAGATTGATAATCAGGCTGCTTATTATGATTAATAAAAACCGACTTCATCCCCGCATTTTTCGCCGCTTGAATATCATATAAATAATCGCCCACATAAATCAGTGACGCAGGGTCTAAATCCCAAGTGGTGGCGATGGCCAGCAGTGCATCTGGGGCGGGTTTGGCGGGATAACATTCGCGGGTTAATACCAGTTCGAGATTGATATTATTTTGCCTAAGCTTGGTGGCCGTGGCCGCTTTACTGTTGCGGGTAACAATGGCGCTGGGCAAACTTAACTGTTCAATGCTGCTGAGCAATTCTTGCATATGCGGCAAGGCTTTGGCATTCGTGGCATCTTGTGTTTCATGGGCCAAGATAATTTGGTTGGCTCTATCTCGCAAAGGCGGATGGGTAATATCGGCGACAAAATCCAGTAGGTCAACATCGCATGGGCAACCTAATTCCTGTTTTATTTGGCTAAAATCCAGTGCTGATTCAACCAAGGTGCCATCTAAATCAAAAATGACGCCTTTAATGCCGGCCAAACTTTTCATTGCTAATCCTTGCAGTCAAAAATAGGGTGTTGATGGGCGATAGCCTTTCGTGCTCATGCTCTGATTCTACTCAGCTTGTGCTTAGCTTTTGCTTATATGTGGCTATCAAATACCAGCGTATCTAAGGTAATACTAAATGGGCCTTGCTGCTTGGCTGCGATCAGTAAACCAATGCGGCTGATATCAGCAAATTTTAACGCTGGCGCGCTGATATTTCTACCCCGAAAACGTGGCTGAAAATCTGTCACGGTAAATGTGTGTTCACTCCATTGCCCCGCTTGCGTATCAAAGTCGGCGGCATAGGCTTCACCAAAACTCAGTTTGGCGGTTTTTAGGCGTAATTGATAGCGTTTACCGTCACCAAAGACCCTAAGGGTAATACGGTCACTATAAGGGGCTGTTTGACGTAATTGAAACTCTATCGAGGCAAAGCCGCCATTATTATCTAGCGAGACATTACCGCTAAATACGGCATTTTGGCCTTGTTGAGAGTCAAGCTGACTTGCCGATAATCCGCCCATTACCGTGTCATTACTTATTCTGCCCTCTTTGACATGATTGGGGTTATCAAACTGAATTTCCATGGCGAAAGCCTTTATGCTGAGTAAATGAAATAACACCAAAGTGACAATATAAAGCGGAAATAACTTTAGCATAATGCTGTGCCTCAAGGTTGTTTAGCTGGCATTTAAGTTGAGTTATGGTTTTGATTGATGATTTTAGTAAAAAAAGCGACTTATCTGGGTGAGGAATAAGTCGCAAAAGGTAACGCAGGGACGGGTAAATCGTGTTTAATCAATACTCATACTGGGTAGATATCAGTATTGAATTGGTTGTTACTCTTCTTCGGCAACAAAGTCATCCATTAGAATAACTGAAAACATAGAAGTGTCATTTTCTGCATCCACTGCAGCAACGCTGTATAGCCCATTTGCAGCTAAGCTCACTGGCAGTGGACCAATGGCAACAGTTTTAGTACCTGTTACAGTGACGCTTACGGTGTAATCACCTGGGGCAACACTTAAACTACCTGACGCTGCTTTAAATGGTACATCTGTTAGCGCAGGCTCTGATGCACTGATGTCGGCTGTAGGGGTGAGGTAAACATCGACATTACCCGCTGAGTACGAAGCGTGGATGACGTTTAATCTAGCTTCAGTTGCAATGCGGCGAGTGTGCTCGGCAAAGGCCCAAGGGCTAATGTCGTTGTCAGATAAAGAGCCGACTGCGAGCACTGAGTAGCTGGCACCTAGCATTAAATCGACTTCGGCATCTTTAATCACTTCAACTGAGTTATCAGCATCAGCTGCCACAGTGACTGTGTGCATGCCTTCTGGGATGTTGACGTAACCTGCAAATTGACCAAACGATAGCATGTCAATGGCGGGAGTCATGCTGCCATCAAGAAACACATCAACAGCAGGTGCGTCTGCTACGGCATGGACTACACGGATGTCGCTACCACTGCTCACATCATTTAAAAGTACTTGTGCATCTGGTAATGCCACTAACAGCGCTACAGGAGAGTCACCTGACCATTCATTTGGGATTGCCGAAATGAAGTAATCATTACCTGCGGCTAAATTGACTGTGCCTGAATCAAACACCACGGTTTTGTCACCATTTGGGGTAATTCGAATTTGATAATCAGCGGTCGGCACTTCAAGCTGATCACTGTTATCCATGTAATTGGCCGATAAGGTTGGCTCCATCATGGCGATGTCTGCCATTGGCTCGGTGACGTAAATATCCACTAAACCCACATCAGGAGCAGCATGTAATACTTGCACTCGGGCATTGTCTGCGGTGATGTCGGCTTTTTCATTGGCAACCAACTTGAGCATCAAGTTTTCATCGCTGACGTTACCTAAAGCAACGGCGGTATATTCCATATCAGCAGCGGCGGCTAAGTCGGCTGACAATACCGTTGTAGTGGTGCCATCTGCAAGCTTTGCATCTACGGTAATGGCGTAGGTTGAGGCTTCAACTTCTAACAAACCACTTGAAACGGCGTAATCGACATCGGCTAATAACTGAGCGCCATCGGCAGTGACATTAACCATAGGCGCATCGCTTGATGCGTGAATAACTCGTACTTGGGCATATTCAATATTGGGGGTTTCTTCAATAACAATTTTGTCATCGTCATCATCTGAACAAGCGGTTAGGGCGATTAGTGAAAAGCACAGACCAAGGGAGTATTTCCGTTTCATCTTTATATCCTCAAATTCATTTTGTCGTATTGTCATGTCGATGGGTAATACGGCACTTGCTAATTTAGGATCATGTTTTTATTTAATCTTTAAACACAATTGTTGGTTTTAGAGATTCTAATAGGGTGATTTTTAGTCGGTATGACAAACATCGACATAGGGGTGAATAGGGGATAATCTGTAGTCTTAATCGGTGTTGTAAGGTGTCGCGTGTGAGTTTAAAAAGCCGTCAAAATACTCTGAATAAAGCTCTTAAAAATAATCTAGAAAAAGATCTGCAAAAGGATCAAAATAATGATCTGTTACTGTCAATAGCGGCAGATGTCGCTGCTGAAATCGACGCTGACATTCCCCCTAAAGTTGCACAAAAAACGCCACGTCAGTATCGGGTGGCCTCGTTTAATTTATTCAACTTCATCGAGCCACCTGCAGCTTATTATGATTTTGAAAATATTTATTCCCATCAGCAGTGGCAAAAAAAATGTCGCTGGTTAACTGACTATCTCACTGAGCAGAAACCTGACATGATTGGTTTTCAAGAAGTCTTTAGCCCCGATGCTTTAAAAGCATTATTGCTCCCTTTAGGCTATGACTATTTTGCGGTATTAGATGAGCCCACCTTAGTCAGTGACTATGTTTATCAAAGCCCAGTGGTGGCGCTGGCCTCTAAGTTTCCGATCACCGAAACCGCCTTAATTAGCGTTGATGATTCACTGCTGCCACTGATGGGCATTGCCAGTGATTTTAGCTTTAGCCGCCAACCGTTACTGGCAAGGGTAAACATACCTCACTTTGGTGAGTGTGAGTGTTATGTGGTGCATTTAAAGTCTAAACGCAGTGGCATGGGTATTGACACCTTAGCCGATACTGGCATGACTGGTGGCGCGGATATTATGGCCAGACAAGCCCTTGGTACGTGGGCATCGAATATGCAGCGGGGCAGTGAAGCGGCGTTATTATTTTATGAAATTGCTAAACGCCGCCAGGCTAATCAGCTGCCGGTGTTATTAATGGGTGATTTTAACGATTCTATTCAAAGCACTGCGCTGGAGGCTTTTAGGGCTAACAGTAAACGCGTGTTTAGAAGCGATATTATCGATCCAAACCTTAAAGTATTGAATGACGTTAATCTTAAAGCTGAGTTTGAACGCTTTAGCTTATTTGATAGTTATGAATTGTTTCAAGCAGGGCAAAAGCTCAATGCCACCTTAGCCCAAGATGAATATGAATCTAGTGTTAATGCAGATGAATCGACTAGCGATATTGATGATGCGCCAGCGCCTGATTTACATCAGCATGATAGGCCAGCAACCCATTATTATGGCAATACCGGCTCGGTTTTAGATTATATTTTGGCAAGTTGTGAGTTTGATGCCTCGCATCCAAGAAACTTAGCTGAGGTCAGCGCCTATCAAACCTATGATAGACACTTAGTTAGGCCAGAATATGAACGTGACAGTGATAGTACTGATCACGCGCCTATTATGATGACCTTTAGCGTTAGGCAGTAGCCTAACGCGAGTTCACTGAGCTGATTTACAAAGCTAATTCAAAGGCTAATTCAAAGGCTAGTTCAACGGCTAGTTCAAAAAGCTGATTCAAAAAGCTGATTCAAAAAGCGAGCGCCAAGCTTATTGTTAATAAGCTAAGGCCTCACTCATGGTGACACAGGTTTGTTCATGTTGACGGGCTTCTAATAGCGCCCGTCGAGTCATTTTCGATAATCCCGTTTGGGTATTTAACACTTCAGATAAAGCTTCAATATTGGCATTGGTGCAGTCCATGGGGATTAATGCTCGGTTGTAAGCGCGCATAAATACCGGGCCTTTTTTATCAATCTCACTTAGCGTATCTAAACGCTGCTCCGCAGTAGCGGCGCTCAGTAATTTTTGTTCGCTTGGGTAAAGATGATCCATGGCGATACGGGCTTTGGCAAAGGGCAGTCGGCTGTCATCTTGTATCTTGTGTAGCCATTGACGTTTAAGGCTAGCTTGAGGGCGAGACACTTCTGCGGCAATGGCAGATTTTTGGCCACTGTCGCTGTTATCTTGTTGTTTTTCGTTTGCCAGCAACGCCGCGCTATTAGGGTAATCATAGCGATTTAATTGAATGATTATTTTCCAACGTAAATCCTGATTGATAGTTAACCCTTTAATCGGCGCAATGCCAGCCAAGATATCGGCTAAGTGCCCAAGGGCGGCATTGTCGCTGGCTAAGCTAATATAAGCATCAAACCAACGGCGCTGAAAATCAGCATCGTCGTGGTGCTCCATGGTCATGCGTAAACTCATTTGTGTTAGCGCTTTGCTGACTTTAGTGGCATAAGATTTATGGTTAGGCGCCATGCTATGAAGGTTTTTTTGCACCTCTGTTAAGTAGCCAATGACTTGGCCTAAAATGGTGTAGTCTTTTTCTAATGGGGCATTAACTAAGGCGACATTAATAAACTGCTTTAATGAGGTGTGGCCATCGCTAACACTGTCCCACATGCTTTGCCATAACATTGACCGCAGTAATGGGTCACTGACCTTAGCTAACTGCTGCTTTACCGTGTTAAACGAGCGCTGATCTAACTCAACCTTTACAAAGCCCCAATCATCAAAATTTGGGTAAACCAAGTCTGGGCAATACTCGCCTACAAGTTCAGGTACCTCGGTAATGGCGCCTTTATAAGTGACCGCTACCGTGGTGCTATGGTGAATAAAATGCCGCGCTGCTCTAAATAATGCCACTTGTACTTTTTGTTCTCGCAGGGTGGCAAAGTCTTCACTTGGGGCGCTTTGTAGCAATGAAAACTTGCTGATGCGATGGTCTTTACATTGGTATTGGGCTGTTAAGGTGTTAACCCCAGCTTGGTACAGCCACTCTTGTGTCCACTGGCTTAAGTCGCGATTACTGGCTTTGGCAAGGCTATTAATAAAATCCGCTAACTGGGCATTTTGATAACTGTATGTTTTAAGGTATTGCTGCACACCTTGTTGGAATGTCTCAGCGCCCAGTAAATGGCGTAATTGCATTAACACCGACGCGCCTTTTGAATAGGTAATAGCATCAATATTATCAAAGGCATTATTGCTACTGGCCACAGGAACTTCGATGGGGTGAGTGGTCACTAGGCTATCTTGCTGATACGCCTTTAGCTTGCCACTGGCGTAAAAGCTGCGCCAAGCGTGGTTAAATTCGGTGGCTTCGCTGGTGGCCAAGGTGCCCATAAAGGAGGCAAAGCTTTCGTTGAGCCATAAGCCATTCCACCATTTCATGGTCACTAAATTGCCAAACCACTGGTGCGCCATTTCATGCATGATAACCCCAGCTAACCGCTGCCTTTGGGCGGCGGTCATGGTGTCTTTTACCATAAAGCGGCTTTCTGAGTAGGTAATGGCGCCAGCATTCTCCATCGCGCCATAGAGAAAATCAGGCACTAATAATTGGTCGTACTTTTTAAAAGGGTAGTCAATACCAAAGTAATCATCGAAGAAGCTGAGGCCTTGCTTGGTGTAAGTAAACCAATCTTGATAGTTAACTTGCTCAGCCACAGATTGGCGGGCAAATAAACGCATGGGGTATTTGCCTGAGTTATCTTGCCACACATGATAAGGCCCAGCATGCATTGAGAAGTTATAAGGGCTCAGTTTTGGCGTCGCTGGGAAAGTCCAAATTTTGCTGTCGCCAAGATCTTCAATATGGGTTTCAGCCATGGTGCTTATCACCTGCCAGCTTGGCGGCGCTTCAACAGTAATTTGAAAGCTGGCTTTTAAATCGGGTTGGTCAAACACGGCAAACATTTGCTGGGCAGCAGCGGGTTCAAAATGGGAATACAAATATACCTTGCCATCAACGGGGTCTTCAAAGCGATGCAAGCCCTCGCCATTGGTACTGTGCTCGCGGCTGTAGCTTATCTCAATGGTGTTTTTGCCACTTGATAAAAGCAGCGGGTTAATGGTGAGGTATGCGCCATTGTAGTTAGGGTAAAGGCTTTTGCCATTAATCAATAATTTGCTGATATTGGCTTGGTTTAAGTCGATGGTTAATGCTTCCGCTGTGCTTGCAAGGCTAAAATCTATTTTGCTAATGGCCTCAAAACGGGTTTCACCAGTGAGGGTAAAACTGAGTTGGTAATCTACCTCTGACACCACATTTGAGCGAGCTTTAGCTTGGCCCTGAGTGATGTTCTCGCTGCCATCTCGGGGTTTGATATTGGGCGCGGTGGCATTACAGGCAAATAAACTGGAGCAGACCAGTGCAATAAGCGCAGACTTAAACGAGTTCACAAATTCTTCCCTAACCTAATTTGATGTTTTTATTATTGTTATTTTTGCTATAAAAAAGCCGACGTGACGTCGGCTTATGATTGTAAATCGAATAGGCTTACATGCCTAAGAAAGACTTCGATTTTACTTTACGGATTTCTTTTTCATCAGACCATTCAATTAAGCCTGTTTCAAGGTCCATAAGACGCATGGTCATTTTATAGTAAACATCTTTAGTGCTGCCATCTTGTTTTACTATGCTAGAAAGATTGCCGTATAGCATGTATTGCGCGCCCACTTGGCGGCCAAACTTAATCGCAGTTGATGGGTCGACCATGCCAGCATTGTTTTGGTAATCAAGCTGCTTGCGCACTGAATCGACTTTAGTCATGTCAATAAAGCGGAACTTACCTGAGCGTAATAGCTTGTTACTGATGGTGTCAGTGACTGATTCAGTGTCGATGTGCTCTGAGGTTTTATTTTTAATTTTATCAACGAAAATAATTGGGCGATCGTTTTGGGTCATTACGATCACTGGTGGGAAGGTTAACATGCTGTCGACCATTTTGGCGGCAATGACTTGTAGATCCGTTGAACCGAAGTTTTCATTCACGGTTTCTACTTCTGTGGCATCGCCATACTCAACCTTAGATTGACACGCTGATAGCCCAATAACCGCAGCTAAAACAAAAATCAGTTTAAAATGTTTCATAGTAAGTTCCATGTTAGATAAAAGGTAAAGTTGTTGTTTTTAAAAAGTCGCGTTAAATAGGAGTCGTATTAAATTATTATTGAATAAAAACGGGTTTGATTGCCAGTTTCTATTACCCAAATTAAGGTGGCCCGATTAGCGTGAACATTAATGGTCGCAGCTGGGCTGTTACCTAGGCTGACTTGATAGGCGCCTGGCTCAATATATTGGCGCGCTATTTGCGCTTGCCTTGGCAGCGTTAGCCAACTTCTTCTGTCGGCTTGCTCTGTTACTACATTGAAAATTTGCATTAATATGGCGGCGGCATCGGCTTCATTATTACGGCGTTTACTGCCACTTTCGACGCTGCGAGTAAACTCTGATTTAGTATAGACCCGCGCGGCTTGTCGAACCAATGCGCCGGGTAAATCTTCTTTTAAGGCATTAATGGCTAAGGCATCGATATTGGCAATGGGCTCAGCTTTTAGCACTGTGCCAAAACCTTGAATGATTGAGGGCGGGATCACTTGGTTATAGGGCTGGTAAGTGGCTAATGACACCGTTTGCCAGTTGCCATGAATTGTAAACGGCACGGTCAGGCTTTGTTTTTCGGGGACAAAGCCACGTTCAACCACCATCACCACCTGACCTTGGCCTTGTTTAGGTAAAATGGCATCTCCCCAACGGCGTTTGAATTCATCATATTGCGGCATTGAAAGTTGCTTGGCTAACCTGACTAAATCTTGTTGGAGGTATTTATTATTCGGGCTTATTTGAGCCGCTTTACGGTAATCAATATAGGCATCATTGGGCTCGCCGAGTAATTCATGTAGTAAACCTGTGGTGTAATAGCTGTAGGCATTTAAAAAGGAGCTGGTGACAGTGCCAGCCGCTGAGCCTAATTTATTTAATTCGCTATCAATGGTGCCATTAGCCATGGCTTGCACTGATTTTTGCGATTTTTGGTAGCGCGCCTGCTCACTGCTTTGCAGCTCATTACTGCGGCGCACTTCAATTAACGCCCCTTGGGGATCGCCGGCAAATAAATAGTTAAAGGCTTGGTATTGATGCACCATAATGCGCTCATAGCCTGGGCCGCGATATGGAATGGCATTGTCGTTTAATACTAGGCTACTGGCGGTGGCGGTTAAGTCTGAGGCGCTAATAACGGCTCTGTCATCAAAGGCTTGATAGGCTTTGATGGCTTGTTGGTAATAATTTTTACTGGCATCAAAATCACCCGATATTTGCGCTACTCGGCCAGCTTCTTGGGCGTAAAGTAGGCCATCATTGGTATCAATTTCACCGGCCAACTCATTAAGTTTGGCGCTGGGTGTTGGGCCACTGAGTTGCTGTTTAATCGGCGCAATTTGCGAAGGGTAGTTAATCAGCACACTATTATAAGCGCAGCCTGATAACAGGATTGGCAATAGGAAAATACTGCTCAGTGCTTTCATTAGCATACGTCCTGCAACCGTGATTTTTCTTGGTCGAAGGCCTGTTGCTGATCTGGCATATTTATCCTTTCTAGCAAAGTAATACCTTGTAAATGATCAAATTCATGTTGAAAAATGCGGGCATCAAAGCCGCTCAACTGTTGTGTTACCCACTTACCGCTTAAGGTTTGGTATTCCACGTTAATGTGTTTATGCCGATAGACGCTAACACGCTGGTTATCGATTGATAAGCATCCCTCTGTAGCCGCTTCCACCTCTAACGAACTGCTAATTATTTGTGGGTTGATAACTATGGTTGCTTGGCTTGTGGGTATTGAGGGATAGCGCGCATTTGGCCTTGAATGCATAATAAATACCGCTTTATTACTAAACACTTGTGGCGCAGCGATCCCGACTCCATTGGCTGCCAGCATGGTGGCCATCATATCGTCGGTTAGCTGAACCAGAGCTTGATCAAAAGTAACAACGGGCTGAGTTTGGTGAGTTAAAATAGCGGCACCGGTTTTAGCAATCGTTAGAATGTTACTTTCTAGCATATAATCCCTTACTGAAAATTCAGCTTGATAACATCAAGCGAATTCTTGACTCTTTAATGTTAATAATAAAGCGACCACGTTATCTAAAAGCTAGCTCATAGCGGCTTAGCTCATCATGGCTTATATAGCATAGATTAATAATGTGGCGGTGGTGTTTCATCTGCTTGAGAAGCCATATTACTGGGTTCAATCGCTTGTAGTTTATTGACGATTAATGACAATTGATGTTGCTGAAACGCAACAAGGTCATTTAATTTAATCACTTCTTGATTGAGATCTTCAATGGTTGCTTCTTGAAAAGCGACTTTCATTTCTAAATCATCAATTTTTTGATGTACATCTTGCATTAATCTTCTCCAAACATGGCACTATTTTAAGTTGCCCCATGTTTCTACTAAACCTTGATTACTGATACTGATGATGTTTTGATTTTCATCACTTGCAATAGAGTATACAACGGCACCTCTATTTTGGCTGTTTTTCGTCAGCTGAATTTGCCTTGTTGTTTGTTTTTTACCAGTTTTTGTATCCCATAATATAATTTCTTTGGAAGGTGAGCCTGTTATTAGCTGTTTATCTTGATGAATAAACCTGGCACTACTAAAGGTCATTTGGCGTCGGTTTATGGCCAATTGCGATTGCTGTGCGCCAGTGTCATTGTGATAGATATAGGCATGACCTTTAATATCACTGACAAAACTCAAGCTGCCGCGCTGATTCAATTGTACTTTACTAAGGCGTGACTCAAGTTGCCATTGCTGAATCGGTTGGCCTGTTTGTGCTTGCCACAAGATAACAGAGCCATCATTGGAGCCTGTTAGTGCCCGCTGGCCATCAGCGGAAATTGACACGCTTGAAACGCGCTCATTATGGCCCAAAAATTTAATCAGATTTTTTTCTGGTGCCAATGACATTACTGAGCCATCAATTAATCCCACTAGGGTTTGGGCATTATTAGCAATCGCCACCGATTGTGCTGATGCGGGCAAGGACCACCAGCCAATGGATTTACCACTTTGGATATTCCAAATCACTAATGAGCTATTAGATAATGTCGCGGCATAATGCGCATTGGCAGAGATCGCTGTATCAAAGACGCTATTATCGCTTTCGCTAGCACTATTGCCATGCTGCCAATGGTATTTTAGCTGGTTAGCCTTGAGATCCCACCATAAAATCCCATTACTTGCTGTACTAACAAGTGCATATTGGCCATCTTCAGATAAGCTGGCGCTGTAACTGGCATCATCAGTGACGCTAAAGACGTGTGTGGCAGAGGGATGACAACCTATGAGTAAGCAAATGCAAAATATCAGCATTATGATCCTAACCATGAACTTACTCCCATAAATGTTGTCTTATTGGCGTTGATATGACTTACGGCCATTGCTAAAAACACTTTAATTAGTATAAAGTGGCCAAATATATACAAATTTTACATTTAAAGGTTATTGTAACCGCTCAAGAGTGCTGAGGAAGCTTTAATGAAATCTATTTACAAATTATCGTTAGTTGCATTGGCTGTAGTTGGTCTAACTGCGTGTAATCAAGAGCAAGAAGTTGTTGCTAAAAAAGTTGAATTAACAACGGATGCACAAAAAGAAGCTTACAGTGTTGGTGGTTCTATTGGCCGTTACATGGCGGGTCATATTACTGAACAAGAAGAGTTAGGGTTTGCAGTTGATAGAACTTTAGTTATCCAAGGTTTTAGCGATGGTTTAGCTGATTCGCTAGAGTTAACTGAAGAAGAGATGCAAGTGGTTCTTCAAGGTTTAGACACTAAATTAAACGAAAAGCGTACTGAGCAAGCTGCATTATTAGCCAGCAAAGCGGTTGAAGAAGGTCAAAAGTTCCTTGAAACCAACAAAGCTAAAGAAGGCGTAGTAACCACAGAATCTGGTTTACAGTACGAAGTACTTGAAGCGGGTGCAGGTGACACTCCAGTTGCTGAAGACACGGTTGAAGTACACTATAAAGGTACTTTGATTGACGGTACTGAGTTTGATAGCTCATACAGCCGTGGTGAGCCAGCTAAGTTCCCACTAAACCGCGTTATTCCTGGTTGGACTGAAGGTGTTCAATTAATGCCTGTTGGTGCTAAGTACAAGTTCGTTATCCCATCAGAACTTGCTTACGGCGAACGTGATACTGGTACTATCCCAGCTAATTCAACCTTAGTATTTGAAGTTGAATTGCTGTCTATCGAAAAAGCACAAGCGGCACCAGCTGCGCAGTAATTTTTCGAATAATAAAAAAGGACGCCAAGCGTCCTTTTTTATTGTCTGAAAATCACTACAACCATTTAAAGCGATAAAATAGCCACATTTGCAGCGCAATAATGGCAAACAGTCCTGCACAAAATAAGCTGAACGCTAAATGGCTATCAGTACCAGGTATGCCGCCAATATTGACCCCAAGCAAGCCCGTTAAAAAGCCCAATGGTAAAAATATTGCTGAGATCAGTGACAGAAAATAAAGCCGTTTATTAAGCTGCTCAGATTGCACTGATTGCAGCTGCTCTTGAGTGACGCTGGCTCTATCACGCACCGCATCTAAATCCTCAATGACCCGAATGAGCACTTCATTAATTTCTCTAATGCGAAGCTTATGCTCAGTATTAAAGAGCAAGTGGCTGTCATTGAGTAGCCGCGAAAAAGCATCCCGTTGGGGCGAAAAGTATCGCCGTAAAATAACCGTTTGCTTACGCAGATCAGCAATATCGGAGCGTAAAGTTTGGCTGTTATGCTCAGACACCTGCTCATCAAGATTATCTAGTTCATCTTCAAGATTATGGATGAGTTCTACTTTTCTGTGAGTTAAACGTTCACATAAAGAGATAAGAAAATCAGCACTAGAATCAATAGAACCAGGTGAGCTTATTATATGTTGAGCAATATCTTTTACCGATTGTAGTGGCCGTTCACAGGTAGAGATTATCCGCTGTGGCTGGGCGAAAACGCGCATCGACACCATGTCTTCTGGCGCTGAATTGGGGTTAAGGTTAACTCCGCGTAAAGCCATTAATATACCATCTGCAGTGCTAAGAGCCCTTGGGCGAGTGTGCTCTGCCAGTAGGGTGTCTGTTTCAGTGGCGGGTAATTGGGCGTTGTTAATCCACGCTATGGCATCGGCTGCGCTATAACGCAGATGTAGCCACAATAAACCATCTGCAGGCTGCCATTGGTTAACTTGCTCAGGTGTTAAACTTTGACCAGCATTAGGACCTGATAATAATAAGCAATATATAAAACCTGATTCCATATGATTCCTTATACCTAGGCGGTATGGTGTATGGTTTAAAAGCGGATTTATCTTGTTGGTAATGCCTATCCTATCACTTAGCATTAAATATACCGCTAACTATTTAACCTACTTGCTAATGCCTTATTAAGGCATTTTAGATGCTGTAAGTTTAAATACCATTCGGGGTATTTTTAATTATTTACTGGCTGTAATTAAGCAGTTTGCATCAATATCAGTTAAAATAGACTTAATGCCTTATTTAATTGAGCTTTACCATGGAATATGAATTTCGCCGTAATAGTCTAGACGGCACCGTGTTTGCAGAATTCAGTATGGAGCATGCGATACTCGGACGATTTTTTGCTGAGCAACTTGGTACTGATAAATCCCAATGCCACGATATTTTGCAGCAAATTGAACAAATTAGGGCCAGCAAAAAAGCAGGCTGGTCGTGGCAAAGTAACGATTTGTCTATCGCGATTGACAGTGAGCAGGTGCGGATTTATACCAATGCCATTGATTTTGATGAAGACTTTGACTTGGAAGAGTCAATGAATATGTATGATGCAGAGTCAGAAGCCTTTTGTGGTTTAGAAGACTTTGAAAGTGCCTTAAAGAGTTGGGTTGAGTTTATCGCCAGAGCCTAGTTGATGTTTCGTCAGGCATCTTGACCTTATAGCTGTTTATTATTGCTTTAGAGATAAAAATGGATGATAGCCAGTGGCTGTCATCCATTTTTTATGGCCTAAACACTTTCAATGGGCACAAGTAGCTGCGACTGAAGTTAGTGGTTTAAGTATCTTACCGCCATTTCAGTTCTTGATTTAGCATTGGCTTTACGTAATAAGTTTTTCACGTGAACTTTTACCGTGCCTTCACTGATATGTAAATCTTCAGCGACCACGCGGTTGCTTTTACCTTCGGCAAGCTCTTTGAGAATTTGCAATTCACGTGGGGTTAACGAGGCTATCCAAGTTTCATCATTATCAGCATTTTTCAGCTCATAAATGTATTCTTCGACCTCATCACTAATAACGCGATGGCCAAGCATGGCTTTTTTAAGCTGCTCTAATAATAAATCTGGCTCAGTATCTTTAAGTAAATAGCCGTCAGCGCCAGCGCGTAATAGCCGCACCACATCTTGTTTAGCATCAGACACGGTCAAGATCACAATACGAGCAGTGACTCCTTCTTGACGCATAGCATTTAAGGTATCTAAGCCTGACATGCCTTTCATATTAAGGTCGAGCAAAATAATATCAGGTTCGTCTTCACCTATTGCGGTTAATGCATCTAACCCCGTTCCGGCTTCACCAAATAGTTTAAAATCGCTATCTGAGGTTATTAACTGACAGATGCCACGCCGAAGTAGAGGGTGGTCATCAACTACGAGTACAGAATAAGGTTTACCCATTTAAAGGCTCCTGCTGGGGTGGAAATACGAGGGAAACAGTTGTGCCGCCCTGCGGATTATTGTCAAACTTTACCGTGCCGTGCAATTTAGTTGCACGCTCATGCATGATGCCGATGCCAAAATGTTGATCCCGCTCTTTTAAGTGAGAGACACCAATGCCGTCATCTTTTATGTTGATTTGTATCATACCAGAGTCTGCTAAAAAACAATCAATAACTATTTTATTTGGCTTGGCATGTTTTATGGCATTAATGGTTGCTTCACGCATTAAATGTAGCACATGAATATGCTGGCTTGAGGCAAATAGGTGCTGCGAAAGGCTATATTTAAGCTCAATGTTAATGCCAGATTGCTTACGTAACTCACTAATCATGACTTCAATGGCTTGGTTTAAATTAGGCTCTTTAATGGTTAAGCGGAAGGTGGATAATAGTTCTCGTAATTGACCGTATGCTACGCTAACACCTTCATTAATATCAGCTAATTGTGATGCTACTTTCTCAGTTTTATGTGCTGGTTGAATTTGTTTTCCTAATAAACTCACCTGAATTTTTAAATATGATAATAGCTGACCTAGAGAGTCGTGTAGCTCTCTGGCAATCACGGCGCGCTCTTCCATTAAAGCTAATTGCTGGCGCTCTTCGGTGGCATTATGGATCACAATAGAGCGGGTTAGCATCATAGCGAAATTGACAAATAACATGTTATTGATCGGCTTTAGAGAAATAACTTCCAGATAACCTAAGGTTTTATTTTCCAGTTTAAGGTCAAACTTAACAGGGATTAGTTTGCTTTCTTTATTTAGGATATGTTCAGGTGATGGCCAGCCTGTATCAGCCTCAATGGTATCGATTGAATGGTCATCATGTTCGATAACAAGGCGTAAAAAATCAAGACTTTCAAATTGCTGCAGCTGGTTTAATGCTAAGCCCAATGCTTTGTAATCCAGTCTGTCAGCATGAAGCATAATTAAGTTGTCATATAAAAAACTCAACTCATTATTGGCGCGAGTTAAGGCAGTGGTTTTTTCATTTACTTGGCCTTCTAAGTCTTGATATAGCCTATCAAGCTCGGCGGCGGTCTTTTTGAAAGCGACCCCTAATGAGTGCAGCTCTATATAGTCTGTGGCTGGCACCTCAACGTTAAATTTTCCTTTAGATATTGAATTGGCCACATCCATTAATTGCAGTATCGGTTGCACCATCTTTTTGCGGGTATAGCGGGTCGCAAAACTTGCCACTATTAGCATTAAAAATAAACCGATTATTTGGCTTATAACTAATGCTCTGAGCTTAAATGCCGCAAATCGCTCCATTTCTAGCACCAGTAAATCAATAGTATCAACAAAGTCTTTTAGGGCAGCGGTATAGAGTGGTTTTTCATTATTTTCAATGAAATAACGCATTTGTTGCCATTTATCAATGACCAATAAATATTGGTCTGAAAGTTCTTTCGGGCTATACCAAGCATTGGAGCGCTGTAGTGCTTCAGAGTCTAGGGTTTCTTCAAACTGATTTATTTTTTCATTCAATAACTGTGGTTCTCGCTCTAAAAATAACTTTAAGCGGTAACTTTGCATCCTTAATGAGCCGGAAGCATTAATGGCTCGGGCATCGCCAATACTAAATGAAAGATTAATAATTGAGTACACAGCTAGGCTGGAAGAAATAAATATTAGTACTAACATTAGTCTTAATATTGTTGATGTGAGACTGCCTCGCTGCGCCATGAGTTACCCAACTTAAGTATATTATTGAACACAAAGTACTCAATTTTTTCATTGAGAGTCTTGTCATTATGTTAACAGGATAGCAAATATGTGACATACAACATATTAACACTTTGATCTAGCGCAAGCTTATTGCTTAATACTCATTAAGGGGTATTCTTAATTGAACCTTAAATGTATAAGTTTGCCAATAGAGATGTCGTGATTATTCAAATATAAAATGTAACACGGAGATGAACGGTGATGAAGATGAAAGGAAAGATTGTTGCACTAAGTGCATTATTAGCAAGCAGTTTTATGATGACTAGTGCAATGGCTAGTGATAAAACAGAACCTAGAAATGAAGTATATAAAGATAAGTACAAGCTTCAATATGAAACTTGGCATGCTACCTCAGAAAGTGATGAAATTGTTGATGTGTTAGCTCAAGATCCAAACCTTGTTGTGTTATGGGCAGGTTACGGCTTTGCTAAGGATTACAATAAAGCACGTGGTCACCATTACACCGTGACTGACTTACGTAATACATTACGTACTGGCGCACCAACAGGACCTGATGACGGCCCAATGCCTATGGCATGTTGGAGCTGTAAAAGCCCTGATGTACCTCGCATGATCGAAGAGCAAGGCGAAGACGGTTACTTCAAAGGTAAATGGGCTAAAGGCGGTCCTGAAATCGTTAACAGTCTTGGCTGTGGCGATTGTCATGAAAAAGGTTCACCAAAACTACGTATTTCTCGTCCATATGTTGATCGCGCTCTAGTAGCAATTGATAAGCCATTTGATAAAGCTTCTCGTAAAGACAAGCAATCTATGGTTTGTGGTCAATGTCACGTTGAGTACTACTTCGAGAAAACTGAAGAAAATAAAGGTTTCGTGAAATTCCCTTGGGATAACGGTACAACTGTTGAAGAAATGGAAGTTTACTACGATGCCATCAATTTCTCTGATTGGACTCACGCTATTTCTAAAACACCTATGCTAAAAGCTCAACATCCTGGTTATGAAACTTGGATGCAAGGTATGCACGGTAAGAACAACGTAAGTTGTACTGACTGTCACATGCCACGTGTTGCTAAAGCAAATGGTAAAGGTAAGTTTACCGATCATAAAGTGGGTAACCCATTTGATCGTTTCGAAGAAACTTGTGCAACTTGTCATAAAGGCAAGACTAAAGAGTTCATGATGGAAGTAACACATGCTAATCAAAAAAGTGTTACAGAAATCAAGCTAAGAGCTGAAACTCAACTTGTACACGCTCACTTCGAAGCGGGTGCTGCATGGGACGCTGGTGCAACTGAAGCTGAAATGAAGCCTATCCTAATGGATATCCGTCACAGCCAGTGGCGTTGGGACTTTGCAACTGCATCTCACGGTGTTGCTGCACATGCTCCAGCTGAAGCATTACGTATTTTAGGTGGCGCTGTTGATAAAGCCGCTGATGCACGTATCAAGCTAGCTCAACTACTTGCTGTTAAAGGCGTTAAAATGCCAATCGCTATCCCTGATATCTCTACTAAAGAGAAAGCACAGGAAGCACTTGGCATGGATATGGACAAAATGAATGCTGATAAGCAAAGATTCTTAAAAGAACTTGCGCCTAAGTGGGATGCTGAAGCTGAAAAGCGCGAAGCGACTTACTAATTAGCACTATTACTTAGCACTAGAACTTAGCACTAGAGCTTAGGTCATTATGTCTTGTAAAAGCCCTCTTTTGAGGGCTTTTTTATTGGGGTAAATTTATGCTTTAATTAAGGTTTACAGGCTTAACAATTGAAGGTTTATATGGATGATAAATCAACTGAGCAGGCAGCTATGCTCACGGGTGGTTGTTTGTGCGGCGCAATTCGCTATCAAGTCAGTGCTGCGCCGTTTGATGCCGATTATTGCCATTGTGTGCAGTGTCAAAAATCATCTGGGGCAGTGTTTCAAGCTTGGATGGACTTTAAGTTTGAGCAGATAAGCTGGATCGCTGGCGCAGTGACTGAATATGCCTCTTCTGAGCATATACTAAGGGGCTTTTGCGCTCAGTGTGGCTGTACTATGAGTTATCGAGACCGCCGCTATCCTGATTATTACACTTTAACCATCGCATCCCTTGATAAGCCAAGTTCAGTGAAACCCAATTACCACATTTATACTCAAAATCAGGTTAGCTGGCTTAATATTGTCGACGATTGTCAGCGTTATCAATATGAAAGAAGCAGTTGATTGATTTTGATCGACTTCAGCTGCTGTTCATTGTTGCTTCAAATACAGCTAATTTTCGCTTCAAATACAGTTAATCAGGCTCTAACTGCCTAAGCTCCCATGTGGGCAGTTTTTGCTGTAGGTCTGCGCTGATTTTGTCGGCATCACCGCGCAGCACTACGATAGGCGTGGTTAGGCTCAAGGTGTTGGCCTGTTGCAATAATTGCATCGGAGTCAGTTGTTGAAGTTGCTTCATCCCTTGGCTAAATTCAGCCGTGGTTTGGCCGCTTAATAATTGACGGATGTAGAGGCTTTCTTTACCAAATGGGCTATCAAGGCTAAGTTGCTGCTTACCTTGTAAGTAGGTCACAGTGGCATTGATTTCGTTTTGTGAGGCGGTTTGCTCAGTGATAAGACTTAAATGATCCAGCATCCCTTTTATAAAAGCGCTTGAGTTTTCTAATGCGGTGCTGCCATAAAAATACATATATTGACTCAATGGCGCATTGACGCAGCGGCCATAAACCCCATAGCTTAAGCCGCGCACTTCACGTAAATCATAAAATAACCGCCCTGAATAACCTCTACCTAATAGCGCGGCAATCATCTGACAAGTATTGGCATCTTGCACTGTCGCATCAGCTGTAGCTGTGACGAGTCCAATTCTGACTTGGGTCTGCACAGTGTCTGGCGCATCAATGATATAAAGGATTTTATCCTTTGCAGTGCTGGTTTCAACTGTGCTTGAATTTATAGTGCTTGCTTTAGCACTTGCTTTAGCACTTGTTTGAGCGCTTGAATCGAAAGCTGAATGACTTGAATCTGGCTTTTCTGTTAAT
Source organism: Shewanella sp. 5_MG-2023 (assembly GCF_030547465.1). Lineage (NCBI taxonomy): Bacteria > Pseudomonadati > Pseudomonadota > Gammaproteobacteria > Alteromonadales > Shewanellaceae > Shewanella > Shewanella sp. 5_MG-2023. The sequence continues at coordinate 61,737 of NZ_JAUORC010000011.1, forward strand.
AGCCAACTCGGCAGCGATGTGACGTGCTGAGCTATTTGAGTCTTTGAGCTATTCGTTTTTAAGCTATTCGTTTTTAAGGTATTTGCTTTTAAGGTCTGCGCTTTTGTATTGGTTAATTGCGGGCTAAATTGTGGCGCAAACAAGTGCCACTGCAGCTGTTGTCGCAGCTCAGTGTGCAATGCAGATAAGCTGGAATGGGTTAACTCATCAATCACAGCGTTATTATTGATGTTTTGGTTGTAAGGGTGTTGGCTGCCCAGTAATTGCTTTCTAAAGGCGAGATCTATTTCGCTACCAGTGAAAGCGCCTATGTGCTTATTCAATTTAAGATTGCGTTTGATAGTGGCAATATTGACCTCATTCACCGCTTGGTTATCCCAAAACTGCCACAGTAGTTCCGATTTAAGCTTTGTGGTTGCCATACAATTAATACTGATGCCGATACTGTGCAGGCTGGCCCTAAAGCGCATGCTGTCATAACAGGCTGCTTGCACGGCGGTTAGCACTTGAGTATTGGCCATGTGTTTTTGCCGTTGTTTGAAGGCTGCGATAATAATATCGGGGTTAGCAATGGCAGTCTGAGTTGATATGCCGACTAAGTATAGCTGATGTCCTTGCTGGGCAAAGGAGTCAGCAGTTAATGACCATTGATGTAAAAAACTATTTGTAGTCAATGACATGGTTTGCGGCGAGACTATTGCGCTTAATGGCAATTGTACTTTTTCACTACCGAATACCGGCAAATCGTTATAATTTGCTAAATTGGGCGGCTGTGCAGGGGTGAAACTAATAGGTGCATGCTGACAAGCCTGTTGTGAGCAGATAAAGACAGCTAAGCCGATTATTTTTGCCCAGAGAATTGAATGCGACTTTTTCATAATGCCCACTCTTCTAAAGATTCAGCCATCCCTTGGGGTAACCATTCAAGTAAGGTTTTGCCCCAGCGAATGTACCAAGGCGGCAGTAAATCAAGGCGAACTTGTTTGCCGATAAAGTATTGCTGGGTGACAGTTTTAATATCATCGCTAGTGACTTGGTTTATGCGCTGCCATGGCTGAGTGAGCGGCAAGAATTTATCGCGACTGGCGGTATTTGATAAATGAATAGCCAATTGTTGACTATCAGTAAAGTTAATTAGCGTGTCATTAAGGGCAATACTTTTAAGTTGGCACAATACATTGGGCTCAATACCTTGGCTGGCGACTTGCTTAAGGATAGTACTGACTAGTTGATTAAGTTCATCTAATGAGGTGTTGGCTCTGGGGACCAATACCAGATTAGTGACGCCGTGATTGTCCATGGTTAATGGCACTGAATAACTGAGCATATGGGGCGGGTTGGCAAGGCTTGCTTTGGTTAATGCATTGGCGATATTTTGAAAAAGATAGCTTTGCAGTAATGAAATTGCCTCAAAATCGCGATCTTGTCTGCCTACCGTATGCCAAGCCAGCAATAATGCAGGCCATGGGCCGCGAGTATCGATGATTTCAGCGTGGATAGCGTTAGTCTTTGTACCTAGATCGATTTTGCTAAATTTATCTTGCGGATGAGTGGGAGCTTGCCAGTGGCCAAAGTACTTTGTTAGCCAGTCAGCACTTCGGTCATTGAGTTGGCCAACCAAGGATATTTGCATGGCATCTGGGCGGTAATAGCGCTGATGAAATGCCATGAGTTCAGCGGCACTGGCGCCTTGAACATCTTGCTTACTGCCAATGATGGCATGACCATATTGGCTGCCTTTGACTTGCGATAATAGAAACTCCATTGCCTTTCGAATGTAGGGTTGGTTATCAATGCTGGTGGCCATTTCTTCTAACACCGCGCCTTGCTGATTTTTGACCGTGGTTTCTGACAGTTGCGGTTGAATAAATCTGTCGGACTCTAAAAACAGGCTCTGCTCTAAGGCTTGAGCTGGAATAGTGACATAATAATTGGTGTAGTCGAAGTGGGTACTGGCGTTAAAACGTGCTCCAAGGGCGCTCATTTGTTGTGGGTAGCTTTCATCGGGGGCATTTTTACTGCCTTTAAACAGTAAATGCTCAAATAAATGCGCATAACCCGTTTGCCCTGTTTGCTCATTACGGGAGCCCACATTAAATTGCGAGGCAATGGCCACCGTATTGAGACTGGGTAAATTCACTTGGCGAATAATCAAACCATTATCCAGTTCACTGAGGGCGATCTGCTGTTCAAGTATTTGAAGCTTAGTTATGCCATCAGTGAGGTCACACTGCTGGGCTATTGATCTTGATTCGGTCAATGACGCTGATGTAGATGTAGATGTAGATAGTGATGTAGATAGTGATGTGGGGGAACTGGCAATAGCTGGGCTGATGAAGCCACTCAAGGTTATTGATAGCAAGGTTACTGATAGTAAAGCAGAAATGGCAGTGATGGCTTTCAATCTATTACCCAGTGTATAAAGTGAACCCTTGATTTAGGTTACTGAGTATTGATAAAGAGCTCAAGCACTTATCAATGAAATATTCATATGGTAAGTGCTTGAATATAGGTGTTTAACAAAATGACTTATTGTTATTCGCTGCTGGCTATTGAGCGGCTATTCTGAATCGACAGGGTTAACCATGTCTTGGTTTTTTGCCTGTTGCATGCTGTTAATTCGAGTAGGTATACCGGTGCGCTGCTCTAGTAAGCGCTTTAGTACAAATGAGTCAGTGTCAGCATTAGCTACAACAGCAGTAATTTTTTTATTTAAGGTCAATGGAAGTGGCTCAGATGAATCAAATTGCTCTTGGGTCTCAGATAATGGCTGATGCACTTCTAAATAACGATTACCATCGGGCTCAACCGTGGCTTTAATCGGTTGATTAACAAATTGCACTCGGGTGCCAACTGGCACTGTGTTAAATAGATGCTCAATATCATCTTCACGTAACCTGACGCAGCCTTGACTGACGCGCAGGCCAATACCGAAAGAGGCATTCGTGCCATGTATCGCAAATAAATTACCTACATATAAGGCAAACAACCCCATTGGGTTATCTGGACCTGCTGGCCACACATCGGGAAGGGTCTCGCCTCTGGCTGCATAAATTTCGCGGGTACGCTTAGTGGGAGTCCAGGTTGGGTTAGCCCGCTTACGGTAAACCTGAGTCACCCAATTTTCAGGGGTGTCACGGCCTACTTGACCAATACCAATTGGGAGTACTTCAACAATATTGGTGCCTTTTTTATAGTGATATAGGCGCATTTCAGCACTGTTAATCACGATGCCTTTACGCGGTGCATCCGGTAGGATCAACTGATGGGGGATCACTAAGGTGCTACCTGGTTTAGGTAAGTATGGGTCAACGCCTGGGTTGGCTTCAAGCATATTGCTCAGTCCGAGTTGGAACTGATCTGCAATGGCTTCTAGGGTTAATTTACCTTCAGGTACAACATAATATTGATTTTCACCAATTAAACGACTGTCTTTAGCGGGTAAAGCATATTCTACCGCCACCACTTGGACGCTAAACAGCATGGTAGAAACAACAATCAATTTGGCGCAAAAAGACTTAATCATAAGGTGGATGTTTTCCTATGTGAGTGATGATCACAATGGCTTTGGTGAGTGTTATCAGTGCTCCTGCAGAATAAATCTCAACATCTGATGAAAACTTAAACTAAAGTTTCGCTATTTTTATCACTGGATACTTGATCATTTTTGCGCTTATTTCAAGCTATGGTCGTTATCCAGTGATATTTTACAGTTAATATTAACTCTGCTGGCTATTTGTATAAAGAGGGGGTTTCTTTGGTTGGCCGAGTTTTAAAGCGGCGATGTAGCCACATATATTGATTACGGTTACGATCAATTAATTGTTCAATGATCTTATTGCCACGAATAGCATCTTCGAGCTCATTTTCACCGGGGAAGTTATCAAGCGGCGCTAAAATTTCCATATTGTAACCCGTGTCATCATCATTACGTTCGACAAAAAAGGGTAATACTTTGGCGCGGCCTAATTTCGCTAAGGTGGTAGCGCCAGTAATAGTCGCTGCATCGGGTACGGCATATAGCGGGATAAATACTGCACTTGAGCGACCAAAATCTTGGTCGGCGGTATACCAGATCACATCTGGGTTTCTTAAACTTTTTACCATCTTACGTAAATCACGTTTTGGTACTAAGCCTTTATTCGAGCGCAGGCGGCCTTTGACTTGTAAGTATTCCATCACGGGATTGTTGTGAGGGCGGTAAACGCCGATCCCCGGTTGGAACTGGCCAAACATTCTCGCGCCCATTTCTAACGGTAAGCAATGCACTGCAAACAGTATGACGCCTTGACCATTATCTAGGGTATTGCGCACATGCTCATCGCCTTTAATGGTCATATGCTGCTGCACTTTTTCATCAGACCACCACCAAGCGTTGATGGTATCGAATAGGGCTTTACCGGTTTCTTCGAAGTTTCTCTTAAGCAGTGCCTCGCGTTCTTGTGCTGGCATATCAGGAAAACACAGCTGAAAATTGCGCTCTGCAGTATGTCTGCGACTCGCAGCAAGTTTTAAAACCAAACGGCCTAAACCCTTGCCAAGTGTCATTTGCCAGCGAAGCGGTAATAGCTGGGTCAGCTTCATAAGAGCAACACCAAACCATAATGGCCAATGCTTTGGGTGCAATAAATGCGAGGAAAATTGTGCTTTATCTACCACGAGGAACTCATCCAAAAATCAAAATTAGTTGCTATTCTAACTTAATTTTAGAGCAAAATTAGGTACAATCACGGTTTAATATCAGCAAAAGAATAAGTTTACTATGAAGGTATCTCTTCCTGCATTCGAAAAAGCCCGTGTTTTAGTGGTCGGCGATGTCATGCTTGACCGTAATTGGGTTGGCCCTACTGGTCGAATCTCACCAGAAGCGCCAGTACCTGTAGTTAACATCAATCAAATAGAAGACCGTCCCGGCGGCGCTGCTAACGTGGCATTAAATATTGCTGCCCTTGGCGGTCAAGTTGAGCTTGCTGGTATTGTCGGTAATGACGAAAATGCTAAAGCGTTAACCCTTGGTGTTCAAGCCCAAGGGGTTGAACCTCGCTGGTTAACCGTTGCTGATAAACCAACGATTACCAAATTAAGAGTGTTTTCTCGCAATCAACAACTTATCCGCTTAGATTTTGAAGAAAAATACCCTAAAGCTGATAGCGAAAGTTTATTAAATAGCAGTGAAGCGCTGTTAGATAACGTCGATGTATTGGTGTTATCTGACTATGCCAAAGGTGCGATTGACTCGCCAATCGACTTTATTGCTAAAGCCCGCGCTAAAGGCGTAAAGGTGCTGGTAGATCCTAAAGGCAGTGATTTTTCACGCTATCGCGGTGCGACGTTAATCACCCCTAATATGAGCGAGTTTGAAGCGGTTGTGGGCCCAGTAACCAGTGAAGCTGACTTAATCGAAAAAGCCAAAAAGCTGATTAAAGATAACGATTTTACTGCTATTTTGGTGACCCGCTCTGAAAAAGGCATGACGCTGATTAGTCATGATGATGCTGAACTGCATATCCCAACAGTTGCCCGTGAAGTCTATGACGTGACAGGTGCTGGAGATACGGTTATTTCAGCATTAGCAAGTTCGCTGGCAGCGGGTAGCTCGTTAGCACAGGCTTGTTCTATCGCTAATATTGCTGCAGGCGTGGTGGTGGCTAAGTTAGGTACCGCAACAGTAACCCGAATTGAACTCATTGGGGCCTTAGCTTTAAATCAAGGCGAGTCAGGCTTTGGCGTGGTGACTGAAGATCAATTAGCTTACGCCATTGAGCAAGCGCGTCTTCGCGGCGAAAAGGTAGTCATGACCAATGGCTGTTTTGATATTTTACATGCAGGCCACGTAAGCTATCTGCAGCAAGCAAAAGAATTGGGCCATCGTTTAATTGTTGCCGTTAATGATGATGCTTCAGTGAAGCGTTTAAAAGGTGATGGTCGCCCAGTGAATCAAGTTGATCGCCGTATGGCTGTTTTAGCGGGATTAGCGTCAGTTGATTGGGTTATTCCTTTCAGTGAAGATACTCCGCAGCGCGTCATTAGCCGCTTATTACCGGATTTGTTGGTAAAAGGCGGGGACTATAAAGTCGAACAAGTGGCCGGTGGTAAAGAGGTGATGGCTGCTGGTGGTAGTGTCGAAATTCTTGGGTTTGAAGACGGCGTCTCTACTACGGCTATTATTGAAAATATCATGGCTAACAAGTAGTGAATAGGCGGGCACTGTACTTAATGGCCAGTGCTGTTTTAAAGAGTGCCGTTTTAATCCGTGCTATTTTAATCCGTGCTATTTTAGACAGTGCCGTTTTAAAGAGAGCATTTCTAATCAGTACCCTAGTGATCAGTCAGCCATTGCTGGCTGATACTCACTTGCCTTTTCAGATAAAAACCGCACTCGCCCCCACCATCACCCCCTATTACTCAAGCTCATTTAGTTGGATCTCTATTAGTAACAAGCAGGCAATCGTGTGCGATGAAAGCCATTACCCGAACTGCTTGAATGCGTTACCTGTTGAGGTAGTGAACCAATTACCGAGAGACACGCAAATCAGCGCTCATTTAGGTGCTAAAACCGCGATGGTGTTAGCGGTTAATCACCATGATATAGCCGGCATTATTATCGTCAGCACTAAGCTGCCTCTCACCCAATCGATGTCCTCTGTAAATGGGTTGACCTATCAGTTAGCGCTGTTAGAACAATTTAAATTAACCCTATGGCATGAAGTAGGGCATTTAGAGAATATTGCCTTAATCGGCGATGTACTTCCCAGTACGCTGTCTGCCTATCAGCATGAATGGTTGGCTGACATGTATTTAGTGTGGCGTATTGCGCAAACGCACCCTAATTTGGATTTAGCTTGGCAGCAGTTTCATCGCCGTAATATGGATTTGATTAACAATCGACATAATATGAGCCATTGGAGCTCACCGCAGTTACACTGGTTATTGAGCCAATATCAATTTAAAGACATACAAGGCTTTGACCACTACAGTGAGTTTATTGCCACAATATTTCCGCAGCTAGCGCGATTTGATGACACTGAAATTGCTGAAATCTCCAGCCTAGTGCAACGCACATTTGGCCGAGGTGCAACGCTGGCGCTACCTAAATATATATTTTGGCGACAACAACGACTTATTGAGGTTATTTCCCCGACATTAGTCATGTTAATGGGCGAGGATAAGGCCCATAAGTGGTTGGTTGAGCAATTCTCTGAGGCGGCGCAATTAGTCAACAAAGAGGCTGAGCACAATAAGTTATAACTCTGATTAGTACTGTAACCTCGAGCTTAAACGTTATAAAAAAGCGACTAATTAAGTCGCTTTTAAATGTACTAACAATCTGTTTTTTTATGGCAATGTTTTTAAGTTAAAAATGCCACTGCAGATAAACCGAGTTGTAATTGCTGCCACCTTTGATGCGGCCAAAAGCTGAGCTGGTTTCAAAAATCCCTGATCTATGATGAATACTATAACCTAGCCATGCGTTTTTCATTGGGGCGTGGTTGAACACATCTCCCAAGTTAACATCAAATGAAAAGTCTAAGTAATTTAATAGTTTTGAGGGTCGATAATCTTTTTCGTCAAGTTCGCTGCCTTCAATGTAGGTGACATCAGAGACATAAGATAACCCTTCAGCAACCCCGATCCGAAAACGCCAGCCTAAATCTATGGTGTAAAAGGCTTTAACTGCAAGTACACCTTCAGCTAAGTTATCTTGTACTTCAGAGTCATGATGCCAAACAGCACCTGTTGTTAAGTATAAATCAATGGGTAAGTTGAATAAGCTATTACTGAGTGGGATACCATAGAAAAGGGAGGTCATTTGATTGTTGTAACGATCGCCTTTGGCATTCCCGGTTAAAATGTCATTCAAGCTTGAAGGCGTTGCCCAGCCGTGTGCGACTCTTAAAAATTCGCCACTTTCTTTAGGGACTGGATTGGTATTGGGCCTTTTATTATCAGGGAAAAAGCCAAAGCCTAAGAAGGACTCAAATTGATATTGATTTTCAATGGTGGGCAAGTGATAAATATCATCTTCAAGGCGGGTTACCCCAAAGTTACCCAATAGGTATAAATTACTGGCAAGGTGATAGCGAGCATTAACCCCTGCTGAAAAAGCCAATCCAGCACCGGGATCGGCTAGCTCTAAGCCATAGTAATGTTCATTGAAATCGTTGCTTTTCCATTGGAATTCGGCATAAGGATTTAATTGCCAATCACCGCCTTGCCAGTGGTATTGAGTACGAGTGTAACCATACATGCGCTTGTTACCATCACTCATGATGGCAACATCAGCTTCTAGGCCGTCTTTTTGAAAGCGGTATTGAAAACCAAAATCAAAGGCGTCAGATTGGGTTTGATTTTGATATTCTTTAGGGATGTCAACGAACCGAAAACGACTATAAACATTGACTTGATGTTCATCATTTTTCCATAAATGAACCCCGCCCTCTAAGCCATTTAAATAAAAATAATCATTTTCAAATTCAATCAATGGCATGACGTCATAGACATCATCATTTTCAGTGGCATAAGGAATATCAGCTTTACGCACACCAATGCCAACTCCCCAGGTTGATGGGAAGTATTCTACATCTGCATGAGACTCAGCTTTGCTTGGTGGATTAACCGTTTTGGTTTGGTCATTGTCAGCGATGACAGAAAAAGAGCATGTGCTTAAGCAAACAAATGCGGTAAGTAAAGAGGACGTTTTAGGCATAGAGGTTTTACCATTAATCTTTATCAACAATAATTTTTATTACCTAGCAGGATAAGAGGTGGTAAAAAGCTAAGTAAACACTAATTTTTATATTATTTTCAGGATTATAGCATGTAGATATTGGTGAATGTGACAGCGAAAAATTTTAACAGCATTTTTTTAACGCGACATTGCTAGCCTAACTGGTGCATTTTTATTTTGACTGATTGCTGCCAAAAAGAATAGTTATGCTTACCCGATTGCTTTACACCGTACATGGCATTATCTGCTTGCTCGCAAACGTGGGTGAATTGGTCTCGTTGATTAAAACGACTAATACCAATGCTTAACCCCAGTGATAGCGGTTTATCATCTATTGTTTGTAACTGTTTAAAGTGATTGATTAATGCTTCGGCGAACATACTGATAGTCGCGAAGTCTGCAATAGCGGTAATTATCACAAATTCATCGCCACCCAGTCGGGCTATGCTGACCTTGTGTTTAGAAATTAACTTTTGGCAATAATGATTTAGGGTATTGCTTATCTCTACTAACACCAAATCCCCAAAATGATGACCATACCTGTCGTTAACCCCTTTAAAGTTATCGACATCGATAAATAGTAATGTTCCTGATTGGAAATTGGTATTTTTCTGTATCTGCTGGAATGCTGTTTCAATCGCAGTACGGTTTAACAAGTCGGTGAGAGGGTCTTGGTGGGCAAGGCGAGCTAAGTCAAGTTCATAGCGCTTTTCTTGGGTTATATCAATATGAGTGCCCATGATCCTTAAGGGTTGACCATCTGGGGTATATTCCACAATACGTCCCCTGTCTGAAACCCAGCTGGTGGTGCCATTTTTATGGATCATCCGATGAACGGCGCGATAAACCTCTTCTTTACCTGTGAGGTGATCTTCAAAAGCTTTGATGACCCAGTCTTTATCTTCAGGATGTAAATGGCTTTTCCAGCTAGAAATATTTGCCGCTCGCTCTTCGAGGGTATAACCCAGCAATGCGCCCCATTCTTGATTGAAAATGGTCAGATCGCCAGAAGGGATATGTTGCTCCCACAGACACAAGCCTGTGCCATCGAGTGTTGCTGAGAGCTTCTCTTCACACAGCTTTAGTTTCTGCTTAAGTAAATCATTCTCTTGGGTGAGTTGATTTAACTGAGCTGTGAGCTGTTGAATTTGTGAAGCCAATGGGTCCATCTGAGAAAATCATCCTTGTGTTAAAACGAGCTAAAGCTTGAAAAGCAATCGGTATATCCTTTGTACATTTTACTCATAAATTCGTCAAGAATGAGAATGTATGATTATTGATAACTTATTCTCCCAATGATAGAAATGAAGCGCTTATTAATAAAAAGGCCGCTAAGCGGCCTTTTTAGGGGGTATATCTAACATGTTGAAAATTAATCAGCTTCTTTTAAGCTTTGCGTCAGCTCAACAATGCCTTTTTTACCATCACCGAATAACATAAGTGCATTATCCATGGCAAATAATGGGTTAGGTAAACCTGCAAACCCTGGGCTTAATGAACGCTTAATTACCACCACGGTGCGGGCTTTATCGACGTTTAGAATTGGCATACCATAGATGGGGCTACCTTTATCTTCACGTGCCATTGGGTTGGTGACATCATTGGCACCAATGACAATCGCCACATCCGTTTGCGCAAATTGTGGATTAATCTCATCCATTTCAACTAACTGTTCATAAGGCACTTCAGCTTCTGCAAGTAGCACGTTCATGTGGCCAGGCATACGGCCAGCAACAGGGTGAATCGCGTACTTCACATCGACTCCACGCTCTTGTAAAACGTTAGCGAGCTCACGTACTGCATGCTGTGCTTGCGCCATGGCTAAACCGTAACCTGGGACAATAACCACACGTTCAGCGGTTTCTAGCATCATGGCAATTTCATCTGGCGAAGTTGATTTTACTTTACCTGCGTAAATTTCATCTGCATCGACTTTCTCGCCGCCTTCAGCCATCACACCGAATAAGACGTTAAATAATGAACGGTTCATGGCTTTACACATGATTTGTGTGAGGATAATTCCTGATGCACCAACCAGTGAACCTGAGATAATCAATACCGTATTACCTGTAATGAAACCAGTCGTTGCCGCGGCGATACCAGAATAGGAGTTCAGTAGTGCAATAACAACCGGCATATCAGCGCCGCCAATTGGCACCACTAATAACACACCCAAGACCACTGCCACAGCCACTAAAGCATACATTAAGCTGACGTTAGCAGGGTTAATGACTAGCGCAATGGCTAAGCCAAACGCAGTGATCAGCAGCAGCGCGTTAAGGATTTTATTACCTGGGACTTTGATTGGATTACCTGAAATAAGCTCTTGCAGCTTAGCAAAAGCCACAAATGAACCTGAAAGGGTAACTGCACCAATAATAATGGTCGCTCCGATAGAAATTAACGCCACCATGCTAGTAGCTGCAGTCGGGTCAAGGAAACTTGCCGCAGCAATGGCCAGTGAAGCACCACCACCAAAACCATTCAACAGTGCAACCATTTGCGGCATGTCGGTGACTTTAATTTTAGTCGCCATCACTGCACCAATGGTGCCACCTAATAGTACGCCGGCAATGATCCACTCATAGCTAAGAATGCTTTGGTCAAATAGGGTTACCACCACAGCAATAAACATACCCATGGCTGATAATTGGTTGCCACGAACCGCTGTTTTAGGTTTTGTCAGTCCTTTAATACCAAGAATAAACAGGACTGCGGCAACAAGGTAAGCCAAATAAATAATTGTTGTCATTGAGTCTATTTCCTCTTGAACATAGCTAGCATACGGTTGGTGACCATGTAACCACCGACCACATTGATGGTAGCCAGCACTACGGCGATAAAGCCAAGTACATTCACTATCATGCCACCGCCAGAACCTGCTGACAGTAGGGCGCCTACCAGTGAAATACCTGAAATAGCATTCGAACCAGACATTAATGGCGTGTGCAGTGTCGGTGGCACTTTAGTGATCAGCTCAACACCTAAAAATACTGCGACGACAAAAAGCGTCAGTAATAATAGTAAGGTCATATCCATTATGCTTTTTCCTCTACACTGGTGTCAGCTTCAGGCGTTGCTAAAGGCGCAAGACCCAATAAATCTCTTAGGCGAGCACTGGTGACTTCTTTGCCATGGGCAACAACAGTGTCTCTGACGATTTCGTCTTCAAAATCAAGAACCAGTTCACCCTCTTTACTGACGATTAAGTTCAGTAAGTTCTCGACATTTTTACCATACATTTGGCTGGCATGATTCGCTGCAGTGCTAGGTACGTTAGATGGCCCTAAGATCATCACGCCGTTGTGCATAATAACTTCATCAACGCGGGTTAATTCACAGTTACCACCTGATTCAGCCGCTAAATCAACAATGATGGTGCCGTTTTTCATGCCATCAACCATTTCTTTAGTGATAAGCACAGGGGCTTTACGGCCTGGAATGGCTGCAGTGGTAATCACAATATCTTGTTGTGCTAACACATTCGCCATCGCTTGTTGTTGACGCTTTAAAAAGTCATCACTTTGCTCGGTGGCATAACCGCCTTTGGTTTCAGTGTTTTCGGCTTCAATATCAAGCTCAACCGGTTTTGCACCAACAGAAATAATCTGCTCGCGCGCCGCAGGGCGAATATCATAGGCTTCGACAACGGCGCCAAGACGCTTAGCTGTGGCGCAGGCCTGAAGTCCCGCAACACCCACACCCATAATAAAGGCGCGAGTGGGTTTTAATGTCCCAGCAGCTGTCATCATCATTGGGAATAAACGCGGCGCTTTATGGGCGGCGAGTAACACAGCTTTATAGCCTGAAATCGTTGCCATTGATGACAACACATCCATACTTTGGGCACGGGTAATACGTGGAATAAGTTCTAAGGCAATCGCGCTGGCACCCGTGTCAGCAATTGCTTGGGCATTTTGCGGGTTAATCAGCGGGTCCATCATGCCAATCAGCAGTTGCTGAGGCTTGATTAGCGCTTTAATTTCATCGAATTGCTCACCCTTACAGTTCACCACGGTAATGATGTCAGCTTCATTCAGTAGCGCTGCTCGTGATGAAGCAATAGTGGCGCCTACCTTGACATAATCGTCGTCGGTAAAGCCTGCGTTTTGTCCAGCGCCTGATTCTACGATCACTTGTAGCTGTTTTTTTAATAATGCGGTCACATTGGCAGGGATTAACGCAACGCGTAACTCACCTGGGTGACTCTCTTTCGGTAGACCTAATTTCAAAAGGACAACCTCTTAGTTAGTGTAAATAGGGAAGGGTCGGGTCGTGTGAGTATTTAATACAACTTTGTTTTAAATACTCATTTTTTCTAAGTGCCTTTTTATGGTGCACATTTTTTTAGGTGCTTCATTCTGGCAATTATTAGGTTTGAAACAAGTAAATAATGCGCTAAATCACATTTTTACCGAGTTCAGACCCAAAAGTTTGCACTAGACCACACTTTTGTAGCTTAAAAATGCAGCTTTGCATATTCCTTAATGGAATAAAGAATTAACTTTTAGTCTTTTTTGGTTTTAAAGAATCGGAGTAATCTGATGATATTAAACTGTTATAGGGCTCTCCAATGTTGTTAAAAGAACTTTCTTCATTCGCATCGCCATTGTCTCAAGGACAAGTCGACAAGCTAAAACAGCTCACTTCTGAATTATCTGCGGTGCAATTAGCTTGGGTTAGTGGCTATTTGGCTGCATCTTCAAATCAAGGGCAAACAGCAAGTGCGCCAGAGGCTAGTGCAGCGCAAACTGTGACAATTTTATTTGGTAGTCAAACGGGTAATGGTCAAGGTATCGCTAAAGAGTTAGCTGCAAAGGCATCCGCTAAAGGCTTTACGGTTAATTTAAGCTCGATGGCTGATTACAATGTGCGTCAGTTAAAGCAAGAAACCATTTTAATCGCGGTGGTGAGTACCCACGGTGAGGGTGAAGCGCCAGATGATGCTATTGAATTACATAAGTTCCTTGCTTCAAAAAGAGCGCCTAAGTTAGATCAACTTAACTTTTCAATTTTGGCCTTGGGTGACTCAAGCTATGAGTTTTATTGTCAAACCGGTAAAGACTTCAGCGAACGCTTATCTGCTTTAGGTGCAACAGAGTTATTGCCGTTAGTTGAGTGTGATGTTGATTACGAAGAAGCTTCAGAGCAATGGCTTGAGTCGGTAATAACAGCGGTTGAGCCATTAGTTGAAACTAGCAGTGCCAGCGTGGTGTCAATTGATAGCGCCAAAGCGGCGGGTGAAAGCGAATTTACCAAGCAAAATCCTTATGAAGCAGAAGTGTTATTAAGTCAAAAGCTTACTGGTCGTGATTCTGATCGTGATGTTCGCCACGTGGAAATCGATTTAGGCGAATCTGGTATCAGTTATCAAGTGGGTGACGCCTTAGGTATTTGGTTTACCAATAACGAGGCTTTAGTCACTGAAGTGATTAGCGGTTTAGGATTAGACCCGTCAACTGAAGTTGTGGTCAGTAAAAATACCTTATCGCTACAACAAGCATTAACAGATAAAAAAGAGCTAACCCAACTTTACCCGGGTCTTGTGACGGCATGGGCAGAGCTTGCGGGGAATGCAGAGCTTAGCGCGATTGCTGCAGATAAAGAGCAAACTCGCCAGTTTGTATTAGGTCATCAATTAGCTGATTTAATCAGTTTGTATCCAGTAAAAATCGATGCCGCAACCTTAGTAAGTTTATTACGCCCATTAACACCGCGTTTATATTCAATTGCCTCTAGCCAAGCGGAAGTGGAAAACGAAGTGCATTTAACCGTGGCACTGGTTGAAGATGAGCGTGCGGGTCAAGCGCGTTTTGGCGGCGCTTCGCACTTCTTAGCATCTGCAGAAGAAGGTCAGCAAGTTAAGGTTTACGTTGAACCGAATAAGCATTTTCGTTTGCCAGAAAATAGCGACACTCCAGTTATTATGGTTGGCCCTGGCACTGGTGTGGCGCCTTTTAGAGCCTTCATGCAACAACGTGCAGCAGACGGCGTTAACAGCGATAGCTGGTTATTTTTCGGTAATCCGCATTTTGAGCAAGACTTTTTATACCAAGTTGAGTGGCAACAGTACCTAAAAGCGGGTGATTTATCGCGCCTCGATGTGGCTTTCTCACGTGATCAACAACATAAAATTTATGTGCAACACCGGATTGCAGAGCAAGGTGAAGCGATTTGGGCATGGCTACAAAATGGCGCGCATTTTTATATCTGTGGCGATGCAGAGCGTATGGCAAAAGATGTCCATCAAGCCTTACTAGATGTCGCAGTTAAGTATGGTGGTTTAGATGCGCAGGGCGCTGAGGATTACCTTGAAGGGTTGCGCAGTGCGAAACGTTATCAAAAAGACGTTTACTAAATGAATACCGCATGAGTTCGAAATAAGCATAACGAAAATAATATACACGCTGGTGATTTGATATCACCAGCGTCATAAAAGCATCGATAGAGGCCACAGGATGAGTGAGCAAAAGTTAGCAGTAAATGAATATTTAAAAACCGACAGTGATTACCTGCGCGGCACCATTAAAGAAGGCTTAGACACCCAAGTTACCGGTTCGTTTAGTGATGGCGATCAGCAGTTGATCAAATTCCACGGCTTTTATCAGCAAGACGATCGTGATTTACGTAATGAGCGTAAAGAACAAAAACTAGAGCCTTTATACAGTTTCATGTTACGAGCCCGTGTACCAGGTGGTATTTGTAGTCCTGAGCAATGGTTGGATGTGGATAAAATCTCATCAACGCTAACGACATCAAACAGTATTCGTTTAACCACCCGTCAAACCTTTCAATATCACGGCATTCCAAAGCGTAATTTAAAAACGCTGATCCAAGGCCTTGATAGAGCGGCGTTAGATTCTATTGCGGCCTGTGGTGACGTTAACCGTAACGTAATGTGTAACCCAAACCCTGTTGAATCTAAGTTACATCAACAGGCTTATGCAGTGGCTAAAGAGTTGTCAGATCATTTATTGCCTCATACTCACGCCTATGCTGAAATTTGGTTAGATAAAGAAAAGCTGCTTGATACTGAAACTAACGAACCTGTGTACGGTAAAACCTACTTGCCACGTAAATTTAAAATGGCTGTAGCAGTACCCCCAGACAATGATGTTGATGTTTATACCAATGACTTAGGTTTTATTGCCATCGCTGAAGCGGGTGAGTTAGTCGGATTTAATTTAGTTGCTGGTGGCGGTATGGGCTCAACTCATGGTGAAGTGGAAACCTTCCCACGTCTAGCGGATGATTTTGGCTTTATTAAAACTGACGATGTGATTAAATTCGCTGAAGCTGTTATGACAGTTCAGCGTGACTGGGGTAACCGTGTCAATCGTAAGCGTTCACGTTTGAAGTACACCATTGTCGATCATGGCGTTGCAGAATTTAAAGCAGAAGTTGAAAAGCGTGCAGGGGTGAGTTTTGAACCTAAACGTGAGGTAGTGATTGGCGATCGCGGTGACCGTTATGGTTGGGTTCAAGGCTTAGATAACAACTGGCATTTAACCTTGTTCATTGAAAGTGGTCGTATTAAAGATGAGCCTGGTCAGACGCTGCAAACAGGCTTAAGAGAAATCGCCAAAATCCATAAAGGTGATTTTAGAATGACCTCTAATCAGAACATGATTATTGCTGGGGTTGCAGAAGAAGATAAAGCTGCGATTGAAGATTTAGCCCGTAAGCATGGCTTTTTTGGCAAGGTTATCAGTCAAACCCGCGGCCATTCAATTGCCTGCGTGGCGCTGCCTACCTGTCCATTAGCCATGGCCGAAGCGGAGCGATATTTCCCAGAGTTTATTGACCATATTGATGCGCTGCAAGCTAAGCATGGTATTAGCGAGCAAGCCATTGTGGTGAGAATGACAGGTTGCCCTAATGGCTGTGCGAGACCGTTCGCAGCCGAAATTGGTTTAGTAGGTAAAGCGCCGGGACGTTATAACTTGTATTTAGGTGCAAGCTTTGAAGGCACACGCCTTAATAAAATGTACAAAGAGAATATTCAAGAAGCTGAAATTTTAGCTGAATTAGACAGAATATTCGGCTTGTATGTACTAGAACGTGATGCGGGTGAAACCTTCGGTAACTTTACAGTTCGTTTTGGCATTATTAAAGCAGTGAACGATGCAGCTGTAGATTTTCATGGCTAATGCGTTAGCTACAGAGGTTAACACGATGATTAATCACAATGAGTTGCAAGCACTATTAACTGCTCCGAAGTCTGAGCAAAAAATAGTGCTAGAAAAAGTGAATCGCTTTTTAGCCGATTTAACCGCGCAAGAGCGAGTCACTTGGGGATTAGCTTTTTTGCCTGGCGAACATGCTTTATCGTCAAGTTTTGGTATTCAAGCGGCGGTTATGTTGCATATGGTAAGCCAAGCGCAGACAGATATTCCGGTGATATTGACGGATACAGGATACTTGTTTGCTGAAACCTATCAATTTATTGATGAGTTAACCCAAAGACTAGATTTAAATCTACAGGTATTTCGCGCCCAGCAGTCATCTGCATGGCAAGAAGCCCGTTACGGTAAGCTTTGGGAGCAAGATCTCGAAGGCTTAGAAAAGTATAATCGCATCAATAAAGTGGAGCCTATGCAACGTGCTTTGGCTGAGCTAAATGTCGGCACTTGGTTTGCCGGGCTACGTCGCTCGCAAGCCAGTAGCCGTGAAGCGCTGCCCATTTTAGCTATTCATGGTGATAAATATAAGCTACTGCCCATCATTGATTGGAGTAACAAAGATGTCCATGAATACCTTAGTGAGCATCAACTACCTTATCACCCGCTGTGGGAGCAAGGTTATGTGTCTGTTGGCGATACCCATTCAAGCAAACCCCTAGAGCTAGGAATGAGCGAAGAAGAAACCCGTTTTAATGGCTTGAAGCGTGAATGTGGATTACATTACGAAATTTAGCCAATTGCAGGTTAGTCATTTGGTTATAAAAAATATCAGTCCAATGAGGCTGATATTTTTTTGAGTTTAATATTTTTGGGATTCAATAAAAGTGTCAATAGGGATGTTGAACGCAACATATGGGTCGCTAAGGTTAATATTTACTGCTAATGCGAGCGCTTATTATTAATAGCTAACATTGCTTTCGACCAAAGTATTAAAACCAATGACTGATATTTACCTCTGTTGCTTTATATCGTGATATTTAGCCAAAAACAATTAGGCATTTGTTAATTCTATAGTCTAAATTTAGAAGTTCCCGTAGATGGTTTTGTCGACACTTTAGGCATGTTTTTGCACGCCACGTACCTCCAAAGCCTCGCTCGTAAAACGAGTGTGTAGTGATTGGCTTGCTAGCGTAAGCATAATCTTTTGGTTGTCTCGGTTGGTCTTAATTGTGGCCAACCGAGCAACCTTCCCCTGTAATACATCATCTGCTTTTATATCCTCATAACCGTTTTTTTCATCCAGCCCTTGATGATTAATATTTGTTTAGTTCCAGTGCTTTGTCATTCATCGATATGATTTGAAGATAAAAAGTGTGCTAAATTATTGCCATGCTTAACCTATTTGAGTTATTGGCATTAACTAAGCATTTACTCTCAAGGAAGAGTGACTTGTTATTACTTACATGTGAATTATGGAGCACAAAATAATGAAAAAACTGGCTATCGCTGTTGCAATTGCCGCTGCTGGTGCAGGCGCATACATGCTATCGAATAACGATGGTGCAACCACTACAGATAACGACATGCTAGCGTATATTCCCGCTGATACTTTATTTTTTTCAGGGCAACTTACCCCGTTTCCTTTAGAAGATTATTTGTATTCAATGCCTATGGGGCAAAATAGTATTGCCCAGCTAGAGCAGATTGAGCAAGCCGGTCCATATTCAAGTGCCCAAGAGGGATTTTTTGTCAGTTTATATAAAAGTTATTTAACTAGCCTTGAAGACCCTGAACTGTTTTTAACAACCTTTGGTTTGCCTGCCAAGATTGAGTCATATACCTACACGCTAGGGGCGTTGCCTGTTTTTAAGGTGCAAGTCACTGATGAACAGGCTATTTGGAAAGTATTGGACAAAGCGTCAGAAGAAAGCGGTTTAGCCCACACCACGGCAACCATTGAAGGCCTTGAGTATCGTGCTTATTCACTTATTGATGACGATGAATCGATTGATTTAGTTGTTGCCCAGCAAGATGGCTGGTTAACAGTAACCTTAAATACCTCCTTCAATAAACCAGAATTATTAGCAACGGCGCTGGGATTATCCAAAGTTGATAATCCAATTAGTGACAGTGGCATTGTTGAAGATATCATTAAGACTCATGGTTTCTTAAACGACAGTATAAGCTTTATAAACCATGTGGAATTAGTGAAAGGATTAACCTCAACTGATGGCAATATGCTGGCTAAACAGTTATCTAAATTAGGCGAGTTAGACGGCACTGGCAGTGATCCTTTTGCAGAGTTTAAAACGGCTGAGTGTCAAACAGAGCTTGATGCTATCGCTGCAAATTGGCCGCGCACGGTTATGGGCTTAAAAGCATTTAATGTTAGCCGTAAACAAGCGCAGTTTGATGCCCAAATGGTGGTTGAATCTAACAACCAAGTGATATTAGGTGCATTTAATAAAATGCGTGGTTTTATTCCTAGTTTCACTAATAGCCTAACTGACAATGCCATGTCCATAGCACTGGGGCTTGATGCGGCGCAATTAGCACCAGCATTAACTGAAATTTGGCAAGATTTACAAACGCCCAGTTATCAGTGTGAAGCACTAGCGCAAATGCAATATGAAATCAGCGGCCAAAATCCGGCAATGCTTGGCATGATGACAGGCATGGCCAATGGGGTTAAGGGCATGAGTGCCACCATAGTCGACTTTTCGTTAACTGACGAAAATGGTGAGCCTGGCTTTAAGCACCTAGATGCACTGATTAGCTTATCGGCTGAAAACCCAGAAATGCTATTAAACATGATTAAGCCATTTGTGCCTCAGTTAGCCCAAGTTCAACTGGAGACTAATGGTGATCCCATCGATGTGTCTTCATTGCTAATGCTGCCACCTTCAATGGGGGTAAGCGCTCAAATGGCTATTAAAGATCAGCACATTGTGATTTATAGTGGTGATAAAGGTGAGGATTTAGCTAATAAGCTGGCTAAAGAACCGCTGGTCGCTAATGGCTTAGCGAATATGTCGATTGATTATCAAAAAGTGCTGAAACCGGTATTTTCACTCATTGAAGAAAGCGGTGAGCAAGTGCCAGAAGAACTAGAAATGCTCAAAGATTATGACATGCGCATGCAGGTAAACTTGGATATTACCGATAAAGGTATTTCAATCTCTACTCGCGGTGATAGTAAAGCTTACTAAGTTGCTAACAAGCTAGTCGGGTATTGATAACAAAAAAGGTGAACTGTATATAACTGCAGCTTCACCTTTTTTATTGTTTTTATTGTTGTTTTTATGGCTGTTTTTATTGTTTGTGATGGCCTATTTTAAAGAATATCACCAATCGAAACCCCGATCCCAATGCGCTGATTATGATGATTATAGTCAATCATACTTTCGCCATAGCCATTAAAGTACTGGGTATATAAGCGTAAATTGCCTAATATCGGATAGCTCCAAGTAAACTCAATGGAGCCTTTATTTGGGTGTTGTAAATTATTGCGCCCCATTAAGGTAAACATATGCTCATCAAGGCCATAGACGGCTGTTAACTCAAAGTTGCCCATATAGTCTTCAATATCGGGGTTGTCATCACCCTCAGGCGAGCTGGGTGTTGCTTTTTCATCTTCAGGGATCCGCCACCACGCCTTTAGACCTAATGCAAAAGGGCCTCTATCAAATACCATGGTGCCGTAAATTCGATTCCAACTGCGTGAAAGTGAACCAGATTGACCATTAGATTGATGCACAGCCCCTACACCCCAAAACGAATTTGTTAACCCTGCCACTTGCCAGTCATTATTGAATAGCATGAACATTTCCGGTTCATGATTAGTTTCTCTAAAAGGGGAGGAAATTTCTTTATTATAGACTTGCCAGTAAGACTGGTTGGTATAGGCGAAATAGAGGTGGCCATTGTCGCCAAAAACGTTATACCACAGCGGGAATTTAAAGCTTATCTGAAACTTAGCCTCAGCGTTATCGATGACTTCTTCATTGTCGTCATTGGTTGTAAAGTTTGTATATGGGTCAGTGTTAGGGTTGTCATTATAGGTGTATGGCAAAATGTAATTAACTTTATGGGGGGTAATGACAAAGCGCTCCTCTGAAGTTTTAAGCTCGTCTTTTACTCTTTCATCAACGAGTGAGTCTTCAGCTAAAGCCACTTGGCTTACTCCTAAACCAATGGCTGCGCTAAACCATAATCGGATCCATGTTGGTTTCATTAAAAGCTCCCTTTAATTATATTTTTCTAGACTAACACTATGGTTAAAAATGAAAAGTACTGATGATTTGAGCTTGGGCTTTGTATGGTAACTGTGCAGCTAGTTTACCAAGGTTTTTAAATGCCACTTAATAGGTCTCATATAACTAAATGGAATAAAAGCTAAGTATTATCTATTATATATGGAATATATAAAGGGCTATATTTGATGCTAAGTAAACATTGTGGGGTTTTGAAAAATGGAATTGGTTTCGATACCGGGTCAAGGGGCCAAAGGGAAAGTCTGGATAGTCGGTGCAGGGCCTGGAGATGTTGAGCTGCTCACCCTCAAAGCTTATCGGGTGTTAAAGCAAGCCGATGCTGTCCTGTACGATGCCCTCGTTAGCCAAGACATCTTAGATTTAATCCCACAAAGCGCTGAAAAAATTGCTGTGGGTAAACGTGCTGGCAAGCATAGTGCTGGGCAAGATGAAATAAATCAGTTACTGGTGACAAAAGCTTACACTCGCAAAAACGTGGTACGCCTTAAAGGTGGTGATCCGTTTATTTTTGGTCGTGGCGGTGAGGAGCTGCAAACCTTAGCAGAAACAGGGGTTGCTTTTGAGGTTGTCCCCGGTATTACTGCTGCTAGTGGCACAGCTGCTTATGCTGGCATTCCATTAACCCACCGAGATTTTGCTCAAGGAGTGACGTTTATTACTGGTCATTGCCAATTACAAAGTCGGCCGATGGACTGGCAAGGTTATGCAAATCCAAATAATACCTTAGTGGTTTATATGGGCATTTTGAACGCAGAGATTATCCGTGATGGATTAATGAGTAGTGGCCGTGATGGTGATACGCCTGTGGCTATTGTTTCTAAGGCGACGACCGCATCTCAACAGCGCTTTATCGGTAAGTTAAGTGAGTTATCGCAGCTGGCTGCAGATCCTGCTTTGCAAATGCCAGCATTGATGATTATCGGTGAGGTGGTGTCATTGGCAGACAGCCTCAATTGGTTTAATCCTCAAGAGTACTCAGCTGCACCAATTCAGTCTCAAGTGGGTATTTAGCGGATTTGATCTTAAGCTATATTTACCGATAATTTTAACCGCATGAATTTAAATGGCGAAGACGACAGTCTTGGCCATTTTTTGTTTTTAGCTGCTCAGGCTTGCCATTAACATGTTCATTTCATACTTATCCCATATTTGTCATTCTTATTGCTTCAAACTTAATTATTATCTCAGTGCTTACCTAGCAAATTTTGATTTCTGTAATTCTTATACAGCTTTTATTGAGATTAATGTGAACTGTGTCTATGTTAAATTGTGATACATGGGGTAGTTCAGCATTGGGTAGCGTTTTGGATGCTGTTTTTTGTGCTTTAGTTCCTGTTTTGAAATTGAATATCGGTCTTGGTTCAAATTTTTGGTCGAATTTAGGTGTTATTAGTACATTTATTTCACAATTTATTAAAAGGTGTGACCTCAATAGCGGATTTAGGTCACAAATCTATTTATTATGTGGTATCTGAATTTTAAAGGTTACAAGTAATGGCTGGATCCTCAAATCAGGTTATAACAATTAAACGGGGCCTCGATGTGCCTATAGCGGGTGAGCCGCAACAAATAATCGACGTCACAGCAAAGCCAACCAGAGTTGCCATATTAGGCGAAGAGTATGTTGGTTTAAAGCCGACTATGTTGGTTGAAGAAGGTGATATCGTTAAAAAAGGCCAAGCGCTTTTTCAAGATAAAAAGATTGCCGGAGTGACCTTTACTGCCCCTGCGAGTGGCGAAGTGATTGCCATAAACAGGGGCGAAAAACGGGTGCTATTATCAGTGGTGATCCGTTGCGAAGGCGATGAAGCCGTGAGTTTTGCTACTAGCGATGATGTTTTGGCATTATCCCGCGAAGCGGTGCAAACCAATCTGGTTAACAGTGGGTTATGGACGGCATTAAGAACCCGCCCTTTCTCAAAAATTCCCGCGTTAGATACTAGGCCATCGGCAATCTTTGTGACCGCCATGGACAGTAATCCGTTAGCGGCCGATCCTCGCGTGATTATCGCTGAGCAGCCACAAGCATTTGCTGTGGGAATGCAGGCACTAACCCGGTTAACCGATGGTAAAGTGATGCTGTGTCATGATCAAGGTGAGGCGTTACCCGGCCATGATTTAGCTCAAGTTGAGTCATATCAATTTGGCGGCGTTCATCCCGCTGGGCTGGTGGGTACTCATATCCATCTGCTGCATCCAGTAAGTGTTGAGCGGGTAGTTTGGCATATTGGCTATCAAGATGTGATTGCCGTTGGCAAGCTGTTTCAAACCGGTGAGCTATTTAATGAGCGAGTGGTGTCATTTGCTGGACCCAATGTGTTAAAACCAAGGTTACTGCGGACCCAATTAGGGGCAGACTTGGGTGAGCTAGTCGAAAATGAAATTGAAGATATTCACTCACGGGTGGTATCGGGCTCCGTACTTTGTGGCCATACCGCAGTTGGGGTTTATAACTATTTAGGTCGTTATCATAATCAAGTTTGTGTACTAACTGAAAACGCCCGTCACGAGTTATTACCTTGGGTGCGCCGTAATAAAGAAAAGTTCTCACTGACAGGTATCATGATGTCAGGTTTTAGCCGTACTAAAAAACTGTTTGATTTTACCACCCATGCAGGTGGCTCTCCTCGTGCGATGATGGCTTTTGGTCAGCTTGCCCGCGTTATGCCTTTGGATATTTTACCGACCTTGTTGGTGAGAGATCTGGTGGTGCGAGATACCGATGAAGCACAGCTATTAGGCGCTTTAGAATTAGATGAAGAAGATTTAGCACTTTGTACCTTTGTTTGTCCCGGAAAGTATGACTTTGGTAAAGAGTTACGTGCTTGCCTAGATATCATCGAGAGGGAAGGTTAATGAGTCAGCAACAAAAGAAACCGGATCATCAAGATCGCTATTATGCTCATGGCGACTCGATGAAAAGTTACTTGCGATCCTTGTGGATTGCTCGTGGCCGCAGTACCAAAGGTAAAGTGCATGTTCGTGATGCCATTGATGTAAAACGTACCATGCATATTGTGGGTATGTGTTTACTGCCCGCCATATTTTTTGGGATGTACAACCTAGGCTTACAAGCGCAAATTGCCATCATGGCTGGGGCAACTCAACCTGAGGCTTGGCAGGCTGGCTTGTTTTCAATGCTGTTTGGCCAGTTAACCGAACAATCAGGTTTTGTCAGCTTAATGGCTTATGGTGCGAGTTATTATGTGCCAATTTACCTAATGACCTTGTTTGTCTGTTTAGTGTGGGAAGTGGTTTTTGCCAAAGTGCGGCGCCAAGAATTACATGAAGGCTTCTTTATTACAGCATTACTGTTTTCTATCATAGTGCCGGTATCGACACCCTTATGGATTATTGCTGTAGGAGTGACCTTTGGGGTTATCGTAGCCAAAGAAATGTTTGGCGGCATGGGTTATAACTTTTTAAACCCAGCGTTAGCCGGTTATGCCTTTATCTATTTTGCCTACCCCACAGAAGTCGCAGCCTTAAGCCAATTTGTTGCTGCTGATGGTTTTTCAGGTGCCACCACCTTAACCCAAGCTGCAGCCAGTCGCGCGAATATGTTTGCCGATGTTAGCTGGATTAGCGCCTTATCAGATCCTGCATGGATAGATGCATTTTTAGGCTTCACTCCAGGCTCTATTGGTGAAACCAGCACCTTAGCTATTTTGATTGGCGGCGGTGTATTGCTGCTAACTCGAGTGGCAGATTGGCGAGTGGTTGCTGGGGTTATGTTCGGCATGATCGCTACAGCAATATTGTTTAACTTAGTTGGACCTGCGAAAAGCTCTATGGCTTCTATGCCGTGGACATGGCATTTAGTTACCGGTGGTTTTGCACTGGGGATGATGTTTATGGCAACCGATCCAGTGACCGCCTCATATACCCGCAGTGGTCGATACGCCTATGGCGCATTAATTGGCTTTATGACGGTGCTGATCCGGGTGTTGAACGTGAAATTGCCTGAAGGGATCATGTTGGCGATATTGTTCGCAAATTTATGGGCGCCATTATTCGATTATCTGGTGGTTCGTGCCAACATTAAACGGAGACTAAAACGCCATGGCCTTTAAGAAAGATAGCATAGCTGGCACGATGATTTTTATCATCAGCCTGAGTTTAGTCTGTTCGTTTATGATCACCGGTACCGCTGAAATTTTAAAAGAACGTAAGCTGGTTAAAAAGCGTGATGAAGTGCAGCAGTTTGTATTACGGGCCGCCAATATTGATATCAGCAGCGGCGATTTTAGGGAATTATTTGAACAAAGAGTAAGCCCTAAAATGGTCAATCTAGAGTCGGGTGAGTTTGTTGATCATGACAATCTACTTGATTTTGATGAGCGTATGGCAGCGATAAACCCAGATACATCATCAAAACCTAAAAAAGATACCGCCAAAATTAAAAGCCGTGCGGATAATATCCGCGTATTTGAAGTCTTTGACGCTAATGGTCAATTATCCAGTGTGGTGATGCCCATTTATGGTAAAGGACTGTGGTCGATGATTTATGGTTATTTAGCCCTTAAGCCTGATTTAAATACCGTTGAGAATATTATTTTCTACGAACACGGTGAAACCCCTGGTATTGCTGATTTTGTAACAGATCCCCAGTGGACTGACTTATGGAAAGGTAAGCAGCTATTTGATGATAAAGGCAAAATTTCCATCAAGGTTATCAAAGGCGGTGCTAAAGCTGGCGATATTCACGGTGTTGATGGCGTTAGTGGCGCAACCCGAACGGGCATGGGCATTCAACGTGCGGTTGAATTTTGGTTTGGTGTAGAAGGTTATCAAACCTTTCTTAACCAGTTTGCCACTACGGAGGCGAAATAATGAGTACGACTATCTCAACTAAACAAATTCTGACCTCACCGATTTTTGCCAATAACCCAGTGGCGATGCAAGTGCTAGGGGTCTGCTCTGCACTGGCTGTGAGTAATTCAATGCAAACCGCATTGGTAATGACACTGGCGGTGACCTTTGTTTTAGTGTGCTCCAATGTGATCATTTCGAGCATTCGCAATTTTATCCCTAGCAGCGTGCGTATTATTGCGCAAATGACGGTGATTGCCTCTTTGGTAATTATCGTTGATATGGTGTTGCAGGACGTGGCTTATGAGCTTTCAAAGCAGTTATCTGTATTTGTCAGTTTGATTATTACCAACTGTATCATCATGGGCCGCGCAGAAGCCTTTGCGATGAAATACCCACCGCATTTGGCATTTGTTGATGCGCTAGGTAATGCCATGGGCTACGGGGTGATTTTATTAAGTGTCGCCTTTGTGCGTGAGCTACTAGGACGCGGAACCTTATTTGGCAAAGAGATATTTACCACTATCGAAAACGGTGGTTGGTATCTTGCCAATGAAATGTTCACCTTGCCACCAAGCGCATTCTTTTTGATCGGCGTGATGATTTGGGCGATCAATGTTGTGCAGCGTAAGAGAGGATAATGGCAATGGAACACTATATTAATTTATTTATTCAAGCGGCCTTTATCGACAACATGGCACTGTCTTTTTTCTTAGGCATGTGTACCTTCCTCGCGGTGTCTAAAAAGGTCTCAACCTCATTTGGTTTGGGCATTGCAGTGATTGTGGTGATGGTATTAGCCGTACCGGTAAATCAGCTGATTTACGTGAATATCCTTGCGCCAGGTGCACTGGCATGGGCAGGCTTCCCTGAGCTTAACTTAAGCTACTTACAGTTAATTACCTTTATTGGGGTGATTGCCGCATTAGTGCAGATTTTGGAGATGTTTTTAGAAAGATACATTCCAACTCTGTATCAATCTTTAGGTATTTTCTTACCGCTACTAACGGTGAACTGTGCCATTTTTGCTGGGGTTATTTTCATGGCCAACCGTGATTATAACTTAGGCGAATCTGTGGTGTTTGCAGCAGGTAGTGCAGTGGGCTGGGCGATGGCCATTGTCTTACTCGCCGGGCTGCGTGAACGGATGAAATTTCATGCTATCCCACTA
Source organism: Shewanella sp. 5_MG-2023 (assembly GCF_030547465.1). NCBI lineage: Bacteria > Pseudomonadati > Pseudomonadota > Gammaproteobacteria > Alteromonadales > Shewanellaceae > Shewanella > Shewanella sp. 5_MG-2023. The sequence goes on from NZ_JAUORC010000011.1 coordinate 88,845, forward strand.
GGGCTGCAAGGAATTGGCATTACCTTTATTACTACAGGTTTAATGGCATTAGGTTTTATGTCATTTGCTGGCATCACTTTGTAAGGCGTGAAAATGCAAACAAATTTGAATTCGCTTATAGATGACTCACTCATGCTTGAATCAGTGGTTTTGGTAAAACTGACCCATGAGACTGCTTGTTATCAGCAACTGTTGAGAAGGTGCATTTAATGGAAATGGCAATTGGCATAGGCATGTTTACCATAGTGGTAAGTTTGCTGGTAATGATAATTTTATTCGCCAAAAGCAAATTGGTGGGTACGGGTGATGTCACCATCGGCATTAATGGTGATGCAGACAAAAGTGTGTGCACACCTGCTGGTGATAAACTGCTTGGCGCACTGGCGAGCAACAGTATTTTTATTCCATCGGCCTGTGGCGGTGGCGGCACCTGTGGCCAATGTCGGGTCACAGTGAAATCAGGTGGCGGTGATATCTTAGCCACAGAGCTTGACCACATCACCAAAAAAGAAGCCAAAGAAGGCTGCCGGTTAGCGTGTCAGGTTGCGGTGCGAACCGACATGGAACTAGAAGTGGATGAAGAGATCTTTGGGGTTAAAAAGTGGCAATGTGAGGTAGTTTCTAATGACAACCAAGCGACCTTTATTAAAGAGCTGCTGCTGAAAGTCCCTGAAGGGGAGGATGTTCATTTCAAAGCCGGTGGTTATATTCAAATTGAAGCCCCTGCCCATGAGGTGAAATACGCTGATTTTGATATTCCTGAGCAATATCGTGATGACTGGGATAAGTACGACTTATTTAGCCTAGTTTCAACCGTTGATGAAGATGTATTGCGTGCTTATTCAATGGCGAACTACCCTGATGAAAAAGGCACCATCATGCTGAATGTGCGTATTGCTACGCCGCCAAGCAATGATTTACCACCAGGGCAAATGTCGTCATATATCTTTAATCTAAAGACTGGCGACAAGGTAACTATTTCAGGGCCCTTCGGTGAGTTTTTTGTCAAAGAAACAGACGCAGAAATGGTGTTTGTTGGTGGTGGTGCAGGTATGGCGCCGATGCGTTCGCATATTTTTGATCAACTTAAGAGTAAGCAAACAAAACGTAAAATGTCATTTTGGTATGGAGCGCGTTCAGCGCGAGAGATTTTTTATCAAGATGATTTTGATACCTTAGCGGCTGAAAATGACAACTTTGAATGGCATGTAGCTTTGTCAGAGCCTTTAGCTGAAGATAACTGGACCGGCTATACCGGCTTTATTCATACGGTATTATTGGAAAACTATCTTAAAAATCATAAAGCGCCAGAAGATTGTGAGTTCTACATGTGTGGCCCTCCAATCATGAACTCCTCTGTGATCAGCATGCTAGAAAGCTTAGGTGTTGAAGAAGAAAATATCTTGCTAGATGACTTTGGTGGCTAGTGTTTAGTTTGAAAGGCTTGGCGTTAATTAAAGATAAACAAGCTAACTAAAAATGAGCTACTAAAAGTAAGTTTTCAAAAATAAAAAAAGCTGAAACCTAGGTTTCAGCTTTTTTATATCGCAATGTGTGAATTATCCTAGAGGAATAATACCATCAACTTTAATCACTAATGAACAAGAACCAACGTTTGTCCAGTCAACATCCGATGGAGTAAAGTCTTCTCCAGCACCAAGTCCTGGAACTTCAGTAACCCAGTCAAATCCTTTTAGTGCTGTACGCTCGTAATCAATAGTACCTAAAATTCGAGCACCCATATTACGATCAGGCTTACTTGATAGCATTGGTGAGTATTCGTAATATGCCAATCGAACGTCACCATGCATAACTGCATTATAACAAGTGTTATTCTTACCAATATTCATCGAGGCGTAATAGTTACCATTATCTTCTAGTTTCATGCCGTAGCCGAAAATAGCAACATTAGGCAATTCAACTTCTTCAGTTGTTTCTTCATCAGTAAATTTACTAACAGTGGAAATTAATTTAGAACCCATTTGGTTATTAAAGCCGTTTAGTTTGTACTCTTTACCGTCGTTAGGGTACATGTCTTTAATAAATTCACGATTTTCTAAACCACAAGCTGTTTTCAATGTCTTAGCGGTATTTTCACCACTTTCTGTGGCTTCTACCCACTCGTAGTTGTAAATACTACCATTGAGTCTTTGTGCTAAATAGTCAGCGTTTAGGAATGAAGAGCTGCCGTAGTAGAAAGAACCCGATGCCCCAGTTTTTCCATCAACGAGACTGTCGTCTGGTTCAGGTTGTGGGAACGTTGGATCCTGTGGATTACCCGGATCAACAGGTGGTGTTTCATTGTGGCCATCATGACAATTACTACAACTTCCAAAATTTCCATGAGGAATCTCAACGGGATCATCATTGTCGTAAGTGTGGCAACTAGAACACTCATTAGCTGCCATCGCTGAAGCAAAGGCGGACATTTGCGGAGCTTCTTCTGCTGGCGCATTCGGGTCAATATAATCAAACATTACGCCTTCTTCAGCGCATTGTTGGTTGAAAGTAGAAATGTAGCCTACTGCTTTATCCTGAAGTTCTTCAGTTTTAGTTGTTAAATTAGCATTGTCTTCTGCTAATGATTCATTTTTTGAACTTAATTCTGTATTTTGAGAGTTTAATTCAGCATTTTTTTGTTCAAGCTGTTTTATTTGGCTTTCAAGCCCAGATGTATCTTTATCATCATCACTACAGGCAGTCATACCTAATACAGCAATACATAATACACTTAGTTTAAATTTATTCTTCATCATTTTTCCTGTTAATAGTTTAAAACTATTCTTTAATATATTTTTCAAAGCTTTCTGAATGGTGAGTAATCAACTCTCCAAACTTATCCTCAATGATCATGATTGGGATATTGTGTTCATTGGCAACAGCCAATGATTCCTCAACAGTGAGCACCATAAAGGCGGTAGCCAATGCATCAGCTGTCATAGAATTTTTTTCAATTACCGTGACTGAAACAACGGTATGAGATACGGGTTTTCCTGTTCTAGGGTCAATTAAATGCGAGTAGTAGTGGCCATTTTTTTCGAAATATTTACGGTAGTTCCCCGATGTCGCGACGGCGGAGTCCCCAGGGGTGATAATTTCCATTTGTCCTGTTGAATAAGCAAAGGGTTTATCAACTCCCACCTTCCAAGCCTGTTGGCTAGCATTTAATCCCTTAATTCTTAACTCCCCGCCAATATCAACTAGATAGTCATGAATATCATTGCGTTCCAATACGTCAGCTACGACATCGACACCGTAACCTTTTGCTATAGCTGAAAGGTCAATTTTTAGATTGGCCGCGTTTTTTGTGAGATACTGATTCTTAAGGGTTATATTGCTAATTCCGGTGGATTTTATGGCTGCTTCGATTGCTTGTTCTGATGGTAAGTCAGTGACTTGGCCATCAGGGCCAAACCCCCATAAATTAACTAAAGGCCCAACTGTGATATCCAGTGCATTATTAGTGAGTTGAGCAACATGAATAGCATTAGTTATGACGTGATTCATGTCATAACTAATGCGTATGGGTGTAGCTTTAGGTGAGTTGTTTATTTTATTGATTTCAGAGTCTTTACGCCAAGTTGACATTGATTGATTCACATCATCTAGACGTTGTTCTATTTGACTTCTAATATCAGCCATTCTTTTTGCAGATATTTTAGTTTCTAACCAAGTAACTTTATATTTATTACCCATAGTCTCTCCCCGAAGGCTTTTCATATCCTGGGCAGATGCAACTGAATTTATAATGATATAAGTAAATAGAAAGATAGAAATGTTAAAAATTATTTTTTTCATAATGTAGTAATCTAAAAATTAGATTTATAGATTACATTGTCATGAAGGGATGTAAACTTTACTACTACTTTTATTATTCGGGTTTGAGATTGAAGTCATATTTATTCTAAAGTTATATTACAGGTCAATTTATATATTCATTAATTAGTATATGCTTAACTATTATATATTTTAATGAAGAAGAGTTTTTATTATTAATAATAACTTTTATAACAGGGGTAATTGTGAACTACTCGCCAGAAATACAATAAGAACTAAGTTTTTTGTATTTTTACTGTTGACGTTTTTAAATTCTATTTTCTGCATAATTAATTTCTATAATATGCAATTCTGTCGTTGTTTTTATCACACAAAGCTAACATTGATTTTGATATATCCAAGACACGCCGCAAACGCATCCATGTGGGCTTTGCGAAAACAAATAACATCCATGTTAAACGGCCAGTTCGGCATCCATGCCTCTCGCTCAGAGCGTTTCACACTGTGAAACTTCGCCATGTTTTGGTCATATTTGTTCCCGACAAATAATGACATTCCCGCCATCCTTGGCAGTCAGAAGTTCGCTGCTGCATCTACACTGGGATTATTGCTTCTTCGATTTGACTGTATTCGTGCCAAATAAAAGATTAAAAAGATATAAAGCTAAAAATCCAAAAGACTCAATTTGAATTGAGGACGTTGAAGAAAATAGCGTGATGCTCACATGGATGTGAGCATAGCTTTCGCGGTGCAGGGATGCACCATCGGAAGCGTTAGCATTTTCGAATAAGTCTGAAGTTAACAACAAACGAAGTTAAAAGCTGGATCAATCCCCATCGAAAACTATGCGCTTTTCAGCATTTTTCGTTAGGGGCGGCAGGGTGATCCAAGAGGGTATTGCTGTTGATACCCTTTTGGTCGGGTGTGGGTGGAAAACCCACGACGTTAATCCAAACGGAGTTTGGAAATACACAAAGGAAACTTACAGTCTAAATCTGGTGTGGGCGAAGCGCCACGACGTTAATCCAAACGGAGTTTGGAAATATTTAAAAAAATAAATCAGGTGTGAACGAAGCGCCACGATGTTAATCCAAACGAAGTTTGGAAATACAGTGTGAAATCCAGAGTTCTAAATCTGATGTAATTTAAACCAACACTTGTTTAAGCACTCTTTGCCAGTTGCCACCGAGGAAACGATCTCGGTCGCTCGACTTATAACGGGCTTTGGCCAGTGCATCGTCAATACGGTTCATTCTGTCGATATGGTTAAATTCTGGGATCACCACATGCTCTGGCGTATGGTCAAAGCCTAATACATTTTTATCAGCAAGACTTTGCCACCAACCCAGGTATTGTTTAACCCCTTCAGCGTTATTGTTATTTAACGCCAGTAAGTTTTCTTGCCCTCGAAGCGGAAAGTCATTGGCAATGGCTACTGCATCCATGCCGCCCAGTCTAGCGACCCTATCAAGTTGACGAATATAATCATCAATGGTCGGCACAGGCTTATTGGTGAGCCAAAAGCTCATCATGAAAATACCAAACACACCGCCAGTGTCGGCAATAGCGCGGATCACTTCATCGGGTGAACAGCGAGCATTATTGACGATGGAGCGCACAGCGCCATGGCTTTGCACTATGGGTTTAGTGGAGACTTTAGCGGTATCCAGTGCGGTTTGCGGACTTGAGTGACTGACATCGATAAGAATATTGCGACGATTAAGCTCGGCGATTAATGCCTTACCATCAGCGGTCAGTGGCTTATTGAGGCTTTGAAAGCCATCATTGTCTAATGCGCCACCGGCAAAGCGGTTGCCGTAGTGGTGGGTTAATTGCAGCACCCGTAAACCATGTTGGTGAAATTGGTCTAGTTGTGGCCAAGGCTTATCGCCACTGTTAGCGTTATCGGCATCGGCTTCAACACAGTCAGCGCCTTGGATTTGAAAGTACACCGCGGTGCGCTGCTCATTTCGGGCTTTGGCAATGTCGTTGCCTGTTAGCCCTTGTAATAACACTGATGGGTTATCATCGACCACTTTTTTAGCCTGTTTTATACTTTCAATACAGGCTTGGTAGGTGCGTTTGTAATTGGTGGTGCCATCGGGCTGTGTAATAGGTTCGATAGCGGAGATATCACAGATGTAAGCATCAAGTTTTGATTCGCGAACATCTGCTAGGTTTTCGGGCAGAAATGATAAACCATCAATATAGAGGCGCTTTTTGGAGGCGGCAAACACAGAAGTGCTATACAGCGGGCAAAGTAAGCTGGTTGCAGCGATCCCTTTAAGTAGGGTTCTTCTGTTTTGGTTACAAGCGCTTTCAGACATTGTTATTCCTTTTAACGCTCGTAATCATTATTGATTAGTTTGCGGCGTATTGCTTAATAGCATTGGCGAGTGCGGTAAGCCCATTGGTACGAGAGGGGCTTAATTGGCCGCTAAGTCCTAATTGTTCAAAATACTCAGTTAAGTCAAATGCACTAATGGCGGCACTGGTTTTTGTATGAGTTGCATATAACAGTATAGCAATTAGACCCTTAACTATACGTGAATCACTGTCGGCACAAAAAAAATGTTTGCCATCAATCGCTTTATGGTAAAGCCACGCTTGGCTTTCGCAGCCTTTTACTTGGGCTGACTCTAGCTTAAAGGCATCATCAAGTGTCGGTAGGGCTTTACCAACCAGCATGATTTGACGGTATTTATCTTGCCAGTTGCTTGCTGACTCAATCGCGCTGACGGCTTGTGCGACCTTATTATCTAGCGATTTAAAACAGTGCTCTTGGGGTTGTGGTAATTGGTTAGTCATTTTCTCAATTTACTATCAGGTGGTGGAGAGTATTTGCAGCTATAAAGCTAAGGTTAAAAAGCCTGGCTAAAACATCAGGCTATAACTTAAGGCTATAACAGTAGATCTTTAACATTACCCAGCGCCGCGATAAACAGGTCAATGTCTTGCTTATTAGTATAGAGGCCAATGGATGCTCGGCAACAACCTTTAATGTTTAACTGCTGCATTAATGGCATGGCGCAGTGGTGGCCACAACGAACGGCTATGCCTTGTTGATCAAGTAGTATCCCAACATCTTGATGATGCTCTTGTGCCAAGTTAAACGCAACCACGCCAATATTATGCGGCGTTGCACCAATAAGGGTTATATCGCCTAAGTTTCTGAGTTCATTTTGCAAATAGTTCAGTAAGCTTTGCTCATGGGCCAGTAACTCAGCTTTTGGCAGTCCATTGATAAAACTAATTGCTGCGCCTAAACCGATAACCGCTGAAATCGCTGGGGTGCCCGCTTCTAATTTATTGGGCAGTTCCCCAAAGGTGGTAGCTTCAAAACTCACCGACTTTATCATTTCGCCGCCTGTTAGCAGCGGTTCAAGCTTATCGAGCTCGGCATAACGGCCGTATAAGATCCCAACGCCAGTGGGGCCATACATTTTATGGCCTGAAAACACATAAAAGTCGCAGTTAATTTGTTGTACATCGACATCGATATGGGCGATGGCCTGAGCGCCATCAACAAGAGTGAGTGCACCTACTTGCTGGGCAAGCTCAACTAATTGGCTGACATCATTTACCGACCCCAGCGCATTGGTCACATGGCTTATGGCCACAAGCTTAGGTTTTAAACTAAGCAGTGCTGAATAAGCGTTGATATCAATGGATAAATGCTCGTTCAGTGGAATGGGTTTAACCACAGCGCCGGTATTTTTGGCTAATTGTTGCCATGGTACTAAGTTGGCGTGATGGGCGGCGCTATCAACTAAAATAATATCATTAGCTTTAAGCTGTTTGCTTAAGCCTGCAGCGACCATGTTGATAGATTCAGTGGTGCCGTGAGTGAAAATAACTTCTTCAGTTTGGCTAGCATTAATAAATTGCTTAACTTGATGACGAACGTGTTCATAGTTGGCTGTGGCTCTGGCTGATAACTGATGGGCGGCGCGATGCACATTAGCGTTATCATGCTGATAATACTGAGTCATTGCCTCAATGACACTAACAGGCTTTTGGCTGGTGGCTGCCGTGTCTAAATAACACAATGGATTATCATCTAGCTGTTGATCCAATATTGGAAACTGAGATCGGATCGCTTGGTGATCAAAGGTATTATTAATTAAAACGGTATCCACAGGCACTGTCATTGAAAGCTCGTTAAGTTAATGATGAATCGCTGAAGTTATCGCTTCAGCATAAGAAAAGCGCTACGATCTTCATAGATTGTAGCGCTTATTGCAAGCATCAATATGCTGATTGGCAAAAGGTCTTATTAACCCCTGTTATTCACACTTGTTATGGGCAAGGCAAGCGATAAAGGTTAGACAGCTCGTTGATGCGGCCAATAAGCTCTGCGGACAAACTAACATCAAGGCTATCGATATTTTCTTTTAACTGTTCAAGATTGGTAGCGCCAATAATGTTTGAAGCGACAAAGCGTCTTGAATTAACAAAGGCTAAGGCCATTTGGGTTGGCGACAAACCAAACTCACGGGCTAAATCCACATAAGCTTGAGTAGCTTCAATTGCCATTGCTGTGCTGTTATAGCGGGCAAAGCGCTTAAATAACGTTAATCTGGCGTTTTCAGGCCACTGATTATTTTCATATTTACCTGTTAATGCGCCAAAAGCTAAAGGTGAGTAGGCCAGCAAAGGCAATTCTTCACGGTGGCTGATTTCAGACATGCCCACCTCAAAGCTGCGATTAAGCAAACTATAAGGATTTTGCACACTGACGATGCGGGGTAAGCCATGCTTTTCAGCTAATCGAAGGTATTGCATTAAGCCCCAAGGGGTTTCATTGGACACGCCGATATAGCGCACTTTTCCTTGGCGGATGACTTCAGCTAATGCTTCTAAGGTTTCTAAAATAGGGGTTTGATGTTCATCATCCAGTTGGTCGTAAAGTAGCTCACCGAAGTAATTACAGTGTCTATCAGGCCAGTGCAGCTGATATAAGTCGATGGTATCAACCTGTAATCGTTCAAGTGATGCATCAACTGCTTGGTGGATGTTGACCCAATCTAAGGCCATGTTTGGTCTAACAAAATCACTTTTAGGGCCTGCGGCTGACACTTTTGATGCAATGACTAAATTATCGCGATTACCTCTTTGTTTAAGGTAGTGACCAATAATGCGCTCAGTTTCACCTTGGGTGTCAGCACTGGGTGGCACAGGATACATTTCAGCGGTATCAATAAAGTTAATTCCACGACCAATGGCGTAATCCATTTGTGCAAAAGCTTGGGCTTGGGTATTTTGTTCGCCCCATGTCATGGTACCAAGACAAATCTTGCTAACATCAAGGCTAGAATGCGCTATGCGTTGATATTCCATTTAATTCTCCTATGGAAACGAGTTACTTCGAAGTTAGCAATCTTTATCCATAAAACAAAGTAACTTATTCCTATGGGTAAACTAATTGTTGAAAAATTCAGCATTCATAAAAGGCGCCATCGCTAAAATAATCGCTTGGGTGTAAATGCTTTCGCGGGTTGCTAAGCCGTGAGTGAGTAATCCAATTGCGCCGCCTTTTTGCTTAATGTTGTGGGTATTAAAGAGTTTATCCATTACATGGCCCAGCTCTTCACCTTGCTCTAGCGCTTGGTAAACTTGAGTGGGTAATGGCAGTAGCGCGCTGCGACCAACTGATAGTTGTTGCTTATGAATGATGGCCATATAAGCAAATGTCGCAGGGCCATGGTCAAAATTATCAACACCGCCTTCCATCGCGATAAAAAAGTCAGCTTCTTGGGCATTTGATTGGTATTGCGACTGGCAAAACTGGGCGCGATTAATGGCCCCTAATTTGGTTTCTGCATCTGTCATGGGTTGTTCGGCCACTAACGAGGGCGCATGCATGCCGCTGCAATTGATTTTACGATCAGGAAAATACTGACTGATGGCCACTTTGGCGGCATTGATTTTTACGGGGTTATTTGAGCCGACAATAATCGTTAATGGTGCTTGAGGCATAAATTAGTATCCAAGTTTTACTGAACAGTTGGTGATTTTGCTACGTCATACGCTAAACTGGTGCGCATTGAGTATCTTAAGCGATTTTATAGAGAAGTCATTATGGCGAAGAAGTTTTATGTGGTTTGGGCAGGGCGTGAGACCGGCATTTTTACCAGTTGGGATTATACCAAGAAGCAGGTGGATAAATTTCCCCAAGCAAAATACAAATCTTTCCCGACTGAAGCAGAGGCTAAAGCGGCATTTGGCGCATCGGCAAGTAAAAGTATAGGTAAAGCGGCTTTTAGCGCGAAAAGTAAAGCTAGCACTGCGACTAAAACAACATCGACCAGCAAAGCTAAGATTGATTTATCCACTCATGAGGTGATGATATTCACTGATGGCGGCTGTGAGCCCAACCCTGGTAAAGCGGGCTCAGGCATGGCGATTTACCGTAATGGCGCAGTCGCTGAGTTGTGGTTTGGTTTATATAATCCCAATGGCACCAATAATAGCGCCGAATTGAATGCGCTTTATCAAGCGATATTAGTGGCACAAAAGGCCATTAAGGCTAATCAAACGGTTAAAATACTCAGTGACTCCCAATATTCGATTAATTGCATCACTAATTGGGCTTATGGCTGGAAGTCAAAAGGCTGGAAACGCAAGACTGCCGGTGATATCGCCAATCTTGAAGTCATTAAGCAGGCTCATGAACTTTATGATGCCATTAAAGATGATATGGAGATTGAACACGTTGCCGCTCATGTGGGGATTGAAGGCAATGAATTGGCCGACCGTATGTCGATTTATGCCATTGATCAAAAACTGACTGGGTTTGTCAAATATGACAAGGCGCTGGATGTCGCCGCCATATTAAGTTTAAGAACGGGCTAGCGATATTGTTATATCGTATATAACTTCAGTTGAGTCGAATTTACCGCTGTAAAAATGTAAATTCGACGCTTTGCTGGGTGAATATTAACTTTGCTTTTAGCTTACTTATCTATTTCCAGCTAACTTTCTTTTTCAAGCTAATCTTCTATTTCAAGCTAACCTTCTCGTTTCCCTTTCGACAGTGATAAGGCTATTTTATCATCGAAAAACCTTGAGTTACTTGATTGAAATAGTCAAGTATTCACTAGGTTATTAGTGTTTAAACCCCTTTGGCTTGTGACTTTGCAGTACATTCGCAGTTGAACATTTGTATCTAATGTTGGCAATTAAATTAATTGTTGTTAATGAAGCTGTATTAGTAACCAAGTTAATATTTGATCATGCGCACATTGCGCCTCTCTTATTGCTGTGTGGGATCAAAAAAATGAACTAGGTCACTATTCTCAAATAAGAACACTGTATTCTCCGCGCCAAATTAGTTACCTCAAAGGTTATTCCATGCAAAGAGATTCAATCAGTGCGCAGGATGTTGCTGTAGCAACTCAAGGTGAGCAAACTCAAGTTAAAGGCTGGAGTCGTCAAGATACCACTTGGATGTTAAGTCTATTTGGCACCGCTGTTGGCGCCGGTATTTTGTTTTTACCTATTAACGCGGGTATGGGCGGTTTTTGGCCTTTAGTCATGATGGCCGTTTTTATTGGACCTATGACTTACCTTGCTCATCGCGGTTTATCTCGCTTTGTGTGCTCTTCTAAGAATCCGGGTAGTGATATTACTCAAGTGGTAGAAGAGCACTTTGGCGTTAATGCGGGTAAAGCGATCACGCTGTTATACTTCTTTGCTATTTTTCCTATTGTGCTTATCTATGGTGTTGGTATTACTAACACAGTTGATAGCTTTATTGTTCACCAGCTTGGCTTTGCCTCACCGCCACGTTTTTTATTATCGGCATTACTTATTATTGGCATGATGTCAGTGATGGTTGCGGGTGAAAAATTCATGCTGAAAGTGACGCAATTTTTAGTCTACCCACTGGTTGCGATTTTGGCATTTATGTCATTTTACTTAATTCCTGACTGGAAAATGGATGCTTTGCAAGTGGTGCCATCGGCAGGTGAGTTTTTTGGTACTGTTTGGTTAACTATTCCAGTATTGATCTTTGCTTTTAACCATTCTCCTGCAATTTCACAATTCTCTGTGTCACTTAAGCGTGAGCATGGCAACAATGCAGCTAAAAAAGCAGATGTGATTTTACGTAACACCTCAATGATGCTTGTAGGCTTCGTGATGCTGTTCGTGTTCTCTTGTGTTTTATCATTAAGCCCAGCGCAACTTGCTGAAGCAAAGAGTGAAAACTTAGCTATTTTGTCTTACTTAGCCAATGTTCACTCAAGTGGTTTTGTGAGCTACTTTGGCCCTATTATTGCGTTTATTGCGATTATTTCTTCTTTCTTTGGCCACTACTTAGGGGCGACTGAAGGTTTAAAAGGCATGATCACTAAGCAATTACGTAGCAGTAATAAAGAAGTATCAGAGGCTAAGCTAAATAAATTCATTTTGGCTTTCATGTTCTTCAGCATCTGGATTGTTGCGGTTATTAACCCAAGCATTTTAGGCATGATTGAAGCGTTGGGCGGTCCGATTATTGCTGCAATCCTTTATCTAATGCCTATGTATGCTGTCCATAAAGTACCTGCGCTAAAAGCTTACCGTGGCCGCATTAGTAATGTGTTTGTGGTTATTGCTGGTTTACTGGCTATGACAGCGATTCTATTTGGCTTAATGAGCTAAATTAATTCAAGTTTTGCTGTAGTAGAGGAGTATCTTTGATGCTCCTCTTTTCTGTTTTATCTTTGCTGTTTTAGTGTGTTGTTTTGGTCCAAGTGAATTAAGTTAACTCAACTGATTAACTACAATCGATGTTGATTTGACATGATAGCCAAAACCGCGCGCTTAGATACAAAAGTGTTGAGGTACATCTATGTTTAGTGCATTTGAAATCTTTAAGATTGGTATTGGGCCATCAAGCTCGCATACCGTAGGCCCAATGAAAGCGGCTAATCGGTTTGTTGATGATTTAATTGAACAAGGGCAGCTAACACAAATTACTAAATTTACCGTGGATGTTTATGGTTCTCTTTCACTAACGGGAAAGGGTCATCATACTGATATCGCTATTATTATGGGTTTAGCCGGTAATGAGCCTGAAACTGTGGATATTGAAGCTATTGAACATTTCATTGCTCAAGTGGCTAAAACCGAAGAAATTATCATTGGTGATGCGATTCATCATGTGGCGTTCCCTACTGATGCATTAGTGTTTCATCCTGAAACGCTGCCATTACATGAAAATGCGATGAAGTTGCATGCTTGGATTGGTGATGAGCGTGTTTACTCAAATACCTACTATTCAATCGGTGGTGGCTTTATTGTTGATGAAGCTGAGTTTAATCAAATACACTCTAATGGGGTAAAAGTACCTTATCACTTTAATTTTGCTGATGAACTCATGGCGCACTGCAAAGAGTCAGGTTTAAGCATCAGCGGTTTGATGAAGCAAAATGAGCTGTGTTTTCGCACTGAAGAAGAGATGTACACTGGCTTTAGTTTAGTATGGAAAACCATGCAAAACGCCATTGAAAAGGGCTGTCATACTGAAGGGGTGTTAGCGGGGCCGCTAAAAGTGTCACGTCGAGCGCCAGCGTTACATCGTGAGTTATTACGCTGTGAGCGTTTAAGTAATGATCCAATGGAAATAATTGATTGGGTTAACTTATTTGCCTTAGCTGTGAGCGAAGAAAATGCTGCTGGTGGCCGCGTGGTGACGTCACCAACCAATGGCGCTGCTGGGATTATTCCTGCGGTATTAGCTTACTATAATAAGTTTATTCAAAAGGTTGGCCCTAAAGAATGCAGTCGTTATTTTTTAGCAGCAGCGGCAGTCGGCTCGCTTTATAAACGTAATGCGTCAATCTCTGGTGCTGAAGTGGGCTGTCAGGGTGAAGTGGGTGTGGCGTGTTCTATGGCGGCGGCGGGCTTAGCTGAGTTAATGGGCGGCTCACCTTCACAAGTGTGTATGGCGGCTGAAATTGGCATGGAGCATAACCTTGGCTTAACTTGCGATCCAGTCGCAGGTCAAGTGCAGGTGCCTTGTATTGAGCGTAATGCCATAGCATCGGTTAAAGCGATTAATGCCTCACGTATGGCGCTTCGTCGTAATTCAGAGCCTAGAGTAAGCTTAGATAAAGTGATCGCGACTATGTATGAGACTGGCAAAGACATGCACTCTAAATACCGTGAAACCAGTCAGGGTGGCTTAGCCATTAAAGTGACTAACCTTTGTGCTTAATTTTTAGTTTGAGATAACAGCTTGAACTCAATAAAAAAGGCTTTCATTTGAAAGCCTTTTTTATTGAGATTTTTTGATAGTTGACGCTGATTAGTGAGCTTCTGGAAGCTGTTCAAACATCAAATAATGGCTTTGCTCCATGCCGAGTGCCTTATAGGTTTGCTGAGCGGCATGATTATCATGCTCTACATATAATCTGAAACTGGCCGCGCCACCCATGTCCTCAGCCATTGCTTTAACTTGCTGATAAAGTTTGCCATATATTCCTTGGCGGCGGTTTTGCGGGCGTATATACACACTTTGGATCCAGCAATAGTTAGTTGCGCGCCAATCACTCCATTCAAGGGTGACCATTAATGAACCCACGATGTCACCATCTATCTCAGCCACTAAATAAAAGCCTTTTTCTGGGCTGCTTAGCATAGTGCTCACCCCTTTAGTGAGCTGTTCATTATCCAAGTGAAGCTGCTCAGTTTCCATTGCCATGGCTTGGTTAAATTCAACTAATGCTGATAAATCTGATAGTTGGCCTTTTCTTATTTTCATTGTGGCTCCTTGATATAAAAATAGTGCTAATTTTTATTCGACTAAAGTCTAAGCTGCTATGCTTAATAATTATACTTGTTTTGTTTTTGGGGGCAGTTATGGCAAAGCCACATGCTCAATGTCAATCAGGATTAAATTCTACGGTTCAGGCTAATAAAGCTGTCAGCTCATCGATTTACCGACGCTATCAATTTAGGGTTAGGCGATATTTTAGCCACCCTAATAGGATTCACTTAGCTCATGCTACTACAGTCAGATCGCTTACACAGCCTTCGATTAATCATTTGTTGCATTTTTTGCTCACCATAGTCACCTTTGGCTGTTGGGGCATGGTCTGGTGGTGGTTAATCTTAAAATCACGTGGCGAGGGCAATAATTTTCTCGCGGGATTTGATGATGATTACTGGAGTTACTTAATTGAAAGGGAGCGACCTCCGGCAGCACTTTATACTCTAAAGGTCGGTACTGATGAGGCTGAAACTGTTTTTGAAGCTTAATGCGCTTAAACCCTGTAATTTATAGTGTATAGACCTTATAAGGTGACCTAGATCATCTAATGTAGTTGAGGTGTCATGCTAGTATGCGTCGCCGATTTTTATCGTGATATATGCCACCTTTAGCGGTGCATTCGTTAGTCATATCATAAGCAGCGTACTTAATTACTCAACTATCAATTTTACAGGGTTTTAAATCATGTCAAAACATGCTCCTTCACTTCTTGGTCGGGCCTGGTCTCGCTGGATGTCAGTTCCTTTGTGGTTACAAATCCTCATAGGTATGGTGCTAGGTATTATTACTGGGGTAAGCCTAGGTGAAGATGCCAACTATTTAAAACCCATTGGTACTTTGTTTGTAAATACCATCAAAATGTTAATTATTCCTTTGGTATTTTGCTCGCTCATTGTTGGTGTGACCTCGATGCAGGATACGGCGAAAATGGGCCGAATTGGCTTTAAGTCTTTTGCCTTTTATTTAGGTACCACTTCGATTGCTATCAGTATTGGCCTGCTTGTCGGTTATATCATGCAGCCTGGTGCAGGTCTTGGTCTTAAAGGGGCAGCAGCTGCAGCCGATGTAAAGCAAGCGCCAAGCTTAATGGATACCTTGATTAATATTGTGCCGACTAACCCTGTCGCGGCACTAGCCAGTGGTCAAATTCTGCAGGTAATTGTATTTGCTGTGGCATTAGGTATTTCACTGGTGTTAATCGGCGAGCGTGGCAAGCCTGCGATTAAGCTATTTGAAAGCTTAGCAGAAGCCATGTACAAGCTGACTGACATGGTGATGAAGTTAGCACCTTATGGCGTGTTTGGCCTGATGGCTTGGGTTGCAGGTGAGTATGGCTTAGAGATGTTGTTGCCGCTAATTAAAGTCATTGTAGCGGTTTATTTGGGGTGTGCATTACATATTCTTGGTTTTTACAGCTTAGTATTAACTGTGTTTGGCAAACTCAATCCGCTGCAGTTTTTTAAAGGCATTGCTAATGCGATGGCGGTGGCATTTACCACTTCAAGTTCAGCAGGAACCCTGCCTGCGAGCATGAAGTGTGCCAGTGAAAACTTAGGTGTGAATAAAAAGATTTCAAGCTTTGTATTGCCACTGGGAACCACCATTAATATGGATGGCACAGCGCTTTATCAGGGCGTGACTGCGTTATTTGTTGCTCAGGCATTTGGGGTGGATTTAACTTGGGTTGAATACATAACGATTATTCTTACCGCGACTTTAGCCTCAATTGGCACTGCGGGTGTGCCTGGCGCTGGTTTAGTGATGTTGACCTTGGTGTTAACAACGGTAGGCTTACCACTTGAAGGTGTGGCAATTATTGCCGGTATCGACCGAATATTAGATATGGCGCGAACAGTGGTTAACGTTTCAGGAGACTTAGTGGCAACGACTATGATTGCTCGCTCTGAAGATGAACTTGATGTTGAGCATTATAATGCGGATATGGAGCAGTCTGCGATGATTGTGCAGCAGGCAGAAACTGAATTACAACAAACTGAGTCACAGGTAAAAATACCTAGCTAGCATCATGCTGTGAGCGATTGATACAAAAAGAGTGAAGCCATGGCTTCACTCTTTTTTTGTTTAATCGCAAGCTAATCTTGGTTAGCCAATACCAATAAGGTGGCGCCATCTTGAGATTTTAGTAATAGCTTACCCGATTTCGCTTGTTTGATATTGGTGACTAACGTCATTGCTTTCATAATACTTTGCTCTTGCTGCATCAATACTTCAACACAGGCCATTCTGGTAGTGCCTGCAGGCGTTAAGCTTAGCTTATCTTGTTGCTGGCTATAATCACCAAAGAAGCGGTTACAGCTGTTGTTGCCAGATAATTTACCTTCTTCAGCAAAGGTAATTTGTGCAGGGCTATTATCAATCACAGGATTTGATAGCGCGGTTTCAATATGCCAACTGCCAAGTAGATTGACTTGTTCAACTGGAGGCGGCGCACTTTGACAAGCACTGAGTCCAAAAATAATACAACACGCGCCGAGGAGAGGTTTGAACATGAGAGGCATTTCCAAATAGGGTCGTTAATAGCCATAGTATATACTGAGTCACATTGATTTTTTCATCTTGAATAATAATTAATGATAATTTACTGATTTTATTACCGCCTTATTTAATCAATAAATGTTAAATCAGCCGAATCTGCCCGATAAGGCGATACAATAAGGCTATTAGCCAAAAAGAGTGAGTTTAATGAGTAACATTTTTAAAATTTTGCATGCAGTTGGATTGATTTTTGTCGCCGTCGGCGCTGGTTTGTATTTATTCACTGAAGTGGCTAGTCAAGTCTCTGGCATGTTAGTCGTGGCGTGTTTAATTGGGCTTGGGTTTGTCATCATGGCGCCTTATCCGGTAGCCCTGGTTTTTAGTTGGGCGCAAAAACAAGCCGTAAACTCAACTGATGATGAGCAAGATAAATGAAAGTTAGTTATCGATTAGCCCAACGAGATGATGCCGCTGAAATTGCTCAGCTTGAGCTAACTCATATGCATGATGAGCTAGGGGCAAATGGACAGGGGATGGCAGGGCAACACTTTTCGGAGCCGCAAATTACCAGCTTAATTAATCAAGGCTGGATAATGCTGGCTTGCTGCGATAGCAAGATTATTGGTTATGTTATTGCTGGCCCTTGGTCCCTATTTAAATCTTGGTCTATCTATCAAGCGATATTAAAGCGCTTACCCAGTATCGAAATGGGTTATAGCCGTTTATCTGAGAGTAACAGTTGCCAATATGGTCCTATTTGGATCCATAGTAATCATCGCGGCCAAGGTATTTTTGAACAACTGGTTAGTCAGTTAGCAAGGCATGTAGGCAAAAAGCTACCTTATATGGTCACCTTCATTGCTGAAGATAATGCATTATCTTTTGCCGCACATACCCGTAAGGCATCGATGGAAGTGGTCGATTATTTTGGCTTTCAGCAGCGTGATTATTATTTACTGGTGTTAGCTAATTAGTATCGTACTCTCATCGAAAAAGACATCAAGATGAGGTTTAAGAGGTCACTATGGAACAAAATACAACTCAGCTGTTTAATGAGTTATTTGCATCTTATTTGTCGTTAAGACTATCAGCATTCGAGAATTTAAAAATTGTAGTGGGTGTGCTTGCGGCTAATGATTTGGATTGTGAAGCATTTGAGCTTAATAAGCAGCCGACAACCAGCGGGAATGCTCAGTCAATATATGCAGTAAAATGGCAAGACCAATGGATTTTATGCGGGCGTTCAAATGGTTATCAAGAGCAAATTGTGCTGAGTACTGACAATCACCTACTTGATACTGACAATGGTCGAGTGATGAATGTACCAGTTTTATCATTACAGCAGATTTCCTTTATGTGTGTCGAAACTGCGCATTTTGATCACTGTTAACGAAACGATTATTAACGCGAAGTTTTTAACAAGCGGTTGCTTTTAAACTATTTTCTAGAAGAAAGTTGAGTCTGCAGCTGCATTAGCACCAATGGTTTTTGTGGTGAATGATGTTTTAGATAAAGTTGTTGAATATCATTTGTCGCCAGTTTTACCTCATTGAAGCCATGCTCTTGATAAAGTTGGGTTAAATGGGGTAAGGAAAATACAAAACATTGCTCGCATTTTAGTTTTTCAGCAATGAATGCTAGCAATGTATGGGCAAGTCCACCGCCTCTATACTCACTAGCAACGACAAGGCCGGTTACCAACTGATATTGGCCAATGGGCTTTATTCTTACTACCGCAATAATACTATTGTCAGGATTATTGCGACTCTTTCCTTTAGCAATAGCGGCACTAGAAACTGTATTAACAGGTTCATTCATTTCTTTATCAATATTCGACTGCTGTAACTGAGTATCTTGAGCCATGATCACCGCTATATCTTCTTTCATTGTTGGCTTTGAATAAGGCATCTGTTGTTTGTAAAACTGTTTCAGCATTGACCAGCACTTTTGTTGCCCGGCTGTCATCGCTGGTGCTATTGACGTTTTGAATTGAGTGACATCATCAAATAACCATTGGGTTTTACGCATTAAATTTTTACCTATTGAGTATGTAGAGCGATAAAGTTCTGAAAGGTGAAAGCTCATTCTTTTGTTATTGGATGGCACAATTTTAATGTTTAATTGATGGCTTAGATAGAAAAGACTCGCTTCATTACTCCCTTGTTAGAATTGAGCAATTGTCATTCTGAACAGCGGTTTGATATCTTGCAAAGGAGTTTCATCTTTAACCGATCAAAATGTGTTGGGTTAACATATTTTTAAAACCTATACAGCGTACATACCTGACATAGTACTGTTAAAGTTGAATGTGATTTACCCTATTAAGAATATTTGCGAGAGCCTAATGTTATTGTCGCCACAACAGTTAAGTAAGCAACAAATATATAAGTTATTGATTGGTGGAGTAACGCCTAGACCCATCGCATGGGTTTCCACTATTTCTGTTGATGGGGTGGCCAATTTAGCACCTTTTCGTTTTTTACTGTGGCCAGCGCTAACCCGCCAGTGCTGTGTTTCAACCCTATGGGCATGGATGATGGTCAGGAAAAGGATACGTTAACTAATATTCGCCAACAGGGTGAATTTGTCATCAATACAGTGAGCTATCCTGATTTAGCGGTGATGAATGAAACTTGCCATCATATTCCTGCGGATATAGATGAATTTGAGTATGCCAACATTGAAAAAGCCCCAGCATCTATAGTTAAGCCGAGTCTCGTTAAGCAAGCGCTAATTAGCTTTGAGTGCCAGCTTAATCAGATTATTGATTTGGGCAATGAACCGTTATCAGGCCATTTAATATTAGGTAATGTCGTCGCTATTCATGTTAAAGATGACATCATTGAGGATTTTAGAATCGATAGTGACAAATTAGATGCCATAGGAAGAATGGCCGGCAGTGATTACTGCTTAACCAGAGAGAAGGTTAAGCTTACTCGTAAGTAGTGACAGTTTATGTGCTCTGCAGAACTGTAGCGAAATAAAACTATAGCGAAATAGTCCAAGTTGAATCAATCAGCAAATTATAGATATAAAAAAACCGTCAATTGACGGTTTTTTTAGTTTTACATACTGTAATGAGGGCTAATTATAGACCGGCATCAGCACGTAAGATTTCAGCTTTATCAGTCGCTTCCCATGGGAATTCGTTACGGCCGAAGTGACCATAAGCAGCAGTTTGTTGGTAAATTGGGCGAGCCAAATCCAACATCGCTGTTAGGCCGTAAGGGCGCAGTTCGAAGTGTTGACGAACTAACTTAATTAATACGTCTTCTGATACTTTACCGGTACCAAATGTTTCGATGCTAATTGAGGTAGGCTCTGCTACACCGATTGCATAAGAAACTTGGATTTCACAACGATCTGCAAGACCTGCAGCGACGATGTTCTTCGCTACATAACGTGCTGCGTATGCAGCACTACGGTCAACTTTTGATGGGTCTTTACCTGAGAAAGCACCACCACCATGACGCGCCATGCCGCCATAGGTATCAACGATGATTTTACGACCGGTTAAACCACAGTCACCTACAGGGCCACCAATAACAAAACGGCCAGTTGGGTTGATGAAGTACTTAGTATCTTTGTTTAACCACTGTGATGGTAAAACTGGCTTAATGATGGTTTCCATTACGCCTTCGATTAAGTCTTCCTGACTAACATCTTCACGATGTTGAGTTGATAGAACGATTGCATCGATACCAACAATTTTACCTTCATCATAAGCAAAGGTAACTTGGCTTTTTGCATCTGGGCGAAGCCAAGGTAAGGTGCCATCTTTACGTACTTCAGATTGACGTTTCACAAGTTTGTGAGCGTAAGTAATAGGAGCAGGCATTAATACGTCAGTTTCGTTGCTGGCATAACCAAACATTAAACCTTGGTCACCAGCGCCTTGTTCTGCAGGATCACTGCGGTCAACACCTTGGTTGATATCAGGAGACTGCTTACCAATGGCATTTAAAATGGCGCAAGAATCAGCATCAAAACCCATATCAGAATGGGTGTAACCAATTTCACGCACTGTTTTACGCGTGATTTCTTCGATATCAACCCATGCAGAAGTTGTGACTTCACCACCGACTAATACCATGCCTGTTTTTACGTAAGTTTCACAAGCAACACGCGCTTTAGGGTCTTGCTCTAAAATTGCGTCTAATACTGCATCAGAAATCTGATCAGCGATTTTATCTGGATGACCTTCTGAGACCGACTCAGAGGTGAACAAGTGGTTTGCCATAATGGGAAATCTCGTCTTTTTGAATTTGAACGTGTAGAGGTATCTACATCTAGACGTCTATTTTAGTCGAATTTAAAAATGATAACACCCCCCAATACGATAATAAGTCAAAAATTGTGCAATGCCGCAAATAATTAAATTCAACCTAAAAGCTTGTTTAGGAATTAGTTGTGCTTATCTTTATGATTGTATTAGTTTAATGTGTTTTTTGTGGTGATATTTTTTAAGGCTGTATGCTAAATTAAACAATTTATTTAGCCAGTGGATTTGGGCTTATCAATAGAGGCCCCCTTATTGACTTACTAGAAATATGGTCATTAAGCCTTATGTAAACCAGCAAGATTCCACTTTATTGTACCTATACAGAGTTTGATAAGCCTTAAGAGAGGCTAAGCTCTGAAAAAATACTGTGGTTAACCTCGTGTCTTTATTGAATAAAATCAGACAAGTAAGTTGTATTTTAAATAATGCTGCTGTGCCTTTAGCATTTATCACTAAAAAAAGCGCTAATATCAACACAAATCGCTTGTTAAATAAATGTAAACGTAATTGTTAGCTGGTACGCTATTTTGTATACTACCAAGCTATAACTCATAATATTTATTTATATAAAGTGACTGTTTATATTTCGATACAAGTTGTAACACTGGTCAATTCCTTTATTAACAGTGGCTTAATTAATTTTGTATCAAACAACTTGTGCGTAGAATGGTTTTTATTTGATTTATATTTATGATGACTAGTGAAAATAATAATAATAACAAATTACTAGGTGAGACTTGATGGCATTACTTCAGTATCAAATAGGGCCGTGTACGTTAGATTGCAGCATAATGACCTTAAGCTGTGGTGATAAGACAATTAAGTTGTCGGCTAAAGTGTTTGAGTTGCTGAAACTGTTTATTGATAGTCCAGATCATATTGTTTCTCGCCAAACAGCAATTGATACCATCTGGGATGGTAACCAAGCTGTTGGTGAAAAAGGTTTCACTAATTCAGTATGGCTAATACGAAAATCCTTTAAAGATTTACATATTGAAGCTGATTTACTGCTGACATTACCAAAACTTGGTTACCAATTAGTGTTACCGATTTCATTAATTTCTTCAGCTAATGAGGAGACGAGTCTTTCAGATATCACTCACAAAAAGGCAGGCCGTAAACATACCGTGTTGGCAGTTTTTGTGCTCGCATTTGTGATACTACTCAGTTATTCCGCTTATCAATTTATCAAATCTTTTACAGAGCCTGAAGCCGCAGCCGCTTTGGCGTCACCAATAAAAAGTAAAGTGACCAATTTTGAAGGGGTTGAAGAGCATATTGCCGTGTCCAATGATGGCAAATACCTTGCGATGCAATGGCGTAATGGTCAGCAACCGGGCAAAATTTATATTAAAGAGCTTAATAACAATGACTCGCCACTGAAATTAATTTCGTTTGTCGATAGTGAAGAAGCTTCTCCCGCTTGGTCGCCGTCCGATCAAAAACTGGCTTACGTGCGAGTTTTAGCTAGTGGTGTTTGCCAAGTAAGAGTAAGGCATTTACAGCAAAATACCGATGATCTTGTGACTGAGGGCTGCTTTTATTTGCCATTTAAACGAGTACTGAGCTGGTCAAAAAATGATGAAGATACACTTATTTTTGCGAAGCAATTAACTGATAGAGTGGCTTTGTTTTCATATTCGATGTCGACAAAGCAAAGTACACAATTAACCAAGCCCGGTAAAAACGAGGTAGACTTTTCGCCTCATCAATTGACCAATAATGATGAAATTGCGTTTATCAGAGAAAAAAGTTCATCACTTCAAATGAGCCTGCTATTAAAACGTGGTGAAAGTGATGTTGTTGATTTAATAGCGAATAGTGTCAGTATTATTGACTATGACTTTAGTTATCAAAATGACAGCTTTTATGTGAATCATATTGAAGGATCAAATTTAGTGATTTCTAAAATTGATCTGTTAGGTAATGTTCAGCATACCATTCCATTTACTGGCTTAATCAGTAGCGTCACTTATTCCGATGTGACCGAGACGCTATTTATTAGCGAGCACATTTCAAAAGAGTATATTGCACAACTGAGCTATCAAAACCAAAAAGTACTGCGAAAAATCTCCTCATCTTCACGAGACATGTATGCCCGTTATTCAAAAAAGACTGGTGATATTTTATTTTTGTCAAATCGTTCAAAATTGTGGTCCACCTGGAAAAATAACCAAGTCACTAGTAAAAACCTGACTAAAAGCATGGGGAATGCAGGGGTCGTGGGGGTATCGCCCACCAGTGAGATGTTTGCCGTCACCATCAACCGTAATGATAAACAAACCTTATATTTAGGTAATATTCAGTCGGAACTATTTGAAAGAGTTGATATTGGCGATCTTGCAGCCGAAAACATCAGTTGGTCTAAAGATGGCAAGGCTATCTATTTTAAAGGCACTGAAAATGAGAGTAGTGGCATTTATCGTTATTCACTTGATGATAAATTACAGCCAATTAAGTTTGGCCAAGGGAATTATGCTGTTGAAGGTGAGTCCCCAGATATACTGTATATGTCGAAGTTTAATTTAAATGGTATTTGGCGTTTTGATGCCAATACTAATGAAGTTAGCCAGATTACCGATCGTTTAGCTAAATATGATTTTGGCTCATTTTACTATGAAGATGGCTTTGTATATTTCGTCGAACGCACAGTAAAACAAGACCTGATCCAACGAATCAATGCTGCTGGCGAGATACAAACTGTGATGTCATTTCCAGCGAATACAGTGCGCAAGTTTTTTGGTTTATCAAGCGCTGATGAACAGTCTTTATTGTTAACATTAAAGGTTGCTAACGAGGCCGATGTTGTTGGTTATCGCCTCTAACTAGTGTTGTTAGTATTATGTTTTTCGTAGTTAAATGCCTGTATTTAAATAAAAAAGATAATTAAAAGATATAAGCTAGACAAGCGCAGATATAAATATGAGTATTAAATGAATCTGAGGTTGTTGTGACAATGTTCCTTGCACGTTATTAATTGGTTAGAGCCTGAAAAAGGCCGAATAACAAAAAATAACGTGAAGGAATGGAAATGAAATTTAATAAATGCACGCTCGCATTATGCGTCTCAACCGCCATTCTGTCGGGTGCTCTACATGCGAATGCTCAGACCGAATCAGTATCAGCATATGGTAGCGCTCAGCAGCAAGAACGCGCGACCTATACTCTATATTTAACAAATGCCGCAGCTATCGAGCGCCAAGGTGATAAACGCGATTACACGCAACGCCTTGCTGAAGTTAGCAAATTACAAGATCAAGTATTCAACCAAATTAAAGCCATTGATCCGCAGGCAATATTAACAGCGCGTTCAGGGTTAGTTGCGAATATAATCAATGTTGAACTGCAAAGCGGCTCAGTTGCTCAAGTTAAGGCGCTTGATGCAGTGCAACGTATTTTCAGTGCCAGCAATACTAGCAGCGTTAAGCAAACTGAAGCGACTCAGTCTGTTCAGCAAAATGCTACGGTAATGGCCGATGAAGAAGTCGCCTTACTGACTCCATATACTGGCAATGAATCGGCTGGTGCTGGTGTTAGCGTTGCAATCATTTCTACCGGTATTGATTACACTTTACCAATATTTGGTGGTTCAGGTGTTTATGGCGAAAATAATGACCCTGAAACGCCTCCACCGGCTGGCAGTTATTTAGAAGCCTTAGAAAATGGCGCTATTGAATATAGCGGCTTCCCTACAGCGGTAGTTGCAGGTGGTTGGGATTTTTCAAGCGAAAACTACGGTAATGACGCTAACCCAATCGATCAAAACCTAAGCTATGAGTCTTGGGATGGTTGGGTATACCCTACAGGCATGGGGACTGAGCTTGCGAGTATCGTGCATCAACTTGCACCTGGTGCATCACTTCATGCTTATAAAGTCTATAACGTATCGGGCGCAAGTTGGGACCCTACTTATATTACGGCGTCAGGACCTTCATTAGATAAACTTGTTCAAGCCTTTGAGCATGCTCTTGACCCTAACCAAGATGGTGATATTAGTGACCGTATCGATATTGCATTACTAGAGGCTTCTGGCGCGGGTGCATTTTTTGATATCGATGGTAATGCCTCGGTAAGCTTACTGCAATTGATGATTGAACGTGTATCAGCTCAAGGTATGACTGTCGTCACTCATGCTGGAGATTTAGCTGAGTACTCACTTTATGGTGACGCTGAAGCTAAACACCGTAACTGGATTTCAGCTGAAGGTAGTGCGACTTCGGCAATTACTGTTGGTGCAGTAAACTATGCTGACGATGGTGAAACACTTGTTGTACCTGAATGGGCTGCAATGGGCCCAGTGCGTGGCTCACAAACGTTAAAGCCTGAAATTGTCACTTTCACTGACAATCAGCCAGTGGTACATATTTCCAATGCAGATGAAACTGCAGCTAAGTACGGTATGCGCTCTGGCTCTATGGCAGGTGCTGCAAGAATTGCTGCCGCTGCTGCGGTGATTAAAAGTCAGTTCCCAGGTTTTGGTCCTGCTGAAATTAAAGCTGTTTTAGCTAAC
The DNA here is from genome assembly GCF_030547465.1 of Shewanella sp. 5_MG-2023. Lineage (NCBI taxonomy): Bacteria > Pseudomonadati > Pseudomonadota > Gammaproteobacteria > Alteromonadales > Shewanellaceae > Shewanella > Shewanella sp. 5_MG-2023. The sequence goes on from NZ_JAUORC010000011.1 coordinate 114,669, forward strand.
ACTGCTAATATCGATAGTATTTTAGAAAGTGATGAAATTACCCCTGCTGAAATCTATTCTATTGGTCATGGTGTTGAAGATTTAGATGCTGCAATCAGCTCGCCTTTAGTGGCTTGGGAAAGCGCTTCAAATCAACCTTACGTTCAATTTGGTATGCATGAAATTGCAGATACTAAAACAGTTCATAAGAATATCACTGTTCGCAATGTCTCAGATACCGCTCAGACCTACAGCTTATCGTTTAAAATGGTCGGTGATAAAGCTGCCCATGAAGCATTAACACTTAACTTGCCTGAATCAGTGAATATCCCTGCTAATTCAAGTGTGGTTATACCTGTGTCTATGATAGTTGATGCTAATAAACTGCCACAATGGCCGTTGATGAGCACTGCGGATCATACTGACGCTAACTTAAAAGCAACTGAGCTAAATGGTTACATTAGCTTAATGTCTGAAGGTAAGCCTGAGCTTAACCTTGGTTGGATGGTAAAAGCGCGTCACAGCACCTCGATTACTAAACGCCCAAACGCGATTGAGTTTCCGACTTATCTAGGTTGGAACCCAGACACTTTCCAAACAGAATGGAATCACTTAGCTTGGGGTCGTGAATTATACCCTGATGATGAGTTTGGTAATGGCAGTTATCAAGGTTATGTGGCTTCATTCATTAATGATTCTAAGACTGAAACAACCTTTCAAGCTTATCCGTTAATTTTACAAAACCGTACCGTTAGACCTGATTTAGAAAATGTTAAAGGTCATAAAATCAAAGCTGTTGGTGGCGCTATTTTTGATGATGCCATGTGTACGGTTTCAGGTAAGAAGCTAAATATTGCCGTAAGCTTATTCGACCGCGCAGATGTGGCACTGGCTAACTTTCAAGAGCGTGGCCCACAGCTATTTGCTTATGACCTATTTTTTGAATCGGTTGTTTTAGAAAATGGTTGGAATGAGAGTTTTTCAGATGGCTACATTTGGGATGAAGCGCAGCAAGTAAACCAGCCACGTATTGCGTTAAATGCCAAAGGTCAACCAGCGACATATGTAATTGATTACAGCGTTGCTTATGACTACACCAACCCAAATGGTCGTATGAAAGAATCTACCCTACCAACGTATTTTACCAATAATGGCAAAAATATCGTTTCTCAGGTTTGTCTTGAAGACCTATATCACCACGAGCTTGATAGCGTAGAAGATTTTGACCAAAACTTTGGTTTCCATATTCAAACCGACCGCCACACAGGTAAAGAACAATACGAACCAATTGCACAATTTAACCCGATTAAAGGTGGTAATTATGCAGTTGAAGAGTCTTGTTACTTTGATTGGTTTACCGGCATGGATGTGTGTACCGATGTAGCAAATGACCGCTCTGTTCATGTTGGTTTTGCGGCAATGGGTCAAGATGCTGAAGTTGGCGAGCTAGCGTTTTCACCAACCTATACTGCTCAACCAGGTGAAGAGGTTTATATCGCTTCAGTGGGTGCATCTGATTTAGGTGGTATCGGCCAGATCCCTGCACCGAAAGATTTCATGGTTGTTAGTGTAAACGATGACTTCATGCAAATTGGCTATAACGCAATGGTAGATGATGATGGTTCTATTGTTGCAAGAGCACAGGCTAACCAAGTCTTTAGCGTTGCAGAAGGCGCTGAAATGAATACTGTTTTAGGAAAGATTGAGCTGGATACTCAGGGCTTCTTTACTTACGGTTCAACAGACTTTGAGCCGCTTGAATTGCATATCGTTAATTCAGTTACAGGTACGCCTTTTGCGATTGACCAAGAAACTCATGAGTTATACGTGGTTAATCCATCAGCGCTTGATTTTGAGAACAACCAAGAATTTGAACTTAAAATCCTTGCTCAAAAAGGCAACACAGTTGGTGAAACCGAAAGCATTAAGGTGATGGTCACGGACGTGAATGATATTGCGCCAGTAGTTGATGAAGACGTTGCCGCTGCTATGCCGACTCCTCAATTGACCTTCAAAAAAGGCGATTCAGCAAGCTTTACCATGGATATCGATGGACTGTTTATGGATGTCGAAGGTAACAGCTTAAGCTACACAGTTGAAGGTTCAGGCTTTACTGCACTGGCTATCGCTGGCACTCAAATCACGGGTGAACTTGATAGTGAAGGTAGTCATCAACTAACTGTTACGGCTTCTGACGGTGTGAATGAAGTGAGCCATACGTTAACTGTAGAGTCAACGTATGAAAAAGACAGTGGTGGTAGCTTAGGTATGTTATCTCTGCTGTTCGCAGGTCTTATCGCACTGCGTCGTCGTTTCTAACTGGCTAAACACTTGCTTGTTTAACCCTGGTAGGGAAAGCCCGATTGGGCTTTCCTATTATAAAAAGAATAATAGGTTATCAAATGAAATTAAGTAGTAGATATTTGGTTCTTAGTGCTGTGAGTTCAGTATTGGCATTTTCTAGTCATGCAGACTCAGGCAAACCGCTTAACAGCATCAATCCTGGCCAAGAAAAAATAAAACTAGAACGTGCCGGAAAAATGCGTACTGACGGACTGTACTTTGTCCGTTTAAAAGATAGCGCGCTAGCAAGTTACGATGGCTCGGTTACAGGCTATGCCGCAACCAGCATCAAAAGTAATCAAAGTAACAAAACTACAGCGGGCGTATTAAATCTTAAATCTCAAGCCAGTGTGAGCTATAAACGCTACCTTGAGTCAAAGCAGACACAAATTACCCAAAGGTTAAGCGGTAAACTTAACCGTACTTTAAAGCCAACACAACAGTATCAAGTAGTTGCTAATGCATTTGCACTGCAGCTTGATGCCAGTGAAGTTAAAACCATCCAAAAAGATCAAGATGTATACAGTGTTGAACCTGTCGGTATGCATTATATTCAGACTTCTACAGGACCTGAATTTATCGGAGCCAAAAAAGTTTGGCAAGGTGTCAATGATATCCCTGGTACCAAAGGTGAAGGGATTATTGTAGGTATTATGGATACCGGCATTAACGCTACGCATCCCTCATTCAAAGAAGTGGGCGATGATGGCCATGTATTTGTTAATCCAAATGGCGAAAATCAATACTTTGGCGATTGTCAGCAATACCCTAAATTTTGTAACAACAAACTGATTGGTATTGTGAGTTATCCAGAGCTTGTTGATTATCGGGCAAGTGTTGCAGATAACCTAGATGACCCAAGTTATGATGACCTAGCGGATAAAGCTAAAGTGGGTTATGACTTCCACGGACATGGCTCACATGTGGCATCTACGGCAGCAGGTAACGTCGTTCAAAACGTTAATTATTACCTTCAAGTGGAAGAAGAAGATGGCAATATCATTGCCGAAAAAAGTGCCTTTGAATTTCCTGCGATTAGTGGCGTGGCCCCCCATGCCAATATCGTCTCTTACCAAGTATGTGACGATGTAGGCTCTTGTTACCCTGAATTTACGATTCAAGCTCTTGAGCATGCCATTGAAAATGGCGTGCAAGTACTTAATTATTCAGTTGGCGGCTCTGCAACTGACCCTTGGGATTCAGTAAGCGCTGAGGCATTCCTAAATGCTCGTGAAGCTGGTATTCATGTGGCAACAGCAGCTGGTAACGCAGGACCTACAGCGAGCACAATTGGCTCTCCTGGTAATGCGCCTTGGGTAACAACCGTAGCAGCTTATAGCCATAACCTGAGTTTTGACGAGAAAGGTTTGACTGATTTCACCTCTGTTGGTGGCACTTCTCTGGCTGATTTATCGGGCCGTGGTGTTACCAAAGGCTTTACCGGTAAGGTGGTTCAGGCTAAAGATTATGATGAAGCCAATGCTATGTGTACTGAGCCTTTTGAAGCAGACACATTTACTAGCGATCAAATTGTTGTCTGTGAACGTGGCCTTAACGCTCGTGTACGTAAAGGTATTATTGTCAGAGATGCCGGTGCGGGTGGCATGATTTTGATTAACTTGGAAGGTGGTGCAGATACGGTAAATGATGATAACCACGTACTTCCAGCTATTCATTTAAATGATGTTGACGGCCAATTATTGACTGACTGGTTAGCAACTGGGACTGATCACCAAGCAGCAATAGCTGCCAGTGTAACCAGCACTGATGATAGTTTGGGTGATATTGCCGGCGCATTTACTTCTCGCGGACCAAACCTGCCATATCCGAATATTTTTGCTCCTGATATTGCTGGACCGGGTGTGGATATCTATGCTGCAAATGCAGAGGACAGAGTATTTGAAGGTGAGATTGGCCATATTCCTTATGTGTCATTCTCTGGGACATCCATGGCAAGCCCGCATGTTGCTGGCGCACTTGCCTTGATCAAATCAGCTTATCCTCTATGGACGCCTGCGCAAGCGCAAATGGCTATTATGTCTACAGCTTATCAGGTGACTTACCAAGATGATGACTATGACGGTGTTAAACAGCGCTCTGATTTCTTCACTCAAGGTGCCGGTAGTATCCGTATTAATGATGCCCTAAAAGCGGGTTTATTAATGGATATCACTAAAGAAGAATATCTTGCAGCTAACCCATCGATTGACGGTAACCCAGGTGATTTGAATACAAGCTCGATGGTTAACAATGAGTGTATTTCAAATTGTACTTGGACACGTAAAGTCACAGCGACGAAAAGCAGTAACTGGACAGTGGATTATGAGTACTTAAATGATGGCTTTACTTTTGAAGTGTCACCTTCATCATTTGCACTTAACGCTGGTGAGTCTCAAGTATTGACGATCAAGGCTATCGCTAATGCAGAGTTAGTTGATGAATGGGTGCATGGCTACATTAATCTAAAGAATTCAGCTGATGACATGAGTGATACTCACTTACAGGCCACTATTGGCTTTAAAGCGGGGCAAATCGTAGATAGCGTTTCAGCTAAGTTAAACAACCTAGATAATACAATCGAGATCAATGACATCGTTACATCTGGTAGTAATGATCTGCAAGTTAACGGCTTTGGTTTATTTAAATCACAAAGCTTTAGCGGCACAGCGATCGGTGCATCTAATGATGTTGAGCGTAACAGCCCTGCATACAATCAAGAGGTGTTATTTACCACAACGACTGTTGTTAAACCCTATACCAAACGTTTAGTGGTTGAAATCACAGATACAACTTCACCTGACATGGACTTATATGTGGGTATTGATGAGAACAATGATGGTAAAGCGGATGCAAGCGAACTGTATTACTCATTAGTGTGTATCAGTGGTGAAATTGACTCTAACGAACAGTGTATTATTCCAACACCTACCACAGGTAATTACTGGATACTTGCGCATAACTATGAAGGCACAGTCGCTGATGAGCCTGATGACGTTACAGTGCGAGTGACTCATGTTAATTATTCTTCTCAAGCCAGTTTCGACATTGATGCGCCAAGTACTGTTGCCCAAGACGAAGAGTTTGATGTCAGCATGACAGTTAATGGCTATCTTGATGACAGTCAAACCTTAACTCCGCTAGAAGAAGGTGAGGTTTACTACGGCTTACTAGAACTGGGGACAACGTCAAGCTTAGTGCGTAACATTGGTGGCACACTGATTAAAGTTGAAGGTTTGGCTCCAGTTGAAGTACCTGTTAATACCGCTCCAACAGTGGCTAATCCACTTAGCGATGTTGAAACTGAGCTTACTGACTCAGGCAGTGTTGCATTCAGTGTTGATTTAACCGATGTGTTTGCTGATGCCGAAAATGACACTCTGACTTATAGCGTGTCTGGCCCAGATACATTAAGCATTGATGGCATGAGCTTATCTGGCAGCTTGACTGAAGCGGGAACATTTGAAATTAAAGTGACAGCAACGGATGGTGAGTTATCAGCATTTAGCATGTTCACACTCACGGTTGCCGCAGCGCCAGAGGTTATACCTCCGGTAATCGAAGAACCAACTAAAAGCAGTAGCGGTGGTGCTATGGGTATGGGTTGGATGATGTTACTTATCATGGCTTGTATTCGCCAACGTAAACGTGTTCAGAAATAGCTTAAAAACTAACTGTAAACTCGCTGTTAATATCAGCCCGATGAATTATCAAGTCATATAATTAATCGGGTTTGTGGCAGTACTTCTTATTGTTTAATTACCTTTATAAGGCCAACAAGGATGTTGGCCTTTTTTTCCTTCCCGTTATCATTTCAGCTATTGCCTCCCCAACGCATCCAAAGTTCAACTTTTACAAAATGTTAATTATTGGTGTAAATGTGATTTAAATGTTACCGATAACATGGTATAAATCGAGCCATTAATAATATCGTCAGGTGTAAGCAGTATTGCTCGGGATAAAAAATTGCTACTTATATTTAATTATAATTTGCGTCCCATCGCTGAGTAGGGGAAAATATGTCCCCACAATTGCCCGCTAGACCTCATCATCAACAAGCAGGAGAGAGCATGTCATCTCGTAAAGAACTCGCCAACGCAATCCGTGCGTTAAGTATGGATGCCGTTCAAAAAGCAAATTCTGGACACCCAGGCGCACCAATGGGTATGGCAGATATTGCTGAAGTGTTATGGAATGATTTTTTAAAGCATAACCCAACCAATCCTAACTGGGCCGATCGCGACCGTTTCATCTTATCAAATGGTCATGGTTCAATGCTTATCTACTCTTTACTGCATTTATCGGGTTACGAACTTCCGATTGAAGAACTAAAACAGTTCCGTCAGCTGCATTCTAAAACACCGGGTCATCCAGAGTTTGGTTACACACCGGGTGTTGAAACCACAACCGGTCCTTTAGGCGCGGGTATCAGTAACGCTGTCGGTATGGCGATTGCTGAAAAAACCTTAGCAGCACAATTTAACCGTCCAGGTCACGACATTGTTGATCACAACACTTACTGTTTCTTAGGTGATGGCTGTTTAATGGAAGGTATCTCCCATGAAGCATGTTCATTAGCGGGAACGTTAGGTCTTGGTAAGCTAGTTGCATTCTGGGATGACAACGGTATTTCTATCGATGGTCACGTTGAAGGTTGGTTTACTGACGATACGCCTAAGCGTTTTGAATCATACGGCTGGCATGTTATTGCTGATGTTGATGGTCACGACAGTGATGCTATTCGCGCTGCAATCGAAGAAGCTAAGTCAGTAACAGACAAACCAACAATGATTTGTTGTAAAACTGTCATTGGTTTTGGTTCGCCAAACAAGTCTGGTAGCCATGACTGTCACGGCGCGCCACTTGGCGATGCTGAAATTGCAGCAGCTCGTGAGTTCCTTGGTTGGCCACATGCCCCATTTGAAATTCCTACTGATGTTTACCAAGGTTGGGATGCTAAAGAAGTTGGTATTGCTAACGAAAAAGCATGGGATGAAAAATTTGCAGCTTATAAAGCGGCAGAGCCAGCACTTGCTGCTGAATTTGAGCGCCGTGTATTAAACGGTGACTTACCAGCTGATTTTGAAGCTAAAGCTCAAGCATTTATCCAAGAGTGTCAAGATAAAGCAGAAGGCATTGCCAGTCGTAAAGCATCACAAAATGCCATTGGTTTCTTCGGCGAAATGCTTCCTGAATTACTAGGCGGCAGTGCTGACTTAGCGGGTTCAAACTTAACCCTTTGGTCTGGTTCAAAAGGTATTCAAGACGACGCTGCCGGTAACTACATCTACTACGGTGTACGTGAATTTGGTATGAGCGGCATCATGAATGGTGCATCATTACATGGCGGTTTTATCAATTATGGTGCAACTTTCATGATGTTTATGGAATATGCGCGTAATGCGGTACGTATGTCTGCACTGATGGGCATTCAAAACATCTTTGTTTACACCCATGATTCAATTGGTCAAGGTGAAGATGGTCCAACTCACCAACCGGTTGAGCAATTAGCTAACTTACGCATGACGCCAAACATGACGGTTTGGCGCCCATGTGATGCTGCTGAAACAGCGGTATCTTGGAAGTCTGCAATTGAAACGCGCAAGTCGCCAACCTCATTAATCTTTAGCCGCCAAGGCCTAAAAGCCCAGGCTCGAACAGCTGAGCAGTTAGCCAATGTTGCTAAAGGTGGTTACGTACTTGCTGATTGTGAAGGCACAGCAGACGTTATCTTGATTGCCACAGGTAGTGAAGTACAACTTGCATTAGACTCGGCAGCAGCATTGACTGAAAAAGGTCAAAAGGTTCGCGTAGTGTCTATGCCATCTACGAATGTATTTGATAAGCAAGATGCTGCGTATAAAGAGTCTGTATTACCTTCATCAGTACTTAAGCGTGTTGCGATTGAAGCAGCTCACGTTGATTTCTGGCATAAGTATGTTGGTTTCAATGGCGCAGTGGTTGGTATGTCGACCTTTGGTGAATCAGCGCCAGGTGGCGACTTACTTAAACACTTCGGCTTTACTGTTGAGAATGTCGTTAATACGGTTAACTCATTAGGTTAATCCCTAAGCGACTCAATTAAAGGGTAAACTTTTAGCCTTTTAATCTGTATAATGGCGGCCTGCAATCACTTGCAGGCCGTTTTTTTTCTAAATTCTGCTGAGTACTGTTAAGAGGAAGCTTAACCCTCAATGATCCGAGTTGCTATCAATGGTTATGGCCGAATAGGCCGTTCAATCTTACGTGCCTTATACGAATCGGGTAAACGTCAACAGATCCAAATTGTTGCCATTAACGAGCTTGCTAAACCTGCTGCTATCAGTCATTTAACCCAATATGACACCACCCATGGCCGCTTTCAAAACAGCGTTAAATTGCATGAAGACCAATTACATATTGGTGATGATGTCATCCAATTATTTCACCAAGCTGACGCCAGTAAATTACCTTGGGCCGAATTAGACATCGATATAGTGTATGAGTGCAGTGGCAGCTTAATTGAAAGGCAAGCCTGTGAAGCCCACATCTATGCAGGGGCCAAACAAGTGTTAATAAGTCACCCATCTTCTGCAGATGTTGATGGCACTATCGTATTTGGGGTTAATGACCACTTACTTCAGCCGCATCATACTGTGGTGTCAAATGCATCTTGCACCACCAATTGCATCGTGCCAATCATCGATGTACTGGATAAGCACTTTGAAGTAAAAAGCGGCGCAATTACAACAATTCATTCAGCGATGAACGATCAGCAAGTGATTGATGCCTACCATGATGATTTACGTAGAACCCGCGCAGCAGGTCAGTCAATTATACCGGTTGATACTAAACTTGCCCGTGGCATCGAGCGGATTTTACCGCACATGAAAGACAAGTTTGAAGCGATCTCAGTGCGTGTTCCAACCATCAATGTGACCGCAATCGACTTATCAGTCACCGTTGATAAACTGGTTGATATTGCCAGTGTAAATCATGTGCTAGAGCATGCCGCCAGCGGTCGTTTTAATGCTATTTTGGGTTATACTGATGAACCATTAGTATCGTGTGATTTTAACCACGATCCCCGTTCCAGTATCGTCGATGGTACCCAAACACGCGTCAGCGCAGGGCATTTAGTGAAGCTATTACTGTGGTGTGACAATGAATGGGGCTTTGCTAATCGAATGCTTGATACCAGTTTAGCGATGATTTGCGCTAAAAATAACGGTAATTAATTTATATTAATTGAGCGCTTTATCTTATGAGGTAAAGCGCTCAATTGTAACAGCAGCTTTGTTTTTAAATTAAAAGGAAATATCTCCATGGCTATTATCAATATGAGTGAGTTGGATTTGACCAATAAGCGTGTGCTTATTCGTGAAGATCTTAACGTGCCAGTCAGTGACGGTGTTGTGACCAGTGATGCACGTTTACGCGCTGCTTTACCGACAATTAAGCTGGCCCTTGAAAAAGGCGCCGCAGTGATGGTGATGTCTCACCTTGGGCGCCCAACAGAAGGCGAATTCAACACTGAATTTTCTATGCAACCAGTGGTTAACTACTTACAAGCGGCATTAGACTGCCCAGTGACTTTAGCTGCTGATTACCTTGATGGTGTTGCTGCGAACATTGGCGAAGTGGTTGTGTTTGAGAACGTGCGCTTTAATATCGGCGAAAAGAAAAACGATGAAGCATTAGCTAAAAAATTGGCTGCATTATGTGATGTATACGTAATGGACGCCTTCGGCACCGCTCATCGCGCACAAGCATCAACCCATGGCGTTGGTCTACATGCGCCTATTGCTTGTGCTGGCCCGCTACTTGCAGGTGAACTAGCTGCATTAGGTAAAGCACTTGATAATCCAGCTCGTCCAATGGTGGCCATTGTGGGTGGCTCAAAAGTATCAACTAAGCTAACGGTACTTGAAAGCTTATCAACTAAAGTTGATCAGTTAGTTGTAGGCGGTGGTATTGCTAATACTTTCGTTGCGGCAGCAGGCCATCAAGTGGGTAAATCACTCTTTGAAGCTGACTTAGTTGATGAGGCTAAGCGTTTAGTGGCCAATGCACAAAGCCGTGGCGGCGATATCCCTGTCCCTACAGATGTTGTTGTTGCCAGTGAGTTTAGCCCGACTGCAGCGGCAACCTTAAAGTCAGTGGCGGATGTTGCTGACACAGATATGATTTTTGATATCGGCCCCGATAGCGCTGAAGCATTAGCAAAAATCATTGAAGCTGCAGGCACTGTAGTATGGAATGGCCCAGTGGGCGTATTTGAATTTGATCAGTTTGGCGCAGGGACTAAGCGTATCGCTCAAGCGATTGCCGATTCAAGTGCATTTTCAATTGCGGGTGGTGGTGATACTTTAGCGGCAGTGGATAAATACGATATAGCAGACAAAGTCTCTTATATCTCAACAGGTGGCGGCGCGTTCTTGGAATTCCTTGAAGGTAAAGAGTTACCAGCCGTTGCTATGCTCGAACAACGCGGCAAATAATAAGCACTAATAGCTTAAGCGGCGAATTTAATCGCGATTATCAGAGTTATCTCGGCACAACTGAGTCAAGATGAGTCGTGGTTTATCGCGAATAACGAGTAAAAATTGTAGTACGAAACCGATAATAATTAGAAAAAAACCGCTCTTATACTTGCTAGTTTACTGTTTGAGTGCTTGCTGACATAAGTTAACAAGCACTTTTACATCGGATATTAGCAAGATGTAAGGGTATAAAAATCAATCCAAGCGATAGCGACCTAGGTGAGTAATCACCCTATTTTTGGAGTAAAAAATGGCCTTAATATCTCTACGACAAATGCTAGATCATGCTGCAGAACACGGTTACGGTGTTCCAGCATTTAACGTAAATAACTTAGAACAAATGCGTGCAATTATGCAAGCAGCTGAAGCGACTGACAGCCCTGTTATCGTGCAAGCATCAGCGGGTGCGCGTAAATATGCTCGTCCACAGTTCCTTAAGTATTTGATGGCTGCCGCACTTGAGCAGTATCCAGATATTCCAGTATGTATTCACCAAGACCATGGTACTGATCCTGATATTTGTCAGCGTTCAATCCAGTTAGGTATGTCATCAGTGATGATGGACGGCTCTTTGATGGCAGATGGTAAAACACCAGCGTCATACGATTACAACGTTGATGTTACTCGTCGTACGGTTGCTTTTGCACATGCTTGTGGTGTGTCAGTTGAAGGCGAAATCGGTTGTTTAGGCAGTTTAGAAACTGGCGAAGCAGGCGAAGAAGATGGTATCGGTGCTGCGGGTATCCTAACGATGGATCAAATGCTAACTACGCCTGAAGAAGCGGCGCGTTTTGTATCTGACACTCATGTAGATGCTTTAGCTATTGCGATTGGTACTAGCCATGGTGCTTATAAGTTCAGCCAACGTCCAACGGGTGATGTGCTGCGTATTGACCGTATTAAAGAGATCCACGCCCGTATTCCTAACACGCACTTAGTCATGCATGGTTCATCTTCAGTACCACAAGAGTGGCTGCAGATCATTAACCAGTACGGCGGTGAAATCCCAGAAACTTACGGCGTGCCTTTAGAGGAAATCGTTGAAGGGATTAAGCATGGTGTTCGTAAAGTGAATATCGATACCGATTTACGTTTAGCATCAACAGGTGCTGTACGTAAATTCTTAGCTGAAAACCCAGCTGAATTTGATCCACGTAAATTCTTAAAAGCGTCAATGGAAGCAATGGCTGACATTTGTACCACACGTTATGAAGCGTTTGGCTGTGCTGGCATGGGTTCTAAAATTAAGCCTAAGTCACTACAAGCAATGTACAAAGCGTATCAATCTGGTGAGTTAGATCCGCAAATTAACTAACTTACTCAATAGTGCATACAAGATGTTCAATGGTTTTTTACTGCTGCTTTTTGTGTAACTAATTGATTAATAATAGTACTAAAAACCCAACCTTTCGCGTTGGGTTTTTTTATGGCTTTTTTTCTAAAACCACTTGTATCCCTTAGGTAAATAGCGCAATATCGCCGCCCTTAAAAACGGACTTAATTTCATATTGACAATAAGTTGGGCGAAATCTCATAAATTATTGTTAAGCTTTAGAAGGAACTGACTAACCTTTAACCTATATTGAATATGACTTATGCACGCTAAACCCAATGCCCCGTTATCGCTTTTCTCCCTCACTTGGCCACTGTTTTTTGATTTTGCGTTGCACTTTTTGACCGCAGCTTTAAATACATTAATGATTAGCCGAGTTTCTTATCAAGGGGTTGCCGCACTGTCAGTGGGCAACATGGTATTTGAGCTATCGATTACGCTTTTTAGCTTCGTCAGTATTGGCGCCAGTGTGGTGATCACTCAATATCTCGGTGCCAATAATAAGGCAACGGCTAGCGACGTTGTTTACTCGTCGATAGGGTTTAATTTATTAGTGGGTGTGGTTGCGGCATTAGGGGTATTTAGTGGTGCAGGATTAATTCTACATCTAATGAATTTACCTGCTGAGCTGATCCCAGATGGTAAACTTTACCTGCAAATTGTCGGTATTTGTTTAATACCTGAGGCGATGGCAATGTGTCTTGCTGCAGGGATGCGAGCCCATGGCTTTACCCAACAAGCCATGTGGGTCACTTTACTGATGAATGTGATTACCTTTTGCGGCAACTTGCTGTTACTTTACGGCTGGTTTGGTTTGCCGCAAATGGGCGTTGCAGGTGTGGCTATTAGCACGGTTGTAGGGCGCTTAGTTGGCATGACATTAATGGCTTACTTATTTGTTAAGTACACCAAAATCCAACTTAAACTGCTTGAAATTATCAAACCTAAAAAGCAGCTTCTTAATAAAGTTTTTCATATCGGACTGCCTGCAGCGGGAGAAAATATTTCTTGGATGCTGCAATTTATGGTGGTGACCGCCTTTGTGGGATTAATGGGCGATAAAGCCCTCGCAGCACAAGCTTTGTACTTCCAAATTTGTATGTTTATCTTGTTATTCGGCTTATCTATTGGCATTGGTAATGAGATTATTATTGGTCATATGATAGGCGCCAAACAATATCAAGCTGCTGAAGCACAAATGTATAAAGCACTCAAGATAGGGCTAATCGTCACCACTATAGTGGCGGCATTAGCTGCTGCTTTTGGCGAGCATTTAGTGGCCTTTTTTACCAAGGACCAAGATATCCTTACTATGGTTGGTCAGCTATTTATTCTAACTCTATTAATGGAACCTGGTCGGACATTTAATCTGGTCGTCATTAATGCCTTAAGAGCCAGTGGCGACGCTCGTTTCCCATTTTTTATCGGCCTTTTATCTATGTGGTGTATTGCTGTGCCTGGGGCATACTTTTTAGGAGTACATTTAGATTTAGGCTTAGTAGGCATTTGGTGCGCTTTGGCTGTGGACGAGTGGGTTAGGGGCTTATTGATGTTATGGCGCTGGCGCAGTGGGCGTTGGCAGCAAAAGTGCCTAGTGATGGCTTAGTGATAATTTGGCAGCGCTAAGCTGATGCAGCACAAGAGATTATAGAAAATGGTTTTTAGGGTTTTGTATTAATCGCTTTAATAGGTGAGTAGTTTTTTCATTTTCGCTATCAAAGTGTTAGAATTCGGTTCGATTTTTGGGGTGAGTTTGAAACTATTGTAATTAAAGGACTTGATGACATGAAAAAATTGCTACTTGCTGCAGCTGTAACTTTAGCTATGCCGTTTGCTGCCCATGCTGGTGCAGACTTTGTTGAAGGTGATAAAACCTTCGCTGGTGAGGCTGAATTAGGCGCAACACTAACAACGGGTAATACCGATACTTCTTCAGTTAAAGCGCGTTTAGGTTTGAAACAAGAATTAGGCAATTGGGAGAATGCATACCTGCTAGAAGGTTTGTATAAAGAAGATTCTGGTGAAAATACTGCTAAACGTTACTATGCCGGTGTTCAAGGCAACTATCAGTTCGACGAAAAAAGCTATATGTATATCACCGCAAACTATGAAGCCGATCCTTTTACTGGTTTTGATTACAAAATGATTGCTTCAGCGGGTTATGGTTACAAGTTTATTGATAATGAAAGAGCTTTTTTGAGTGCAGAAATCGGTCCAGGTTATATCTATAAGCAATTAGATGATGAGCAATCATTGGCATTAGGTTATGACACTGAGGACAGTGTTGTTGCTCATGGTATGATGAACTTTACCTATAAAATTACCGATAGCTCAACTTTTAGCCAACTGTTTGTTGCCGATTACGGTGACAACTTAGAAGGCCGCTCTGAAACTGCGCTAACGGCTAATATCATTGGTGCATTGGCAATGAAGTTTGCTGTTATTGTGCGTTATAACGATGCACCACTTGAAGATAAAAAGAGTACTGATACTGAAACCAATATGACTTTGTTGTATGCATTCTAATTAGTTTTTGGGGCAAGCGCCGTTAAAAAAATCGTCATATCAGAAACCGAGCTATGCTCGGTTTTTTTTTGCTTAATAATACAGCTTTATTGATACAAAATTAGCGCAAAAAAAAAGCTCGCCAACTATTGAAAATGATTTTTATGTTCGCTAGGGGTGGTGGGTGGTGTTACTAAGTATCGGTCAATGTTGATCTGTGTGGGTTTCGGTGTGATTTTGATGCAACTTGGTTAACAGTTGTATGCTTTTGCGGGCCGTTGGAGTTGATTTATGTCGAAATTTCGCGGCGTAGTTCACGAATTTTAATCTTGTCTGACTATCAGTTGTGTGGATCACAAATAACTATTTACTGCTCCGCTATAATCTAATGATATATAGAGCAATATGAGATGGACTAGGCATGCAAATTGGGTGTTGTTGGTTTGATGATAAGCAAAAAGTGCTTAGCAACCAATCCAAAGCTACCACATGGCAGCTCAATAATAACGAATTCTGGGTGTTGAGCTTATTAGCAAAACATCGCGGACAAGTTGTGCCTATCGAAAGCCTCTCTTTCCCCACTGATGGCCAGCATCAGCAGCAAATTTCAGAAGAAGATTTACAACAAATAATTGTGTTGTTTCAGGATTATTTAGGCGCTTCTCATAGCAGGCTAATAGAGTTAATCCCCAATCAGGGTGTCATTCTTTATACTAAAGTCGTTTCTGGTAAGAATAGCCTATTTGATTCACCTAATAAGGTGATTTCTTATGGTCAGTATATTGTGATTATTTTGCTAACGTTAATCGCACTATTTTTTGTTCATTCACACCTTAATAATCAAGAATCGGTGAAGCCGGATGCTAGCCGAGAGTTTTTAACTCAACAAGGCAATGTTTCTAACCTGTATTTATATGCCTCTAAAGCCAGTGAAATCGATTTAGATTTAAGCAGTATTGCAGACCGTATCTCTAATCAGTTAAGAAATTGCCCCATCATGCCTTGGGATGCTATTTCCGCCACTTTGGCTGAAGATAATAAAGCCGTCAGCATCGTAATGAAAAAACGCCTACCCGATCGCTGGCGTTTTTATAATATCAAGGTTTTGAGGGATCAAGCCCAGCATAGCTTTGTAACGCCTGCGTGGCTAAAAAAGGTAAATATTTGTGGTTAAAGCAGTAACAGATTTTTTGTTAACTAGAATTGGTCGTGTTGTTTTTACTGTCTGTTTCATCGTAGTCTCTTGTATTTCGGTGTTAATGTTAGAGCAGTTTGCTGATACAAGAGATATATGGGCCTTTGATTGCCAGAGTGATTTATATGAATTTAGCGCTGACAAAGAGCATACAATCGAGCTTGATCATGGACCACTATTTTTAGCATTAACAGTTAAAAATAAGCAAATTCAGTTGAATTATTACAATGCCAAAGGTTCAAAAAACCATGAATATGCAACATTCGATGGCGATTTGACTGAACTAGAGGTTGGTGACATGACCTATAAATTAGATTTAGTGTTAACCGATGCTCAGTTTAACCAAAATAATTCCTATTTGAGAAAGTACCTCGCCAAAGAGCTTAAAACCACAGCGGCTCAGTTGCAAACTCAAACACAGCTGCATATAGCTGTTCAAGTCTTAGAAATGGATATTGATAATAAATATATCTTAATGAAATTTAAGCCCTACAATATGCTTTGGGCATGCCGTTTACATGAATAATGGTATAGTTTTAGTTATTTACGCCTCCTTTATCTGCTGAAATTCGTTATAGTTAAGGCAAGGCAAACTCTGAGATAAAATACTTCCATAGTGGCTAAAGTCAAAGTAAAGAAAGAAGAATCATTATCGATTAAATTCAGCCATCAAATGGAGGCTGGGCAGCAGCGCAGCTTTGATTTATATTTTTACTTACCCACAGAAATGGGGGTTGGCGAAAAAACCCTAGACGAAGAAGAGTATTACCACAGCGCAATGCTTGGGCGGCGGTCTTATTACTCTCAAGGGTTACACCTACCATTAGTACAAAACCGTTTTGCCAGTATTAATAAACGCACTAAAGAAGAGTTCCGTTTATACCTCAACTTATTTGCCTATCAATTTGCCGTAGCCATTGAGACTGATGCAAAAGAATTGCGTCTTATCACTGACCCTGACGACTTTTATCCCGCATTAACTGAATTAGGTGAGTCGGTCACGCAGTTGCTTAAAAAGTTTCGCCGTAACGAGCCCAGCGATGAAAAGCTCAAATCCTACTTCAATAATGCTGACAATTACCTGTCCTGGTTTTGTGAACAACAACTGTTAAAAACCTTAGCTTATCGGCCGCGTAGTGCTGAATATAGTGATGTTAAAGATCAACTGGTGGCGTTATGCCGCGCTGAGCATCATTACCGTGAAGAGGAAAGAAAGTATAACTCATCCGGCACCAAGCAAGATGCTAATCGTATTTCAAATAAGATGCTGTTATTAAGGCGCTTAATACAACAAGGTGTGGTATTAAAGGAGGAGCTAAAACCTTTAGGCATAGGCTTGAAAAAGTTCGTGACGGGATTAGCTACGGGGTTAGTGATGATGGTGGTATCAGCACTGATCATTAAGGCCCAAGGGGTGTTTAGCGGCTTAACCATGAGTTTGGTGGTTACCTTAGCGGTGATATACGGTTTTCGTGAAATTTTTAAAGAAGATGTACGGGTTGCGATGTGGCGTTATATTCAGCGAGGACGTCCACGCTGGAGTCAGATTTTAAGGGATACCACCACCCAAGCCGTGATTGCTAAGCAGTTCGTATGGCTGGATTTTATCCGCACCCAGGATATTCCCGCTGCAGTCGCTGAGATAATGAAACAGCGGCATAGGCAAAATAAAGTCGATGCCGTGGTGCTGCATTACCGTATTGCTTCAAAGGTGACCAACAAAGAATTTGAAGCTGGCTACTCCAAAATCCAAGAGCAAGTAAACTTTAGCTTGGTGCCATTTGCCCGTCACTTAGAGCGTGGTAAGGCAAAAATCTATAGTGAACAAGATGGCAAAGTCAGTAACGAATCAGTAGAAAGGCGCTATCAAGTCAACCTTGTTGCAGTGCTAAAAGATGGCAAAGGCCCACTTGAATATGCCCGTTACAAAGTTATTATGAGCCGCTCTAGTATCATTGAAATTACTCAAAGCAAACTGCCAGGTGGGCTGTTAGAAATTGGCGAATAAGTTGCTTATTCGCCAATTAGACTTTAGCTGTAGTGATGATATAAGGCTGGCTATGATTAGCGAGCCTTACGGGTAAAGGCTTGGCAAATATTTTGGTTACCGGTTTGCTTTGCACGCCTTAATGCTACCTCTGCATTACTGAGATAATGTTCAAAAGACTGCTGCTCTAGATACCCAGAAATACCGATATTAATCCCTTCATTTAATTCATTTTGCTCCAATCTATCCATAATGCTCATGGCGTATTTGTGTGCTTGAACGGAATCACTTAGTGGCAGCAATATCACCAAAGAGCCTAGACGCCAATGGGCGATTTGAAAGCCTGTGGGTAAATCGATGAGTAACTGCATTTCAATGTCTTTTTGGCGTTGCTCTAAATGGTCTATATCACTGATGTGACTTATGAGCCCCTCAGGGTTAATGTCCATGATCAATAAGCAGGTTTGTTCACGGCTAGACTCTGTTAGGGTATTAAAATGTAGTTCTAATTCTGAAAGCTGCAATACCATTGAACTCAGTGGCGTTTGTTGATTAGGTAATTGTTTTAGCGCTGTTTGCGGCAATAGATTTTCAAAAGTACAGATAAAATACTCGTGTTCACCGTCGACAGAATGCTCCGAGCGAATATTGGCTTTTAAGCTAGTGGCAAAAGGGGTTTCACTGCTGGCGATTACTTGGCCCTTCCATTTCCCTTGCAAGCTGATGCGGCTATTGATATCGGCCCATTGTTTGGTGATGTCTTTACCTAACAGGCTTAAGATATTGACATTGCTGTCAGCAGCGAGGGCCATTAAGTTTTTAAATTTAAGGTTATATTTGAGTAATTGACCGCTGGAATCCGTTAATGCCGTGGCTACAGCGCTCTCAGATAATAACTGGTAACGGTATGCTTGATGCTTTGCTTGGGTAAGTTCGGTGATGTTTTCAAAGGTCACCAGCCAGTATTGCTCACTGTGTTTATTTTTATAGCTGGGCTGACAACATAGTGAAATAGTGCAGTTGTCATTATTTAAATTGACCACCTGCTTCCAAGTGACATTGTCACGCATGGCTTCAGTGAGCTGTTTATATTGCTCATCTTCTAATGACAATACGCGCTGTAAACTGCGCTCAAACAGTGATTCAATACTGGTTGATAGGGTATTAGCTGCTTGTAAATTGGCTTTGATGATGCGACCGCTAGTATTCACTATTAAGCAATTTTGATTACTGTTAAATAATACACTGGCTAAATTAATACTATTGCTATTGGCGGTGCTTTCTAAATAGAAGCGATGCTTTAACACCAATAAACTGGAGGCTAACGCGGTAATGATCAAAGAGAAGCAAATTAACATATAGCGCCAGTGATCAAACTTTGCAGCGATATCCTCATGGCGAATATAAGACAGTAGATAGTATTCTCTTACCTCTGCATCTTGAGGTGCTACTTCAACCTTTAAAAACACAAAAGTGCCACTGTCAGTATGAAATTGACCAAAATGGGTGTTGGCCATGTGTTGCCATAATTCTGGGTATGACTGAATAATACTGCTGCCCAATGTATTAGGTAGTCTTTTCATGGGAAACTGCTGATTACCGCCCGCATAGAGCACGCCTTTAGAGCCAATAAGCAGTAATGGCGAGTTATGGTTAAAAAATGCCGGTTTGATGGATTCGAGTATTTCAGAAACCGAGTTGTAGGTCACTAAGTAACCGCGAATACTTTGGTCGTTATTTTCAATCCATGCCAACTGGTAAACATAAGGGGTTAACTTGCCATTTATTGGCACAAATTGAATATTGGAGTAGTAAGTGTCATTGCCTCCCATTGTATTGGAAGCTTCTAGAATAAATTCAGGGATAGTGACGTTACTAAAAGCATCTGTTGAGCTTATGCGTGGATTACCTTGGGGATCAAACAGGGTTAAACCTAATAACTCAGGAATATTGTTAAGCAATATGTCCCAGTTTTCTTCTAGCTTATGACGTTGCGCCTCAGATGGATTGGCTAAATATTGTTTCACAAGCTCTGCTTTCGCGAAAGCTTGGGTGCGAAATTGAAGGAAGTTAATTTTATCCGATGCGAGGGTGCCTACTGTTTGTATTTCACTATAACGCTTATCTGCCCAATCTTCTTGTAGGCGCCTTTCGCCTAACTTAAGCAGTAGCACAGTCAAAATGACAATACTTAACAGCATAACCAATAATTGACTAGACAGCGCTAATACATGTTGTCGCGCCCATTGAATATCTTGGGTGGAGATTAAAACAGACTTTGAGACGTTTTTATTAGTATATCTCTTAAACATTCACTTACTTATTTTTAACAGTCCCGGTAAGTGAATGTTAGCACGAATGCCCCATAAGGTTGACCTTAGAGACTGAGTTTTTCAGTAATTTTTTGTTCAAAGGTAAAAGTTACCATAAGGGCAAGTGGAGCCAATAATAAAGCTTAATCCAGAAGCCTCTTGGTTTAGTTAGCCAACAATATCCAGTTGACGACATTTAAAGGTTGCGCCTCGTTGCTCAACTAATATTTTACAACGGGCAATATCAACCCCTTCAAGGCCATTGATTGCCGACACATGTACATCACTTATAAAAGTGGGCGCCATTTCGATAAAGCTGAGTACAGCAGCAAATGCGTGTTTCAATTTGGGCTGACAATGCTGAATATACAGGGCTTCAGTATCGGCATTGAGCGATATTGACAAGCTATCAATACAAGATGCTAACTCAGGTAATATATTGCGCCGATGGAAAAGGTTAGCTAAGCCATCGGTATTTAAACGCACTTTCGCACCTGATTTTTTAAGCTGCGTAGCGACCACTAATAAGGTCTCAAGGTTTAAGGTTGGCTCGCCATAACCGCAAAAAACATACTCATCAAAGTCAGCAGCATTGCCTAATAAAGGAATAATATCGTCAGGCTTCACTTGCCTATCAAGAGATAATTCATATTGATGAACTTGTTTTGAGTCATTATGTTTGGGGCAAAACTGGCATCTTAAGGTGCAGCGACCAGTAATATTAAGGTAGCGACTGCCGCGAATATCATAGACTAAGGTGTTGGCTGCGGTATCATTTGTCGCCGTTGCTGTAGTATTCGTTTTTGACATTGTGGTTTCAGGCTTCATCTGAATATCATTATTGCAGTGTGATTAAATGATATTAACCTAAGCCAATATTGATATCTGTTTGTGAGTTCGCATTATTGGCTAAAGCGCCAATTTCATGAGCTTTAGGCATAAAAAAGGGAGCTAAGCTCCCTTGTTAATGTACTTGGACTAGGCGCTAATAATAAGCTTCATCGTCTTCTTTTTTCGGCTGCCACCACCAGTTAAATATCCGCCGCGTTAACTGCTTCACATCATCTAAAATGATGTACAGTACAGGCACTAAAATCAGCGTTACTACAGTGGAAAACAAAATACCAAAGGCTAATGATGTTGCCATCGGAATGACGATTTTAGCTTGCAGGCTTTTTTCTAACAAAATAGGTACTAAGCCAACAAAGGTCGTCATTGAGGTTAAGATTATTGCTCTGAAGCGATAACAGCCCGAGTCGATGGCTGACTCCATTAACGAGAAGCCTTTGCGGCGGGCGCGGTTAACAAAGTCCACCAAAATCAGTGAGTCATTGACCACAACCCCAGCCAAGGCAACAATGCCACAAAGGCTTAATACACTCATGGATATCCCAAGAATGAAGTGACCCACCAAAGCGCCAATCATGCCAAATGGGATCACCGACATAATGATTAATGGCTGGCTATATGACTTTAATGGAATCGCCATCAAAGCATATATGGTAAACATGGCAAAAAAGAACCCTTGCAAAAGGCCCAGCATGGCATCTTGTTCATCTTGACTGCCACCATCTAATGCGGCGTTGACCTCTTTGTAGCGCTCAGTCAATTGCGGTATAAATTCTTCTTGGATTTCACCAACCACTTTTGATGGCTCAACGGTGTTTTTGTTCACATTAGCGCTAATGGTAATCGCTCGGCGACCATCAACACGAGTAATTGATGCAAAGGATTCACCTAGCTCAATATCTGCCACCGTTGAAAAAGGCACAGCAACACCTTGTGGGGTGCGAATTAACATGTTTTCAAGGTGACCAATGGTGCGGCGCTGCTCTAATGGGTAGCGCACCATCACTTTGATCTCTTCTTTGTTACGAAGAATTCGCTGGGCTTCATAACCATAAAAGCCATAACGCACCTGACGGGCTAGATCTGACAGGGTTAACCCTAGTGCTTCGGCTTCTGGGCGAATGTTGAGTCTGATCTCTTGGCTACCAGATGAAAAGTTATCCGAGATATCGAACACACCTTCATAGGTGGCAAGTTTGGCTTTTAACTCTTTTGAGGCTTGGGCTAGTTGCTCTAAGTTACTTGAGGTTAATCTAAACGAAATATCGCCGCCGGCATCATTGGTACTGGCAGAAATATTAAGCTTTTTCACTGATAATAATTCAGGTAGCTGTTTACGCCACTCTTCAGCTATTGTGACACCGTCAATTTCACGATCTTCACCTTTTGACAGCTCAGCAAAGATAAACCCAGAGCTACTGGAATTTATCGCGATAAAGCTGTGCTTTAACACGTCAGAGCCAGTCTCTTCGACAAACTTTTCATTCATGGCGTACAGCGCTTCTTCAACTTGCTGTACCACATATAAGGTATTGAGCTCGGAGCTGCCTTCTTCCATCTCAAGGTTGACTTGAATAAAGTCCGACGGAATATCAGGGAAAAATACCCAACGAACTTTGCCACTGGCAACCAGTGCGATAGATAAAATCAGTACCCCGACAAACACCGCCACAACGTTGTAGCGATTTTTAATACAAGTACCTAAAAAGTTGCGATAATTGTTGTGAATAAAGTATTGCAGCTTCTCATTAATCCACAGTTTAAATTTTGAGAATATGTTAGTTGGCGGGCGCTTTTTCTTCACTTTCATATGAGCTAAATGCGCCGGTAAAATCAATTTTGATTCGATAAGTGAAAACGCTAACGCTAGGATCACCACCATACCGATGGACTTCCAAATTATCCCCATAGGTCCTGACACCATGATCATCGGTATAAAGGCGGCAATTGTGGTGAGTACGCCGAAGGTTGCGGGCATGGCGACCTTTTGCACCCCTTTAATGACATTCTCTAAGGAGTGACCGTTGTTTTCTACTTCTGTGTAGGCACTTTCGCCGATGACAATGGCGTCATCCACCACGATCCCCAACACCAGAATAAAGGCGAATAGGGTTAACATGTTGATTGACATGTTAAAGGGCTCTAATGGCATCAATAATAAAGTGCCAAGAAAACACACGGGTAAGCCGACCATAACCCAAAATGCCAGTTTCAAGTCGAGAAACAAGGCTAAGATCATAAACACCAATAATGCACCATAAAACATGTTTGATAACATCATGTTTAAGCGGCCTTCAAGGTAATGGGTTAAATCTCCCCAGGTATCTAGCTCGACATTGGCGGGTAGGGTGGTTTTCTTATCGGCGATATAGCTTTTAACTTGCTCTGAAATCGTCAGCGCGTTTTGATCGTCAATGCTGGTGATTTCAATAATCGCGGCAGGTTTACCATTAAAGCGGGTGTATTCAATGCGCTCTTCGAAACCATCTTTAATGGTGGCAACATCGGGTAGCATGATACGGCTGCCATCTGGGCGGGTGGAAACCACAATGTTGGCAAAGTCGGCTCCAGTATAGGCCTGGCCTTTAGTGCGCAGCAAGATATCACCATCTAGGGCTCTAATTGAGCCACCGGGTAAATCTATCGAAGAGTTTTGTACCGCTTGTGCGACTTGAGTGAAGGTTATTTCATATTCACGCAGCTTATCTTCTGATAACTCAATGCCTATTTCATAATCTAGCACGCCATTAACTTGGGCACGTGTGACAGCAGGTAAATCGGTAATATCATCACGGATGCTTTTAGCCATTTCTTTCATCTCATGGAGACTTAAGTCGCCATAGACAGAGACCCAGATGACATTGTTTTCAGGTTTTATTTGGAAAATATTCGGCTTTTCTATGTTGTCAGGAAAGGTTGAAATCGCATCGATACGCAGCTTAGCCTCATCTAAAACTTGCTGAACATCATAACCGTCTTCAACCTCAATGGTGACTGTTCCTACGCTATCACTGGCAACTGAGGTGACCTTGGTAATACCATTAATATCTTGAATGGCCTCTTCGATTTTAATATTAATCCCTTCCTCAATCTCTTGAGGTGCAGCGCCAGGGTAGGCTACTGAGATCGTCAGCAAATTAAGTTCAAAGCTAGGGAAAACTTCCTTATTAATTAATTTGGCGCTGAATAAACCACCAATGAGCAGGGCTGCCATAAGTAAGTTAGCGGCAACACTATTGCGAGCAAACCAAGCAATAATGCCTTTGTTGTAATCGATATCGTTATCGGAGGCTGAGTTTGAATTAGTGTTATCCATTACAGATCACCTGCTATGGTTATTTCATCACTGTTTTCTGCTGGCGCTTCTAGTTCCTCATCTGGCGCGTCAGCTTCTTCACCTAACAATTTCACTTTCTGGCCTGAGGTCATATTATTGATATCGGTGATCGATACGCGCTCACCACTTTTCAGGCTACCCTTAATATAGACATGTTCAATATCGGTGCGCACGATATTAACTGGGCGTATTTCAATGGTATTGTCGTCTTTAACAATGGCAACTTGATTGTCTCTTACCACATAGCGGGGTAGCTTCACTATGCCATCGACAGTGCGACCAGTGATAACGGCAGTCACAAAGCTGCCATATTTAAGTGGGAGTTCATTTTCGCCGCGCTGCTGTCTTAGGTAAGGATCTTTAACTTCTGCGACTAAGTAAACCATACGGTTTTGCTCATCAATGACGTTTTCACTGCGGACAATATTACCTTGCCAAGTAAATGAATTACCCGCCAAAGAAGCGCTTAAAGTGACTGAGGTATCAGGGTTATCCACCGACTCTAAGTAAGCTAAATCATTGTTGCTCAGTGGTAAGCGAACTTCAGCAATGCTGATATCGTATAGCTCACCTAAATTTGTCCCTAAAGAGACATATTGGCCTAAATCGACGTTACGCGCTTTAATGAGGCCATCAAATGGGGCTCTTATCACTGTGCGCTCTAAATTTCGCTGAGCACGGGCAAGTGCGGCTTTAGCGTATTTGACATTGGCTTGTTCTTTTTTCAGTTGCGGTATACGCAGGCCTAATTCTGGCGGTAGGCCATCATCAAAATCTTTAAATTCAATTTTAGCGACTTCACCACGGGCGACTTCTTCATTAAGCGCTGCATAGGCTTGGGCAAGGCTAGCTTCTGCTTGGATAAAATCAGCTTCATAATCTGAAGGTTCAATTTGTGCTAAAGCTTGACCTTGTTTGACTATACCGCCGGCGACAAAACTTGGATCTAGGCTAACTAAACGGCCTTGTACTTCGGTGACTAACTGGGTTTTGTATTTAGGGCTGACAACACCATACGAAGGCAGATTTAACGAGACTGTTTGTAGCTCGACGTCAATGACATCAACAATAGCAATTTTAGCTTGTTCTTGTTTTTGCTCAGGAGCTTCTTTGGTACTTATCAGCACAAAAGCTAAGCCTGCGAAAATGATCAGGATAAATAAAGGCGATAGGATTCTTAAGATTCGTTTCATTGGTAACTGTATCCATACAAAATATTACATCAGAGAGTAACTCTATTTTTTTCATGACTTTTAGAGTCTTATACCCGCTAAATTAGCAGAGTTCGTCAGCGAGCTAAAGCGATAGATGTAAATTAAATGTTTCATAAGATTTTTTCATCTTTATTTAGGGTTTTACACTATAAAACTGATTTTTAGATAAAAAAAAGCCCTGAAGCATTATATTGATTCAGGGCTTAAACAGTTTTTTAATCGCGAGAGAAAGGCTTACTTTTTCTTTTTCGCTTTTGCTTTTTTAGATTTTTTCTTCGCAGCGATTTTCACTTTGTCTTTTTTCTTGCCAGGCACTTTCGCTTCTTTGTGCGTTGGTCGTAAACCGTCGATGTAACGACGTTTTAGTGGCTGCTCAATATAGCGCTCAATTTTATTAACGATGCGCATATCATGGGCTTCAATTAATGAAATTGCCGTGCCTTTCGCGCCTGCGCGTGCAGTACGTCCAATACGGTGAACATAGGCGTCGGCTGAGCGAGGCATATCAAAGTTAATCACGTGGGTGATACCTTCAATATCAATACCACGGGCTGCAACATCGGTTGCCAGCAAGATATTGACTTCGCCTTTACTGAATTTACTTAAGGCTTGGAAGCGCTTTTTCTGCTCCATATCACCACGTAAGAAAGCGCAAGGAATTCCGGCTTTAAGCAGCTGGCCTTCAAGGCTTGCTACAATCTCACGGGTTTTTACGAATACGATAGTGCGCTTAACTGACTCTTGCTGAAGAATGTTGCATAGCAAGGCAAACTTATGGGCTTGATTATCGGCAAGGTGAGCCCATTGGTGAATTTTGGCTTTTTCACTGCGAGGTGAGTCAACGTCAATCGTGACCGGGTCATTCAATAGCACTTGCGCGAAGCGCGATACACCGCTGCCTTCAAGGGTGGCAGAAAATAACATATTCTGCTTACGGCCTTGGGCCTCAATGGCGATAGTTTCTACCACTGACGAGAATCCCATATCTAACATACGGTCAGCTTCATCAATGATCAGGATTTCAACTTCTGTTGCTTCAAACTGGCCTTTATCAAGATATTCAACTAGGCGACCGGGAGTGGCAATCAATAAATCGACATTGTCTTCAAGTTGTTCTTCTTGGGGGCCGTATGGCACACCACCGGTGATAATACCAATATCGAGATCTAAATCGGTGGCAAGGTGGCAAGCGTAACGATGAATTTGGCTAGCAAGCTCACGTGTTGGGGTTAGGACTAACACACGGGCTTGACCATTGAATCGTCTTGGGAAATCAATCAAGTGTTGTAATGCTGGCAGCAAAAAGCTGGCCGTTTTACCGGTACCTGTTGGCGCTTTAGCTAAAATATCCCGTTGTTCCATCGCCATTGGCAATGTTTGTTGTTGAACTGTGGTCGGGCTCATATGTCCCATGGCCTTTAATGAATCTAAAAGCATTGGATCTAGGTCAAAATCTTCAAATAGCATGCGCTGTAGGTCTCACTGATTGATAGCCGAGCATTATAACCTAAGAAGCGCAACTCAGCGAGAGCGATATCTATACAAAGCTTAAAGTTTTAGATAGAACTCACGACAAAGGGCGATCATTTGCTGACTATATTGACCGCTGGGATCGCTTATCACCAAACTTGAGTGCTCGGTGCTTTCAATCTTTGCTTGATGCTTAAGCTCAAGCAGTAATCGTCTTGGTGGCTTTTTGCTAACCGTTGAAACGCTGACGCGCTTAGATATGGCCAAAGAGGTTTGTGTTAATGCGCCGGTAAAGCGCGTTTCACTTTCAATTGGAAGAATCAAGCTCGCCGCGCCATGTGGCGCCAATAATAACTCAATATGTTTCAGTAACTCGCTAAAGCTTAAGCTATCGGTATGTCTCGCGGTTGCTCGCTGCTGCAGCTTTGATTGCGGCCCATTATCAAAGTAGGGCGGGTTACAAATGATGCTATCAAATAATGGGCTTAGCTTAGCTTTATACTGAACTAAGTGCTGGGCACTAAAGTCTTGTATTGCCCCATGGTGTAACTCAATCATCTCAGCCCAAGGGCAATTGGCGATATTGTGTAAACAATCTTGAGCGGCTAAATCATCGAGCTCAACAGCGACAATTTTAATCGCTGAGCTTGCTTGTTGATGGGCTCGCTGGGCTGCCATCAAGGTCAGTAATCCACTACCTGCACCGATATCCAAAATCGTTCGGCTATGTTCGATATTAGCCCAAGCGCCTAACATCACCCCATCTGTACTGACGGGCATACCGCAGCGGCTATCATCAATATGAAATTGTTTGAAACTAAAAGGCATAGGACTATAGATTGAGAAATGGCCGATTATGGTAACTGTTTTTGCAATTTTTCCCAAACGGATAGTAGGTTGATTTATTGTTGCTAATACACTGGCAGCTTCGGTGCTTGTGTTGTTATTGTAGCGCTAATGTTTGGCTGTTTTTAAGCTTGTTTTCAGATGATGGTTGTTTTTGCTTTATGCGGGTTTTGCGCTTGTGTATCTAAGTGCTATTTGCTATTAGTTCCTACCCGTTTGAGCACATTATTGCGGTTTAAATGGGAAAAATGAAATCAGCTTCACAAATCGGCATAGGTATTACGAAAATACGCTGAATTTATCAGCAATATTGCAGTGATTTTAGTGAGCTTAAGTGTAATTTAAAGTTTACAGGTTTGTCGGGAGGTTAGATTAGCGATAGCTAATTGTTGACTATTCCCTTAAGTTTGTAAAAAAACAAAACAACAAGATGGGGCAATGTGTGCAAAACAATAATATGAGTATTGGCGATACGATAGGCTTAGGCTTTATGACGTTCGCATTTTTCTTAGGTGCTGGTAACCTAATTTTTCCACCGTTTGCAGGTATGTTAGCTGGTGAGAACATGACACTAGCAATGTTAGGCTTTCTTATTACTGCCGTGGGTTTACCCCTTGCTGGACTTATTGCGATTGCAAAAGCAAATGGTAAGGTCATGGCGATGTTACCGGCATTTGCGGCAACTGCTTTAGCGATTTCTATCTATATTATTATCGGCCCAGCCTTTGCTGCTCCGCGTACAGGCTTGGTGGCTTTTGAAATTGGTGCTCGTCCATTTTTAGATAATGCCGATGCAATCATCCAACTTGGTGCACTGTCACTTAATAAAGCACAATTGTTTTATACCATTGGCTTTTTTGCCATTGCGATGTTGTTGTCGTTATTCCCAGGTAAATTATTAGACAGCGTTGGTAAAGTATTAACCCCTATTCTTATTTTCCTATTAGTCGGTTTAGCATTATCTGTGATCATTACCCCTAGCGCTGCAATTCAAGCTGCAAGCGGTGATTACATTAATAGTCCACTTTCTAAAGGTATTTTAGAGGGGTACAACACTATGGATACGCTAGCATCATTGATTTTCGGTATGTTAATCATTGATATTTTGCGTAAAAAAGGCATCACTGATTCAAAAGCGCAAACTCGCTATTTAGTACGCGCTGCTATCATTGCTGCATCGGGTTTAGCTTTTGTTTATGTGTCATTATTCTATTTAGGCGCTACCGCTGGTGATATTGCTTTGGGCGCTGAAAATGGTGGCCAAATTCTAACAAACTATGTGACTCATGAGTTTGGCACTATGGGGACTATCTTATTAGCAACGGTAGTGAGCATTGCCTGTTTAACAACTGCAGTTGGGTTAATTACCGCCTGTTCAGAGTTTTTCAATGAGCTATTGCCTAAGATCTCATACAAAGCGTTTGTGATTTTCTTCAGTTTGGTTTGTGCCACGGTTGCCAATGTGGGCTTAACGCAGTTAATTAACATCAGTATTCCTGTGTTAATGACTATTTACCCAGTGGCAATTGCATTGGTAGCGATTACTTTCTTAACTGAGCGTTTCCCTCGTCCTGAATTTTCACATCGTTTAGTGTTATCTGTTGCTTTGTTCTTTGGTATTTTTGATGGTCTTCAAGTTGCTGGCGTAGATACAAGTTTCCTAAGCTTTATGCCACTTCATGCTGAAGGCATGGCATGGTTATTACCAGTAGGGCTTGCGATTATTGCTTGTTTATTTGTTCCTGCCAAGGATCAAGCTTTAGCTGCAAGCTAGGTAACCTTTGTCAAACTAAGCTAACTTTAGTTACACTAACGGCGTTATTTCATCTTGAAATAACGCCGTTTTTTTAGGAATTCATGTGACAGATAAGTATCAAGCCGATCCCATTATCGATGCATTTTTAGATGACCTTTGGTCTACGAAAGGACTTAGTGACAATACACTGGCTTCCTATCGTACTGATCTACGCCATTTTGAACGTTTTGTGCTAACGAAAAAACGCCAGTTGATTAATGTCGATCAGTTGCTGATCCGCGATTACTTAGCCTTTCGAGTGGAACAAAATTTTGCAAAAAGCAGTACTGCGCGGTTATTGAGTAGCTTGCGGCGTTTGTATGGTTATTTGTTGGTTAATGAGCAGATAGCTGTTGATCCCACCGCGCTGGTTGAGTCCCCTCAATTAGTTAGGCAATTACCCGAGGCACTCAGTGAAGCCCAAATAAACAGCTTACTGGATGAGCCCAATGTTGATGATCCGCTAGAGTGCCGAGATAAAGCCATGTTGGAGTTACTTTATGCCACTGGGTTGCGGGTAACCGAACTGGTTAGCTTAACCCTTGAGCAAATAAGCTTACGCCAAGGCTTAGTGAGAATTGTCGGTAAGGGCGGTAAAGAGCGCTTAGTTCCCTTAGGTGAGTTAGCGGTGACAGAAGTAGATCAATACCTTGTTGCGGCAAGAGCTGAGCTACTGGGTAATAAGCAAAGTGATGTACTGTTTCCATCAAAGCGCGGTCAAATGATGACAAGGCAGACCTTTTGGCACCGAATTAAGCTATATGCGTTACGGGCAGGAATACACAGCCATTTGTCGCCCCACACTTTGCGCCATGCTTTTGCGACCCATTTATTAAATCACGGCGCAGACTTACGGGTAGTGCAGTTGCTACTGGGCCACAGTGATTTATCGACTACGCAAATTTACACCCATGTAGCTAAAGCGAGGCTGCAACAGTTGCATAGTGAGCACCATCCAAGAGGTTAGTGCAAAATGAATGTTTATTATTGCTTACACAAAATGAGCGCTGTGTAGTTGCTTTCATGAAATATTGTCTGTAACTTTTGCGCTGATGAGCGGGTCTATATAGTGAGTAGACTAATACAGATTGACCAAATAGGATTTTAAATGAAGTTAACCAAAGCATTCTCTTTAGCTATAACGCTTGCAGTAGCCCCGTTATTACATGCCGCTTCTGCCTCTGATATCCCTAATGAAGCAGAACTCAAAAAACAAGTTTCAGATACCTTAGGTGTGAATGTTTTGAGCATTGAGGCATCGCCAATTGATGGTCTTTATCAAGCGCTTACTGACCGTGGTCTGCTATATGTGTCTCCAGATGGCAGTAAGTTACTTCACGGTAATATGTATGATTTACAAAAGGGCATGAAAAACTTAACCGAGGCAGCACTAGCAGGCCCTCGCATTGATATGTTAAAACCTTTTGAAAAGGATATGTTGGTTTATAAAGCCAAAAATGAAAAACATGTGGTGACTATTTTTACCGATGTTGATTGTGGCTATTGTCGTAAGTTGCATCAGCAAATGGATGGCTATAACGATTTAGGAATTACCGTAAGATATTTAGCTTATCCTCGTGCGGGTATTCCGTCAGCGAATGCCGATGAAATGGAAGCTGTGTGGTGTGCTAAAGATCCACTACAAGCGATGACCGATGCCAAAACTGGTCGTAATGTAAAAGCGGCAAAATGTGATGCTAATATCGAAGGTCAATACCGCTTAGGTGGCTCATTTGGTATTAACGGTACCCCAGCAATTGTGTTAGAAAATGGCGTATTAGTACCAGGCTATCAACCGCCTGAAGCATTATTAAATACCATTAAAACCAATCTTTAATCTACAGTGAGTTAACGGATTTAGCCGCTAAAGCGCGTTAAAAGACGTTAATTTATAACAAAAGGTGAGCCCAAAGCTCGCCTTTTTTGTTATGGTAAATTCAGTTGCAATGATTCATTCCCACTTCATAATTCGATATTTTCTTAAGGTGTTTTTGTGGCCCATAAAATTGTTCGCCGACCTCTAGTAGACGATAGTCATTTACCAGCTAGTATTCCTGCTATTTTAAAGCAATTGTATGCCCGTCGAGGCGTCGACCTTTTGGGCTGTGATCTGAGTCTTTCAAAGCTATTACGCCCAGATTCTATGATGGGCTTGGCTGAAGCTGCGCGTATTATTGCCGATGCTATTATGGCGAAAAAGTCCATTTTGATTGTGGGCGACTTTGACGCAGATGGCGCTACCTCAACCAGTGTGTGTTTGTTGGCATTACGGATGATGGGTGCTCAGCATGTGGATTATCTTATTCCTAATCGATTTGATTATGGCTATGGCTTAAGCCCAGAAATTGTAGCTGTGGCGCAGTCAAAAGGCGCTGAGGTATTAATTACCGTAGATAATGGTATTTCATCCATAGAAGGCGTAGCAGCGGCTAAAGCGCTGGGGATGACCGTAGTGGTGACAGATCACCATCTACCGGGTAAATCATTGCCCATAGCCGATGCCATTGTTAATCCAAATCAAGCTGGCTGTGAGTTTGCCAGTAAATCTATTGCAGGTGTGGGCGTGGCATTTTATTTGATGTCTGTACTGCGCAGTGAATTACGCGCCCGCGATTGGTATCAGCTTAATCAATTAGCCGAGCCGAACTTAGGCAGTTTATTGGACATTGTTGCACTGGGGACTGTGGCTGATGTGGTTTCCCTTGATAGTAATAACCGCATTTTAGTGCAAGCTGGCTTACAAAGAGTACGTAGTGGTCGCTGCCGTGTTGGGATCACAGCTCTGCTTGAAGTCGCTAAGCGAAACCCGCAGCGCATTGTCGCATCAGATTTTGGTTTTGCAGTAGGCCCAAGACTTAATGCCGCAGGACGCTTAGATGAAATGGCCTTAGGGGTCGAAACCCTACTTTGTGAAGATATGATGCTCGCCAGACGCATGGCAGGTGAGCTTGATGGTCTGAATGCTGAGCGCCGCGAATTAGAAACCGGTATGCAGCAAGAAGCCCTAAAAAGCTTACAAAAACTCAGCTTGGATGAAACTAAATTACCTTGGGGATTAGCCATTTTTCAAGAAGATTGGCATCAGGGCGTGATTGGTATTTTAGCATCACGCATTAAAGATAAATATCATCGCCCCGTGATTGCTTTTGCCGATGCGGGTAACGGTGAGATTAAAGGCTCCGCTCGCTCGATTAAGGGCTTACACATGCGTGACTTATTGGAGCTAATTAATAGCCGTCACCCTGGGATGATCCTTAAGTTTGGCGGACATGCGATGGCAGCAGGACTATCCCTAAAAGCTGATGCCTTTAGCGAGTTTGAACAAGCCTATGACAAAGCGGTGCGCGAGATATTAAAACCTGAGCAGCTTACCGGTGAGATTTTATCTGATGGTGAATTGCCAGTCGCGCTGATGAACCTCGATACTGCCTATTTGTTAAGAGATGCAGGCCCATGGGGGCAAGCATTTGAAGAGCCATTATTTGATGGTTATTTCAGTGTCATTCAACAGCGCATTGTCGGTGAAAAGCACCTAAAGCTGGTGTTAGAGTCTCAGTGTGGCGCTGTAATGATGGATGCGATTGCATTTAATGTTGATTTAACCACTTGGCCTGATGCAAGCATAAAACATGCTCGTGTGGCTTATAAACTGGATGTGAATGAGTTTAGAGGTAATCAAACCGTACAAATGCTGGTGGATTACATTGAGCCAGCTTAATGGGTATTGTCTGTGAGGTTAACTTAAGCCAAGGGTGACTTTGTGTTAGTTAGCTGCGGCGCTAATAAGTTGCGCTTTAATGAGCTGGTATTACTCAGGTGTGCTTGCTCAAGAGGCTAGTACAAGGAGCTAGTAAATGAGTCAGAGTACTGACTCAAAGTCGTTAAGGCGCTTTATTGATGCAATGGTTACCGCATGAATGATAAATGACAGAAACAAAAAAGCCTCGCATTGCGAGGCTTTTTTGTTATTTGGTCGCGTTAGCCACCAAATCTAAATATGGTGCCCGAACCCGGAATCGAACCAGGGACACGAGGATTTTCAATCCTCTGCTCTACCGACTGAGCTATTCGGGCGACGGGATGCAATTTAAGGTTTTAAGCCGTTTGAGTCAACCGTTTTTTTAGCATTTAAGCTGAAAATGTGTCAACTGCATATCTTTTGTACCTTTTGTGATGTTTTATTCTACATGGCGTATAAATAAAAAATGCCTTCAAATTGAAGGCATTCTAGCGTTGTTAAGCAGTAAGGCTAAACATTAGTTACTGACTAACTCATTATTCGGGAAATTTGCCGCCATCACGGTTACCACGTTTTGCTTTAGCTGCTCTTGACCTAATTCTTCGTAAGCCTGAGCCATGATTTCAAGGGCATGTTCAGTTGATGGTGTTCCTGGGAATTGCTCCATCACAGTTTGTGCTCTTACCGCTGCAGCGCTCCAAGCGCCCATTTTAATATAATACTCAGCTACTTTGATTGAGTATTTTGCTAAACGGTTTTTTAGGTATTGCATACGATGTTGTGCATCTGCTGCATACTTACTATCTGGGTAGCTTTTGATTAAACGATCAAAATCTTTAAAAGCATCTTGGGCATTTTTAGGATCGCGATCGGTGCGGTCAATATTCATCATATCGTGAAAAAGATAATTATCAGCCTGCATATTAGTCAAACCACGCATATAATAGACATAATCAATATCTGGATGGGTTGGGTTTAAGCGTAAAAAGCGGTCAATGTTAGCAATACCTGATGCGACATCATCCATCTTATAATAGGCAAAAATCATGTCCAATTGGACTTGAGTTTTGTGGGGGCCGAACGGGTAACGCGAGTCTAACGCTTCTAGGGTTCTAACGGCTTTTGAGTAGTTCCCAAGTTCCATTGAGGTTCGTGCCTGAGCATAAAGTGCTTCTGGCGACTTGTTACTGACAACTTCTTCTTCAAAACCTTTAGAGGTGCTACAAGCCGTTAAAGTCAATGAAAACAATACTAGGGCGGCGCCTTTGGCAAAATTATGCATATGTAAATTCAATTCTTTTATAAGTTATTGTTAAGAATTTTTCCATTTCACTGTAAAATAGAAAACAATCCGATTGTAACAGATAGTTCATTCACTTTGGACCCCAAAAAAGGGGTACGGTTCCTATGACACAAGAGATTAATCTAAAAAGCGAAATCACAGCAAGTCAAACGGGTCTAAGATTAGACCAAGCTTTGGCTGAATTGTTCCCTGATTATTCCCGTACACGCATCAAAGAATGGATTTTATCTGGTGCAGTTTCAGTTGATGATACTGTCGTCGATATACCTCGTGAGAAGGTACTAGAGTCGCAGTTAATTGCTGTAGAAGCAACGCTTGAAGAAGAAGTTAAAGATAAAGCGCAGAAAATCCCACTAGATATCGTCTACGAAGATGACCATATTTTAGTGGTAAACAAGCAAGCGGGCTTGGTTGTGCATCCTGGTGCAGGTAATGCTGATGGCACATTATTAAATGCGTTATTACATCATTGTCCTGAAATCGAACATGTACCACGTGCTGGTATTGTGCATCGTTTAGATAAAGACACCACAGGTTTAATGGTGGTGGCTAAAACGGTTGAAGCACAAACTCACCTTGTTGCGGCGCTTCAAGCCCGTGATATCGTGCGTGAATACGAAGCAATTGTGATTGGTACTATGACAGCTGGTGGCACGGTTGATGAACCTATTG
Source organism: Shewanella sp. 5_MG-2023 (assembly GCF_030547465.1). Classification (NCBI taxonomy): domain Bacteria; kingdom Pseudomonadati; phylum Pseudomonadota; class Gammaproteobacteria; order Alteromonadales; family Shewanellaceae; genus Shewanella; species Shewanella sp. 5_MG-2023. The sequence goes on from NZ_JAUORC010000011.1 coordinate 150,067, forward strand.
AACGCCATGAAACTCGTCGTACTCAAATGGCAGTGATTATGGGGGGCCGTCCTTCAGTCACTCATTATCGCGTTGCTGAAAAATTTAGAGCCCATACTCGTTTAAGACTGCGTCTTGAAACAGGTCGTACTCACCAAATTCGTGTTCATATGGCTTATATTGGCCACGTGCTAGTTGGTGATCCTGTTTATGGTGGTCGTCCACGTCCGCCTAAAAAAGCAAGCAAAGCGTTTTTTGAACTTTTAAAAGGCTTTGAGCGTCAGGCGTTACATGCGGTGCGTTTGGAGCTTGCACATCCGTTTACCCAAGAAATTATGACTTGGCATGCTCCTATCCCTGAGGATATGAAGATGCTAACCAAAGCATTGCGCGAAGACACAGAACTAAATCCAATAGAATACCTATAGGCGTTAGTCTTGCGTAAGCGATGGCATAAGGATTGATTGTGTTTAAAGCCAGTTGGCCATTACCTGATAATGTTGCTATCGCCATGACAAATCGTCATGGCGGTGTCAGCAAACCACCTTATGACAGCCTGAATTTAGGCTTGCATGTGGGGGATGTTGTAGCAGATGTCATGGCCAATCGGGCTTTATTACAAACAGCGCATTCAATCCAGTCGCCACTTGTTTGGCTTGAGCAAGTGCATGGCACTGACATCATTGATTGCTCTAGACTGACGACAGCTGATATTGCATCTCCTCTCATTGGCGATGGTAGTTATACCAACTCCCCCAATACTGCACTGGCGATTATGACCGCAGATTGCCTTCCTGTATTACTATGTAATAATGCGGGCACTGAAGTTGCTGCAGTCCATGCCGGCTGGCGTGGCTTATGTGATGGCATAATTGAAGCCGCAGTTAGCAAATTTTCCTCTCCAACGACTGAACTCATCGCCTATTTAGGTCCTGCAATTGGCCCAGGTGCGTTTGAAGTTGGCGCAGAAGTACTTCAATATTTTACCGAAAAGCATCCTCAAGCGACTGACTACTTTAAACCGCAAGCTGAAAAGTATTTAGCAGATTTAGCGGGCTTAGCTCAAATGAGACTGGCGTTATTAGGTATTCCCCAAATATATTGCGCTAATCGCTGCACTTTTAGCGATAGTGATTACTTTTCTTATCGCCGCGAACAACAAACTGGCCGCATGGCGTCGCTTATCTGGCTTAAGTCCTAATCTGTTTTTTAGATTTGATCTACATCATTTAACCTAACGGTTTATTTTTAAATTCGCCTCATTAGATTGAAAAATCCATAAACACCCCCATATTTTACTTATCAAAAACATTCCCGTTTTTAAATTAATTGTTTAGGAGGCCGTATGAGACTCGATCGTATGACCAATAAGTTTCAAATCGCCATTTCAGATGCACAGTCACTGGCGTTAGGACGAGATCATCAGTTTATTGAACCTATTCATTTGATGATGGCTTTGTTAAATCAAGATTCAGGTTCAATTCACCCATTACTGACCCAAGCGGGCATTAATGTCAGTGCACTGCGTTCGTCAATTAGCCAAGAGCTGGAACGAGTATCGCAAGTGCAAGGCACCGGTGGTGATGTTCAGTTGTCACAAACCCTGATCCGCTTGCTGAACTTATGCGATAAATTAGCCCAAAAGCGAAAAGACAAATACATTTCGTCAGAGTTGTTTGTATTAGCGGCGTTAGAAGGCAATGACCTGTTAGCTAAAAGCCTTAAAGCGGCGGGTGCCACCAAAGAAGTCTTGGAGTCGACCATAGATCAAATCCGTGGCGGACAAAATGTCGATGATCCCAATGCCGAAGATCAACGCCAAGCGCTAAAGAAATTTACCGTCGATCTTACTGAGCGAGCAGAGCAAGGTAAATTAGATCCGGTTATTGGCCGCGACGAAGAAATTCGCCGTACCATCCAAGTACTGCAGCGCCGTAGTAAAAACAATCCAGTATTGATTGGTGAGCCCGGTGTGGGTAAAACTGCCATCGTTGAAGGCTTAGCTCAACGGATTGTCAATGGCGAAGTACCTGAAGGCATTAAAAACAAACGGGTACTTTCCCTTGATATGGGCTCGTTAATTGCGGGCGCAAAATATCGCGGTGAATTTGAAGAGCGCCTCAAAGCAGTATTAAGTGAGTTAGCCCAAGAAGAAGGCCAAGTCATCCTGTTTATCGATGAGCTGCACACTATGGTTGGTGCAGGTAAAGGCGAAGGGGCGATGGATGCAGGTAATATGCTTAAACCCGCTCTTGCTCGAGGCGATTTACATTGTGTTGGCGCTACCACGCTTGATGAATACCGTCAGTATATTGAAAAGGATGCCGCACTTGAGCGTCGTTTCCAAAAAGTGCTGGTTGATGAGCCAAGTGTGATAGATACCATTGCGATATTACGGGGTTTAAAAGAACGCTATGAGCTGCATCACCATGTGGAAATTACCGATCCTGCTATTGTAGCCGCAGCCACTATGTCACACCGCTATGTCTCTGACAGAAAGTTACCTGATAAAGCTATCGATTTGATTGATGAAGCAGCCTCAAGTATCCGTATGCAAATTGACTCAAAGCCAGAGTCATTAGATAGGTTAGAGCGTCGCGCAATTCAACTTAAGCTAGAAGAACAAGCACTAGCGAAAGAAGAAGATGAAGCCAGTCGCAAACGTCTGAGTGATTTACAGGCTGAGCTTGCTCAAGTTGAAATTAAAGCCAACGAGCTAAACGAAATTTGGCGCACTGAAAAAGCCGCATTGGCTGGCACTCAACATATTAAAGCCGATTTAGAACAATCGCGCATGGATATGGACGTGGCGAGAAGGGCAGGCGATTTAACGCGAATGTCTGAACTGCAATATGGCCGTATTCCTGAACTTGAAAAGCAATTAGATTTAGCTTCTCAGGCTGAAATGCAAGACATGACCTTATTACGCAATAAAGTCACCGATATTGAAATTGCAGAAGTGTTGTCAAAAGCCACCGGTATACCAGTGAGTAAAATGCTCGAAGGTGAGCGTGACAAGTTATTGCAAATGGAAGACGCACTACATCAAAGAGTGATTGGTCAAAATGAAGCGATAGAAGCGGTATCAAATGCGATTCGTAGAAGCCGCGCAGGTCTAGCTGATCCAAACCGCCCTATAGGTTCTTTCCTCTTTTTAGGCCCAACTGGTGTGGGTAAAACCGAACTATGTAAATCATTAGCGACATTCCTATTTGATACTGAATCCTCCATGGTGCGTATCGATATGTCAGAGTTTATGGAAAAGCATACCGTGTCACGGCTGGTGGGTGCGCCTCCTGGTTATGTCGGCTATGAAGAGGGCGGTTACTTAACAGAAGCCGTTCGTCGTAAGCCTTATTCTGTCATCTTGCTCGATGAAGTTGAAAAAGCCCATCCTGATGTATTCAATATCTTACTGCAAGTATTGGACGATGGTAGATTAACTGACGGCCAAGGCCGAACGGTCGACTTTAGAAATACCGTTATTATCATGACCTCAAATTTAGGCTCTGACATTATCCAGCAAGGTTTTGAAACCCAAAACTATGCTCAGATGAAGGCATCGGTAATGGAAGTCGTTACCCAAAGCTTTAGGCCTGAGTTTTTAAACCGTATCGATGAAACTGTGGTGTTCCATCCACTATCAGCTGAACATATTGCCTATATCGCAGAAATCCAGTTAGAGAACTTAAAAGCGCGCTTAGCAGAAAAAGACTTTAGCTTAACGATCTCTAAAGCTGCACTGGCATTAATTGCTGAAGCAGGATTTGATCCTATATATGGAGCAAGACCACTCAAGCGTGCCTTGCAGCAGGAAGTTGAAAACCCATTAGCTAATCACTTACTAAAAGGTGATTTACTACCAGGTAAAGCAATCAACGTAGATGTGAAAGATGGTTTGCTAACATTTAGCCAATAATCTACTTCGTCATTAATCAACTTAGTGCATGGCTAATCAATTGAGTGAAGCAATTAAAGGGGCATAGTAGTTAACTATGCCCCTTTTGTGTTTTTGGCGAGGTGAGACTGATTAATAGAAACTATCCAAAATAAATAACCCTTTTGACGAATTCGTAAACCCAGTGTCGGCAAGCTATCTTGCGAGTATCAAATTTATAAACTAGCTTGAAAGTAGACTGTTTAACTCAACCACTGTGATTTTAGTCAAAAGGATATAGCATGAATAAATTAGTTGTAATAAGTAGCGCACTCATAGCAATAGCCCTAACAGGCTGTAGCTCTGCCCCCCAAACCAATGGCGAAATCCCAGTTATTAAGGTTGGTAATGTTGATTACGACAGTATTTATCATTATGGCTATAACCGTGGCTGTCAAAGTGCACTATTGCAAAGCACATCAAGTGAATCACTCGACGGAATGAAAGATAAAACCTTAAATGGGATAAATGCATTTGAAAAAGGTTGGCGCTCAGGTACCCAAACCTGTAATGGTGGCGAGTTTAAATCAATGTACACTGTTGGCAATTAATCATGCCCAATCGACAAAACTTATAGCAAAAGGGGCCAATAGGCCCCTTAATATCACAATGTCATGCTATTGCTTAATATTGTAGCTAATACAATATTACTGGCAAAACAGTTTTATTCTTTCTTCATTGGTTTCAATTTGAGCAAGTCTCTCTTCTTCGGTTACCTGTACGGCTTCACCGGTGGTGGGATCTTTGCGGTGTAATCGTTGATAAGTATTTAATACATTTAGGCTGTGTTTAGCGCTTTCACAAATAGACGCTGCTTGTTCAGCATCTCTAGCCTTAATGGTTTCGGCATTCTTTTCTGCATCCGATGGTTTATTTGCACTTGATGATGCATTAGCAATAACAGGTAAGTAACCCACTTGTGCAGGCTCAATGTCTTCACTATAGAGTTTTTCAGAATTAACTTCATTCGGTGGCTGTTGACTATAATGCTTTACCCCTTTCTCATCGACCCAAGAATAAATCACGGTAGCATTGGCAACTTGTATCAAACTACAACAGCCTATTAAACACAATAAACGTAAACTAAGCATATATATTCCTAAATGGTGTATACCAACTTTCCTTATTAAAAATAAAATAGGCGATTTGAACCTTAAAACCAATAGTTATTATCGAGTTTATTGAAGACTTAGTTCCAATACTTGAGCTATTGAAGGTAAACAAGCAGCCTAGAATTGGCAGTCAACAACAAAATAGGGTGGTTTTAGGTGATAAAAACCACGAATTGTTTAGCTTTTGCGCATTCAGTTTGTGTTGCAGATAAAAAATGCCAAAAGCCCTTGCGCTAAATCTTAACTTGCCTATAATGCGCATCCACTGACACGGCGACAGGCCAATAGCCTCAAGGTGTTAGCGTTAATTAAGACGCTTTTAAAGCTTCATAATTAACCGGTTGAAAAGCATTTTAAATTAACGTTAAAAATGACTTGACGCCAACAACGGGAAGTGTAGAATACGCATCCCTAAGCCAGCGACCTAGCGTCAAATGGCCGCTGATATGAAAGATTATTTCTTACATAATTAGCAACGCTCTTTAACAAATCAAACAAGAAATCTGTGTGGACACTCACAGGTGTTGAGTTAATCGAAATTGCTCATTCTTTCTCGTAAAGAGTGAAGCAATCAAAA